>NZ_CP009283.1:1747500-2057500 GCF_000758625.1 Paenibacillus sp. FSL R7-0273
GCAGCCTGGGACGGGAGACGGCACTCCAGCGCTGCAGCTGGACGGAAGATGGATGGCTTAGAGTAGCAGACCCTGCCATGAGTCCGCAGACAGCGGTCCAGCCGCCGGATTTGCCGCCGCATGTGTTCGCGGCTGAAGAAGCCTGTGATCCTTTTGAGTCTGAGCGGCTGTCTGTTCACCTCAGCACGCTCCGCGATTATCCGGACGGGAGCTGGCTGTCGCTCACTGAACGCCCGGGCTGGCTGCGGCTGCAGGGGCGGGAGTCCCTGAATTCGCTGCACCGCCAGAGCCTTGCAGCCAGACGGCTGGAGTCCTTTCATGCCTCTTTTGAGACCTGCATGGAATTTCAGCCTGAGCACTTTCAGCAAATGGCCGGACTGGTTGCGTATTACAACACTGAAAGCAATTATTATCTGCATATGACTGCAGATGAGGAGAAGGGTACGGTTCTTCAGCTCAGCTCTACGGTGCAGGGGCGTTATGATGAATGTCTTCAGGAGCCGCTGGCTCTGAACGGAATCACACGGCTCGGACTGAAGGTTGTTTTTGACGGACCGGGGCTTCAATTCTATTATTCGCTTGACGGGGAGGAGTGGCAGAGCATAGGGCCCAAGCTGGATGCCGGCAGGCTGTCCGATGAAGCCGCGACCATAGGCGAGAACGGCTATTTCCGTTCCTGGGGCTTTACGGGAACCTTCGTAGGCCTGTGCGTCCAGGATCTGTCAGGCGGGCGCAGGCATGCTGATTTCGATTATTTCTCAGTACAGCAATAAACCGTAAAAATGCCCTAGTGACCCCCTTAAATCTCCCGGTTTAACAAATGTAAGCGTTACTATATCCTTTAGGTAAGCGGATTCGAAGAAATAGCTAACCAAGCGGATACGCATTAGATTTCCTAAGTATGAGGGGGATAACAGATGGTTTCACGCAAGCAATTATTTAACCTTACCCTGGCCGGAATGTTAAGCATCGGCATACTCTCAGCCTGCGGCTCGAACGGCAACAGCGGAAATGGTGCCCCGGGCGGTACTCCGGCGGACGGGGCAGCGGCTACTGCCGCTGCAGATACTCCGGCCACAGACGGAACAGACAGTGCAAAGACCGTTGATCTGAATGTCTGGTGGGTGAACAGCGGCTTTAAAGGCATTGATAAAGACAGCCCGCTGTATAAGGATTATGCAGAAAGATTAGGCGTGGGTGTGATCAGCCCCTATGTGGAATGGAACGGCGGTACCGAGTACCTCAACCAGCTGAACCTGAAAATTGCCGCAGGCGAAATTCCGAATCTGTTCCAGCCATGGAACGGGATTGAGAACGATCTGGCCAAGAACGGCGCCATTGCCGATCTGACCGAGCTGCTGCCGGAATACGCCCCGAATATGTGGAAGCTGGTTCCGGAGGATGTCTGGAATGTAATCAAAGCGAATGATCCTACCGGACAGGGGCATATTTACTGGATTCCCAGTGTGAATGCTTATGAGAAAACAACAGGACTGATCCGCAAGGACTGGCTGGATAATCTGGGCCTGCAGATGCCAACGACACAGGAAGAATACGTAAAGGTACTGAAAGCGTTTAGGGATCAGGACCCGAACGGCAACGGCAAAGCGGACGAGGTTCCGACCGGCGGCCGTGAGAATGCCCGCTGGATGGATCACCTGTTCAATGAATACGGTGTAGCGATTGTTGAGGGCTACCCCGACTGGGATGTGTACGACGGGGAGCTGACTTACGCCGCGGTTACACAGAATATGAAGGATGCCCTGGCCTTTATTCATACGCTGTATCAGGATAAGCTGCTCGATCAGGAAACGTTCCTGAACGATAAGTCTGCCTGGGACGGGAAAATCTATTCCGGCGTTGTGGGCAACTACTACCACTGGGGTGAAGGGGTCTATGGCTTCCTCGCCAGCATTGAGCAGGCAACCGGCGCCAAGGCTGACTATTCCGTCCTTCCGGTTCTGGAAGCACCAGGGTATGAAGGCAAAGGCTTTATCTCGACCAAGCGTACAGGCAGCCCGGCCTGGGTCGTCAGTGCCCAGCAGGATGAGGAGCATCTGATTGCCAGCCTGAAGCTGCTGGATGAGCTTGCCGACCAGTCCAAGTGGTCTGACCTCCGCTGGGGCCTTGAGGGCATGCACTACAAGGTGGAGAACGGTAAAAAAATCATGTTGCCGGAAGACCGCAGCGTCCAGCAGAACCGGCTGAACCCGTTCAACCAGTTCGCTGATCTGGAATTTGCCCAGAAGCTGATTCTGGAGAACGGCTCAGACAACGATATGTGGCAATACGAGCAGGCTGCGCGCAACATGGAGGAATCCCAGCAGTACGTCAAGGTTATCGGCGGGGATGGCCTGCCGAGCAGCGTGTATGACAACTACCCGGACATCAAGAACAACACGCTATGGTACGAATATGCAACCAAAATTGTGATCGGCACTTATCCGATTGAGAAATTCGATGAGTTTGTCGACAAGTGGTACAAATCCGGCGGTACTGAGGTTACGGAAAAAGCGCGTGAATGGTACGCGAGGGTTCATCAGTAAAGCAGCATGATCCGTTTATCTGTGGCAGAAGGGCGCCCTTATGCGGCGCCTTTCTTCTGCCGCTGCCAGGCTTACGACAGAGAAAGGGTGGAGGGAATCCCCAATGAACAAGGCATCAGGGCTCATTCAAAATATAAGACAATGCTGGCCGCTCTATCTCATGGTCATACCGGGTATTGCATTCTTTATTATTTTTAAATACATCCCGATCGGCGGCTCGGTAATCGCTTTTCAGGACTATTCGATCTTCAAGGGGATCACGCACAGCCCGTTTGTAGGCTTCAAAAATTTCAGTCTGCTGTTTGACTCACCGGATTTCTACCGCATCTTTACAAACACCTTATTGCTGGGGCTTATGAAGGTGGTGCTGATCTTTCCGGTTCCCATTGTGCTGTCCCTGCTTATTAATGAAGTGCGTAATTCCCTGCTGAAAAGAGGCGTGCAAACCGCCCTCTACATCCCGCATTTTCTGTCCTGGGTTATCATTGCGGGCATTACGTTCGATATTTTCTCCCTCAGCGGGATTTACAATACGGTCCGGGAATGGTTTGGCTACGGGTCCAACCTGCTGATGCAGCAGGAGCATTTCTTCCGGCCAATCTACGTTATAACCGGAATCTGGCGCGAAGCAGGCTGGGGAACGATCGTCTATCTGGCGGCCATCAGCTCCATGGACCCGAGTGTCTATGAATCGGCCGTCATCGACGGGGCTTCACGGTTCAAGCAGATCTTTTATATCACCCTGCCGCTGCTGCTGCCGACTATCGTTATCCTGTTCCTGCTGGACATCGGCAATTTCATGGAGCTGGGCTTTGATCAGGTGTACAACCTGCTGACCCCGATGACCTACTCAGTTGGCGATATCATTGATACCTTTGTGTACCGGACGGGGATTCAGGAAGCGCGTTACAGCTTCGCGACAGCCGTCGGATTGTTCCAGGCCGTGATCGGTTTCACACTGGTGTTTGGCTTTAACCGCTTATCCAAAAAAGTATCGGACGGGGGGCTCTGGTAATCATGATCCGGCTATCCTTTGGTGAAAAGGTATTTCAGACGGCAACCGTCATCTTTCTCTGTACCCTATCCGTCATTGCCCTAATTCCTTTAATTTCTGTACTTTCAGTCTCCTTCAGCTCCAAGCTGCCTGTCGAGATGAATCTGGTCACGCTGTGGCCGCGCGGCTTCACCCTGGATTCCTGGAAGTATATTGTAGGCCGGCCTGACCTGTGGAGGTCCTTCTTCATTACCTTGACCTCAACTGCGATCGGAACGGCGCTTTGTCTTCTTATAACAGCGTTAACCGCTTATCCTTTAGCTAAAAAAGAGTTCAAGCCGGGTACCATCATTATGATTGCTGCTGTTATAACCATGGTCTTCAAAGCACCGCTGATTCCGTATTTTCTGACCGTAAAAAGCATCGGACTTTACAATAATCCGCTTGTGCTGGTCATTCCGCATGTGCTGACGGCGTACAATCTGATTATTATGCGGACGTTCTTTCTGCAGTTTCCGAAGGAGCTGGAAGAAGCGGCTGTTGTAGAGGGGGCGGGCTATTTCCGGACCCTGTTCAGCCTGGTGCTTCCGCTGTCCAAGGCGGTACTCGCCACGCTGGGCCTGTTCTATGCCGTTGTAATCTGGAATCAGTTCCAGCATCCGCTGCTGTTCCTTCAGAACCCGGACTGGTTCCCGCTGCAGATCAAGATCAGACAGTTCATTACCAGTAACAACGAATTGCCGCTGGTTGGCAATGCGGCGCTGCTGAATTACAATGAAAGAACGCTGCGGGCCGTCACGATTGTGTTTGCGGTTATACCGATCCTGGCGGTGTATCCTTATCTTCAGAAGTATTTTGTGAAGGGAGCCATGCTCGGCTCTGTAAAGGGATAACGCAAATTCCGGCATGTGGAAGCAGGGGGCTGCATGTTCATCCAAAATATCATTCACCGCATCGGTGAGATGAAGCTGCGGAATAAGCTGATTATCAGCTATTTCGTGGCTTCTGTCGTTCCGATTCTCTTAATTAGCCTTACCATTTACCAGCTGTCGGCCAAAAGCGTTGAGGACGCTACCAGTGAATTTGCAGCCATGTATGTTTCACAGGCGACCATGAACCTGGACAGCTTTGTGGAGCGTCATGACCAGTCTACGAAATCGGTTTTTCTGGAAGAGGACATTATGGAGATTCTGTCCGGCCCGGAGCCGGACAATATGGATGAGCTGATCAATGACCGGGCAGCGATCCAGCGTTTTTTTGCCAGGATCACAACGACCTATACGGATATTGATACAGTGATGCTGGTCAATGCCGAAGGGACACTCTATCACTATACGAGGGCTCTGGACAGAGTCAGTGCAGAGGAGCTGGAGAGCCGGACCTGGTTCAAGCAGTCCCGTAATGAGAAGCGGCTGTTTCTGACCCCGGTCCATGACCGGTCGTACTACAGCCGTAACAAGGAAGGGGCTGCTTTCACGGTCGGACGGGTGCTTTGGAATTTTAACGGCTCTTACGCCGGTATGATCCTGCTCGATATGAACCCTGACAAGCTGATTGCCCTGAGCGATGATTTCCGCCTGCTGGGCAACAAGTACGACATCCGGCTTATTATCACGAATCCGGAGGGCGGGATTCTCTATCATTCCGGTGCGGCGACCGGCAAAGTCTCCTGGGATCCGCTTATCGGCCAGGTTTACCCGCCGGAAGGCTCCGGGAAGGATGAAATCATCCTGTCGAGAACGGCGAATGCAGAGCAGCTGCTGGTCAGAGCCGAGATTCCGCTAAACAAGCTGCTGGCCAAGATCCGCAGCATCAAGCATGTGACGATGGTGTCAATCATCATCAGCCTGCTGTTTATCTTCCTGATCTCGGTGTTATTCAGCTACCGGATAACGAAGCCGATTATTAATCTGCGCCGCAGCATGAAGCAGGTGGAGATGGGCCAGTATTCCCTGCTGCCGGCGGGCTCCGGCTCCCATGATGAAATTAACGGCCTGGTTCAAAGCTATAACAAAATGATTGTCGTTATTAAAGAGCTTATTGAAGACGTTTACATCGCCGGGCTAAAGCGCAAGCAGGCGCAGTTCCTTGCGCTGCAGTCCCAGATTAATCCACACATGCTCTATAACACGCTTGAATCGATCCGGATGAAGGCGGTCGTTAAGCAGCAGAACGATATTGCTGAGATGATCAAGATTCTGGCCCGCATGTTCCGCCTGTCGATGGGCAAGGACAGGGACAGCAATCTGGTCAGGCATGAGGTCGAATATGCAGCCCATTATATTTTTCTGCAGAATATCCGTTATGACAACAGGTTCATCCTGGATGTACAGCTCAGTGACCGCGTGCTGGACACGCCCGTTATCCCGCTTGTCTTTCAGCCGATTGTGGAGAACAGCATTAAGCACGGCTTCCGGAATTACGCCAGGCAGCTCCATATCCGGATTGAGGAGCATATCCTCGAATCAGGAGATGTGCGGATCCGGTTCATTGATGACGGAGGGGTATTGACGGAGCAGCAGGCCCGGGATATTAATCAGCAGCTGCAAAGGATTAATTTTACGGCGTACGATCCTGAAGAGGAGAACGGGCCGGATACAGAGCAGGGCATTGGCCTGCGCAATATTGCGGAACGGCTGAAGCTGCAGTACGGGGAACGGTATGAATTGGTTATTTATGCCGGTGACAGGATAGGCACCGTTGTCGAGCTGATCATTCCGCTGGCCGGATAAGCATTGCACAGCTGGGGGGACTTCACGATGTATAATATTATTTTGGTAGATGATGAAATGGGTATTATCGAAGGGCTGAAGGTGATCATTGGCGCCTATTTACCGGAGTGCCGGGTAATTGGCTCCGCTAATGACGGAACGGAGGGCTACCGGCTTATTTTGCAGCAGTGTCCTGATATTGTGATCACGGATATCCGCATGCTGGAGCGTGACGGCCTGGAAATGATCGAAAGCCTGACGGCGAAGGGCGTCTCTGCGAAGTTCATCATCCTCAGCGGATATTCGGAGTTCGAATATGCCCGTAAAGGGATGCAGCTTGGCGTCAAGAGCTATCTGACCAAGCCCATAGAAGAGACTGAGCTGCAGCAGTGTGTCAGAAAGGTAATCCGGGAAATCGAGACTGCAAGGACACAGGAGGAGCTGAAAAGAACAGACGCACTGACCTCCTCCGGACAAACGGCTGACCCGGAGCCTGACCCGAAGAAGAGAGATGTAATTGCGGAAATCAAACAGTACCTGATTGAGAATTACGACCAGAACGTCAGTCTGGCCGATCTGTCCAGCCGGTTCTATCTGCATCTTAATTATCTCAGCTCCCTTTTCAAAGAGAAAACCGGACAGACCTACCTCGAATATGTCTCCATGATCCGCATCGAGAAGGCGAAGCAGCTGCTGGCGGACAGTGAGCTGAAGATTTACGAGGTCGGCCAGAAGGTCGGCTATTATGACACAACGCATTTCTCCAAAGTGTTCGAGAAAATCGCCGGCTGTAAGCCCAGTGAATACCGCAGGATGCAGCAGAAAAGATAATGAATCCACATTTATATGAATTCAGCCTCACTGTTTCTTAAAAGCTGTTGCCAAAAAACCGGACTTGGGAGTACATTCATACTGCGAGTATAGAAGCTTGGAAGGAAGGTTACTAACGGTATGACAGAAACCATTCAGGTACATAGAGCAACGGAGGATAATGTAAAACTCATCGGGCGGACGCATTATTATAAGGAGGTGCGGTGGCTGGCTCTCTCCGGTAGCGGCGTTGAGTTCACCTTTTACGGCCGGAAAGCGGAAATTACGCTGCAGGCGGATGCCATAGCCCTTACCGGCAATAACCTGGCCCGGATCGCAATCTGTGTAAATGGCGTGCGCGTGATTGATGATCAGCTTAACCAGCCGGTGGTTACGTACACTGTGTTTGAAAGCGACACCGAGCAGGAGGTTACTGTATCCGTCATCAAGCTGTCCGAGGCGGCAATGTCGACCGCAGGGATTCAGGCCATCACCGTCGATGCTGCGGAAGGCATTAAGCCGGCTCCGGCTGGCATACATTCAATCGAATTTATCGGCGATTCCATTACCTGCGGCTATGGCGTGGATGATGAGGACGGGACGCACTCTTTTAGCACAGCTACTGAAGATGTTACCAAGGCCTATGCGTATCTGACTGCCCAGAGGCTTCAGGTAGACTACAGTATGGTATCCTACAGCGGATATGGCATCATCACAGGCTATACGGAAAATGATCAGAAGCTGCTTACACATCTGCTTCCGGATTACTATGAGAAGGTAGGGAAATCCGAGGGAAGATTTGCTGATGCTTTTCTTCCCCAGGAGCTTCCCTGGGATTTCAACAGGCTTGTACCCGACCTGATCGTTATTAATCTGGGTACAAATGATGATTCCTATACCAAAGATGATCCCGGCCGGCAAGCTGAGTACGCCCGGGAATATACCGGGTTTCTACGAACAGTCCGGCGCTGTAATCCGCATGCGAAGATCCTGTGCACGCTGGGAATCATGGGGGATAGACTGTATCCTTATGTGGAGCAGGCAGTCAGCCGATATTCTGCTGAATCCGGCGACACCAATCTTTCTACGATGAAGTTTGAAGTGCAGCAGGCGGCAGACGGTTATGCTTCGGACTCTCACCCGTCCGGGGTTACTCATCATAAAGCGGCTGATAAGCTGGCTGCTCATATCCTAGAGCTTATGAATTGGGAATAAATCAAAAGGAGGCCTGCGGAAACCGCAGGCCTCTTAAAGCAATAATCAGTTGAACATATCCTGAAGTCCCGGACTATGCTCGTTCGGCATCTCCGGCATAACCGGAACCGGGAAGCCCGGCGGAGGAGCCGTAACCTCGAGATTCCCCTTGTTGCGGCTAGGGGAAGGGCCCTGGAAGATTTCTGCCATTCTGGACGGGTCCAGACTGAAATTAAACTGCACATTATGATAGCCCATATCCACGAACTTACGGCATTCCGGATATTTGTTGATATCATAATTGGGAACAGGGAACAGATTCCCCCAGTTGACTCCAAGCGTTTCCAGTGCCTTGGCAAATGCATTCTGATGTGCGTTATCGCGCACGATCAGGAACCCTAGCGTCTCACGGAACGTTTTGTTGGAGCTCATCTCGTAAATCCGGGTTTTCTGCAGCACTCCCGTTGATTCCAGCACTACATTGTCAAGCAGGTCACTGATCAGATTCCCGTGGCTGTAGACGTAGTTACCGAGCCAGGGATTCCCCATGGCATCCACCGGCAGCGATGCCTGCGCGCCCATAATGTAGTGATGGGGATTGGCATGCTTCACCGCTTCATCCAGCGGAGCACCGTCTTGGCCGGCATTACCGGCCTGATTCTCACCGGAGCCATTGAGGAGCTGGTTAATGGTATGCTGAACCAGATCCACATGGGCAATCTCCTCCAGGAATACGCCGCGCATGAGATCGCGGAACTGGGTGTCTTTGCCGCGGAAGTTGCTGCTCTGGAAGAAATACTGCATCATGGTCCGCATTTCCCCGTAATGACCGCCCAGAATCTCCTGCAGTACCTTTGCAGCCGCAGGATCGGGCTTGTCAACCACGATGTCGTTGATCAGGCCTTCCTTGTAGAAATACAATTGATCCCCTCCTTTGTGCTTGAGTTTTTATATCCCCGAAGAGCAGTTACGCCTTTACGGCCTCAGGTCTTTTTACCTGGAGCGGAGGAGGGATCAGCCAGCCGTTTTTCTTGGTTAGATGAAGAACCTTCAATCCAAGCGCGGCTTTGGTGAGATGATATTTGGCGAACAATGCGCCTACATCCTCACGGATGGATTGACCCATAGCCTGGCTGCAGGCTACCAGTCCGGCCGCGCTGTCGGCAGCCAGCATGGCTGCAATTTCAGGATCAGTAAATCTTGCTCCAACCGGAATATCCTCCAGCCGGGCTTCAGGACGCTGCGGCATCGCTGGCGCAGACGCCAGTCCCTGGTCAGCCAGCAACGAATCCAATTCGCTGATTTCAAGCTCAGCCTGATCAATCATCGCCCCAAGGATTTTTTTTAGATCATGATCACCGGCGTGGTACATATAAGCACGGTAGCAGGATAAAGCTCCTTTGGCTACTGTCGAGGCTGTCCATACGCTAAAAATCTCCCCGTAATGCATCGGCTCGTCTTTGGGGTTGCCGCCTAAAATTCCTGTCATGGTTATGCTCCTTTGTCATTAAAGTGAAATATGGAACAACGATAGCATGCCCTAAAATGAACAGATTTTGCAGAAGGATTTATCCGTAATTCTGGAAAAAGAAAAGCTGCTATACTCCTAAAGAGGAATACAGCAGCTTGTTATCGCAATATTTGCCGGTCTTAGTCTTTGAACAGAACTCTGAAGCTGAAGGGCTCAAGCTTAAGCCTGATCTCACCATTGTCTGCAGCAGCAGCTTCTCCGGAAAGGGCATCCTTCCAGTTGCCCTCAAGGGCCTGCACCAGGGCAGCCGGTTCAGCGGATGGATTCATCCAGACCGTACAATGCTCTTCAGCATTATAACGCTCGTAGATCAGCGGGCGTTCCTGCTGGTTGCTCTGGAGGAAGCGGAATTCTCCTGTACGGAGCACCGGATGCTCCTTGCGGAGCCTGATCAGCTGCTTGTAGGTATGATGCAGATCACGGTCCTGATGCTCTTCCTCCCAGATCATGCATTTCCGGCAATCCGGGTCCCCTTCACCATCAAGGCCGATCTCATCCCCGTAATAAATACAAGGCGTTCCGGTAAAAGTAAGCAGAAAGGCAACCGCCAGCTTGAGCTTATTTTTGTCACCGCCAAGCTGTGTAAGCAGCCGCGGGGTATCATGGCTGGCCAAGAGATTAAACAGCACCTCGTTGGCCTGCTGCGGATACCGCATCAGTAAGCCGCTGATATATTCTGAGAAGGTCTGCGCATCCATATCATCGCCCTGCAGAAATTCAATCAGTCGATTTGACAGCGGATAATTCATGACAGAATCAAACTGGTCGCCATGCAGCCAGCGAAGGGAATCGTTCCAGTTCTCACCGATAATATAGGCGTCCGGGTTAATTGCTTTGATCCGGGTGCGGAATTCCTTCCAGAACTTGTGGTCAATTTCATTGGCCACATCCAGCCTCCAGCCGTCCATCCCGAGCTCCTTGAGCCAATACTCGGCAATATTCAGCAGATATTCGCGTGTCTCCGGATTGGCTGTATTCAGCTTGGGCATTTCAGCAAAGAACCCGAAGGCATCGTAAGTTGGTTTGCCGTCCTTGACCTGTACCGGAAATTCGTTGATATGAAACCAGTCCGCATATTTGGACTTTTCCCCGTGCAGGGTAACATCCTTGAACTGTGGAGAGTTGGAGCCGATATGATTAAATACGGCATCAAGAACAATACGGATACCTTTGGAGTGTGCTTCATCCACCAATTTTTTTAACAGCTCTGTATCACCGAAATGCGGATCGATTGTCATATAATCGGTGGTGTCATATTTATGATTGGTAGGTGCCTCAAAAATAGGCGTCAGATAAATGGCCGTAATGCCCAAGTCCTCCAGGTAATCGAGATGATCGATGATCCCCTGCAGATCCCCGCCGAAAAAATTGTCCGTAGCAGGCTTTCCGCCCCATGGCGAAATATCCTCCGGGTCGTTGCTTGTATCGCCATTAGCAAACCGCTCAGGCATAATCTGATAAAATACAGCTGATTTAGCCCATTCGGGCGCCTGGAAAATATCAACCTCATGGATATAAGGCCAGTCAAAAAAACCGCCCGGAGCCTCAGGCTCTTCTATGAAAATCCCGTTTTCGGTCATCCATATCGTCTCTGCACCGGAATGAAAGCGGAAGGCATAGGAGAACCGGCGGTGGTCCGGCTTTACCGTTGTCTGCCAGTAATCAAACAGACGGTCAGTGCCTACTTTCTGCATTTCATATTCGTGATGGTAGGTTTCCCAGTCGTATTTATCACCGGTCAGCGCATAGATGCGTTCCACATTCTGCTTTTTGGTCCGGACGCGTAAATGAAAGGTATCCTTGTCATATGGATAGGACCAGTTGCTGTGCGGGACATGATGCAGGCTTTCCAGATGAATGCTGGTTGTAAGGTTAGCACAGCTGATGGCTTGTTCATTAGAAATCATTGCAGTCCCTCCCGGATCTGTGTTGTTGGTCTATGATTAGCAGTATTACCGTTGTAAAAAGGGTTAAGCCCGAGCCCTATATTTGCCGTCAAAAAAAGCCCGGATTCACCGGGCTGCCGGAATTGTATGCCTCCTTGTGAATTCATAAAGTGCTACATTATAAATAACCCGCGCCGGAGGAACTAAACACAGGAATTTGTATTTTCTGGATGCAGGTGAAGTAATGCTCATGTTCAAGCAGATACACTAAATTATATATAGTACCTTATAATATGTTATAATGGATTTCTTACTGCAAACTATGAAGAATAGAGGTCGCCAGAGGATGAAATGTAAAATTAACCGCAACGCCGCTAAAGTCCTGAAGGACATGCTGAACACACCGGAAGCGGAAGGCAAGAAAATCCGCGTAGTGATTACCCAGAATCACGGGGACCACGGCCACTATGATGTGACCCTGGATACACCGGCTGAGCATGATGAGATTGTAGCAACCGACAAGGATATCGAGGTGCTGCTGGATACACGTGAGCCGCTGCTGGACGGGGTATGGATTCAATACTTCTACGTGCCGCAGGAGGGCTTCTTCATCACCAATCCATCTACCGGTTTCCTTGAAAAATAAGCATTACACATTAAAAAGCGTTCAACCCGTTGCAAAAGGGTTGAACGCTTTTTTTGATCGGAAGGAGCGGATGTTCAGGAACGGGGATTCCCGTTCATGCCGTTTACCACACTCCAATTATGATTGACAGTTGCCGGAATCCGTCCCCGCTCCAGAATATAATCGGCGATCAGCTCGACCATGTCAGTCGGGATGTCCTTCACGACCGGCTTATCCTGGAACATGGTGAAATTCCCGCCGCCCGCGGCCCGGTAATTATTCATGACCACATCATATTCGGCGTCGGCCATCAGCGGCTGCCCGTTCTGCTCAAGCCGGGCGACACGCCGGCCGGCAGGCTGCGAAATGTCCAGAACATAGTCTATGCCCTCCCACATATCATAGTTGAAATGCTGGGGCTTGGGCCTAAGGAACGACGGATTCACTGAAATTTGCCCCTCGGCATTGATTTCGAAGTACTCTGCCGACTGCTCCAGAGCCGCCTTAATATCGCTTCCCGACACACGGAGCACCTTTAATGTATTAGGGTAGATGTAATTAGCCACGATCTCGCGCATGGTTATGCATTCCCCAAAGCCCGGAGACACGTTATCGAACAGGGCGGCAGCCGAGATGCCTGCCCCGGAGGCATTCATCTGCACGCGGTGGATAAATTCAATTAACGGATGCTCCTGAAGCCGTGCCTGCGCATGGGAGTGAACCGTCATATCCCCGTCCAGGAAGCCGAACGGCTGATCCAGCCAGGCCTGCGTCAGCTCCTCAATTTCATGGACAAGCTGCAGGATTCCCGGGTCCGGCGCATGCTCCCCGGCAGAGATCAGCTCGGACCGGCAGCCGGTCATGCTCCACCCTTCATGGTTTTTCTCCAGCTGCAGTGTCACCTTCCCCAAAAACCGGCCCTCATTCCCGGGCTGAATAACATGCACCCCGTTAATGCAAGCCGTTAGAACCCGGTGCTGATGGCCCGTGAACAGCACATCTATACCCGGTACCTGCTCACAAAGTGCATAGCCCGCATTCTCCCCGGTCAACGGCTCCGTTACCTGTCCGGTTTCAGGATCCCGCTCTAACCCCCCGTGATAGGAAACGATTATTATATCTGCCTGCCCCTCCGTTTTCATAAGAGGAATCCATTTCTGCGCAGCCGCTACCGGATCTTCGAATTGCAGGCCTTCAATATGGCCCGGCTGTTCCCAGACTGGAATATATGAGGTGGTCAGCCCCAGAATGCCGATCCGCAGGCCGTTCTCCAGCTCCCGGACAATATACGGCTTGCCGAAGGCAGGCTGTCCTGTAGACGAATCCACGATATTGGCTGACAGCCACGGAAAGCTTGAAGCCTCTGCCGCACTCCGCAGATACGGCAGACCGTAATTGAACTCGTGATTGCCGAGGACAGCCGCATCATAGCCCAGCTCATTCAGGCACGCAATGACCGGATTCGGCAATGAAGCATTTACCTTAGCATGATAATAGGTCAGCGGGGTGCCCTGCAGACAATCGCCGTTATCAATCAGTATCGTCTCAGGGGCGGAGCGCCGGATATCCTTGATTATACCGGCAATCCGGGCTAGCCCGTGTCCGGCCTCTTTCCGGGTAGCATAGCTGCTTGGCAGGATAAATCCATGCAGATCGCTCGTTTCTAACAACACAATTTCATAGTGCTGAGCTGGCATTTTGTCTCTCCTTTGCAGGCTAATCTAGAAAACTTTGCTTATTCTATCACACTATTTCGCGAATCAACAGACTCTGGAAGTTTTATCATAGTGATTACAAATTCATGCCAGATCGTTAACAAATGAATTATATAGTGGTTAAGCACTCATAAAATCCGGTCTTGTAAAAGACAAAAAAAGTGGAGGGTCTTTAAGTGAAAAAAAGAATCCAGCATCTGTTCACAGGAGTACTTGCAATCGGGCTATTGGCAGGTTGCGGCAACAACAACACAGGCAGCAACGGAGCTGCGAATGCAGCTGCAAATAATGCAACACCGGCAGCAACAGCACAGCAGGAGACAAGCACGGCAATTGATGTTCTGAAGGTCAGCTTTGTTCCGTCAAAGGACCCGGATCAGATCATTACAGCCACTGAGCCGTTAAAGGAGCTGCTGAAAACTCAGCTGGGCACCAAGGGCTTCACTGTAGGAGACGTTCAAATTGATGTCGGAACCACCTATGAAGCAGTC
Source organism: Paenibacillus sp. FSL R7-0273 (assembly GCF_000758625.1). NCBI lineage: Bacteria > Bacillati > Bacillota > Bacilli > Caryophanales > Paenibacillaceae > Paenibacillus > Paenibacillus sp. FSL R7-0273. Next base: position 1,762,004 of record NZ_CP009283.1, read on the forward strand.
GGCGAAGCACTTAGTGCCGGAACAACTGATGTCGGCCTGATTCCAGGCGGTACTTACGCGCTGTACGATGACGGTGCTGAGGTTCTGCTGACATCCACCCGTAAAGCCCTTTCTAATGATTCCGAGAATCCAAAGGACTGGAACGACAACAAGCCGACTACAGGGCTTGATGATCAGCAGGCTTCCTACTACCGTTCCCTGCTTATTGCCGGACCTTCCGCTAAAGGCCAGGAGCTTGCAGCTAAAGTAAACAAAGGCGAAGAGCTGACATGGGAAGACCTGAACAGCGCAACCTGGGCAGTAATGTCCACCTCTTCTTCCGCAGGCTACATCTATCCAACACTGTGGCTGCAGGAGAAATACCAGAAGGGATTGACCGATCTGGCCAAAGTAACCCAGTCGGACTCCTACGGAAGCTCGTTTGCACGTCTTGCTGCAGGACAGGCTGACATCGTGGTTGCTTTTGCTGACGCACGCCGCGACAACGAAGAAAAGTGGACCAGCGAGTACGGCGGTACAGGCCCGATCTGGGATCAGACCAACGTAATCGGTGTAACGCAGCCAATCTACAATGACACTGTCAGCGTAAGCAAAAACTCCCCGATTATGACGGATGAGCTGAAGACAGCGCTGCAGGAATCCTTTATGGAGATTTCCGAAACGCCAGAAGGTAAAGAAGTTATTGCCATCTACTCGCATGAAGGCTACAAAGTAGCCCAGTCGTCCGATTATGACGGTGAGCGCCAGGCGCAGGAACTGATCCGCAGCATGAAATAAACAGCAAGTCCATACCCGTGAAACCTGAAATGAGAGCATCATGATTTCATGATGCTCTCATTTTTTCCACTTTATAAAATATGTGCAAAAGGATTGGATGCCCCCATGATTCAGTTTATCGATGTGAATAAAACCTATAATAACGGCACGACTGCTCTCAGCAATATCAATTTGACAATCGGGCAAGGTGAATTCGTTGCCGTAATCGGCCTCTCCGGTGCCGGCAAATCGACATTGATCCGTTGCATTAACCGTATACATGATATTTCCGGCGGCCAGCTGCTGGTCGACGAGGTAGACGTGTCCAAGCTCAGAGGACGGCATATCCGCAGATTCCGGCGCAGAATCGGGATGATTTTCCAGTCCTTTAATCTGGTAACACGCACGAGCGTAATGAACAACGTGCTGGTATCCTTCGTGCCGGGGCTGCCCTGGTGGAGAAAGCTGACGGGAATCTTCCGCAAGGAGCACAAGATTCTGGCGCTGGAGGCGCTCGACAAGGTCGGCATTCTGGACAAGGCCTTTGTCCGGGTGGACCAGCTGTCGGGAGGCCAGCAGCAGCGGGTGGCCCTGGCGCGGACGCTGGCCCAGAATCCGGATATCATTCTGGCGGACGAGCCGATTGCTTCCCTTGACCCCGTTACGGCACGGATTGTGATGGACGACTTCAAGAAGATCAACCAGGAGATGAACATCTCTGTCATTATGAATATCCACCATGTCGAGATCGCGCTTGAATATGCGGACCGTATTATCGGAATCCGCAAGGGTGAGGTTGTGTTCGACGGTGCAACAAGCGGGGTAACCCAGGAGATTCTGCAGGAGATTTACGGCGGGAAGTGGGAAGCGGAAAAAGCAGCAATGGAGGAGCAGCCGGCCTATGTATGATAAACTTTTTCCTCCCCGTAAAATTGAGCTTCCCAGCGGTAAAATTGTGCTGCAGAAGCGTTCGCGCACGCCGCTTGTCGTTCTGCTGCTACTTATCTGCACGATAGCCTCAGCACAATTCACGGGCTTCAGCCTCCGGCTGCTGGTTACACGGATTCATGAATTTTTTACGATTATCATTGCAATGATTCCGCCGGACTGGCAGAGCCTGTCCCGGATCTGGTCCCCCCTGCTGGATACGATCAAGATGTCTCTGCTGGGCTCCATTATCGGAGCCGTAGTGGCACTTCCGGTTGCTGTTGCCGCTTCCGCTAATATTGTCCAGTCCAAGGTGCTCATTGTGCTCAGCAAAGCGGTGCTCAGCCTGCTCCGGACGCTGCCGACGCTCGTATCCGCACTGATTGCCACCTTCGTATTTGGTCTTGGACCGATGGCCGGAACAGTGGCAATAACGCTGTTTACGATTTCCTATGTCGGCAAGCTGCTGTACGAGCAGATCGAGAATGTGGATATGGGTCCCTTTGAAGCGATGGAGTCACTCGGGATGACCAGGCTTGAGGCTTTTCGGTTCGCAATTATGCCGCAGGTGCTTCCGGGTTATATCTCAACCTCACTGTACTGCTTTGAAGGAAATGTACGTTATGCGGCAATTCTCGGCTATGTCGGGGCGGGAGGCATCGGGCTGCTGATTAATGAGGGGCTTGGCTGGCGGGATTATCCTGCGGTCGGTATGATTATATTCGTTCTGATTGTGACTGTGTATCTGATTGAAAGAGTCAGCGAGCATTTCCGCAAGAAGCTTATTTAAGGGAGACGTTACATTCATGAATACCATTGAAAAGCAGCTGGGAGCCGCTCCCCGCCGTTCATTATATCTAAGCACCATTGCGGTCATTGTCGGTGCGCTGTTCATCTGGTCGCTCACGGCAGTGAATTTCAACCAGATCGAGCAGAACAGTCTTAGAATTGCCAAAAATATTATATACGGGCTTACTCATCCGGATACAGAGCTGCTGTTCAATGTATCGAAGCAAAGCGTGCTGTATCTGCTGCTGGAGACAGTGGCTATAGCCTTTCTTGGAACCGTAGTAGGCGCAGTGCTTGCGGTACCGCTTGCCTTCCTTGCTGCCTCCAACATCGTACCGAAGCCGGTATCCTGGCTTACGAGACTGGTGCTGATCGTCATCCGTACCGTACCGGCGCTCGTCTACGGCTTAATGCTGATCCGGGTAACCGGTCCTGGCGCCTTTGCCGGAGTGCTGACGGTCGGCATAACCTCCATCGGGATGCTGGCCAAGCTCTATGTGGATGCTATTGAGGAGCTGGATAAGCGGGTTCTGGAGTCGATGACCTCGGTGGGCTGCAGCACCTTTGAGAAGATCAGGTTCGGCATTGTACCTCAGCTTCTGTCGACGTTCCTGTCTGTAATGATCTACCGCTTCGATATGAACATGCGGGAGGCCTCGATTCTGGGGCTGGTTGGCGCCGGCGGCATCGGGGCCCCGCTGATCTTCGCCATGCGGAGCTACAAGTGGGACCAGGTCGGCTCGATTCTGATCGGACTGGTCATATTTATCCTCATTATTGAGTTTTTCTCCAACAAGATCCGTGCAAGGCTGGTAAAGGGGTAACCAAAAAAGCGCTATGAGCCGGTGTTTCCGGTTCACAGCGCTTTTTTATATGCAGACGGGGGTTACAGGTAACACAAAATAGATTGTTCAATCCAATACATAAACTGTGTGGACGGGCTTAATTGCTCATATTCCTTCATCCGCAGATACATATCCATGCCGTCCGAGACATCATGCCAAAGATCGGTAAAGACAAAATCATATTGCCCGCCAGGCATCTGCTGCTCCGCATATTCAAAGGCATCGGCCTGAATGACTGTAATCTTATGCTTATTGCCGAACTGGGGCAGGATATGCGTGCGGAACAGCCGGATCACATCCTCATTGCTGTCCACGATTGTAACGCTGCGCACCTCAGCTTTTTCCGAAGCCATATAGGCATAGTAGCCCATCCCCAGCCCGTAGGTCAGCACATTGCCGGACGCCCCGGCGACAGCCTCCTTCATCGTCTCGATTTCATTCGGGGTAATCGTCATCCAGATCCGGTTATTCTCCAGCACCGCCGGAAAGCGGAATTCCGTCTCGAAAAAGCCGATCTGCGGTATCATCCGTCCTGCTGAGGTAGTGATGATGTCATTGCAGACAAAAGCCTCGTAAGGCTTGTACAGCTCCATTTTTAGCTCACTGCCGCCAATCGTGGCCGCGGGTATCTGAATGTTCTTGAAGTAGGGGTTATCGTAGTACTCCCGGACATCGAGCCTGTGCAGCATTTTGCTGAAATAGTGGTTGTACAGGTCCGTATCCGCAGGATTATCCGCAATATCCAGGCCCAGTGCAGCCGCGAAAAGAACACCGAAGGCATACTCCGCAGATACACCGAGCCCGGTAATCTCCGCAATCTCTTCCCGGCTGATGTAGTCCGGCCTGTTATTTAAAAAGCGGCTTAGCAGGGTCAATATTCTGTAGTTATCATCCTCGATCCTACCCGTTGTAATCTCGTTCATAATGTCACCTTTCTGGGACAGCGCCGCTGTCCGGGAGCTCTTTCTGCCCGCAGGACGCTGATAATCTAATTAACATGTAATATATCACATATCCATTAGAGTCCGTAGCATCAATAGCAATAGTGAAAGCAGGTGCTAACGGACCGGGGTGACCTTATTTTCATTATAGAGGCTATTCCACCGGGCTAACGGACCGTACTGCTCTTATTGCCTGGATTTTCAGGATCAGGAACATAATTTACTCCTAATAGGAGTGCTGGTGTCCGTTAGCCTGGTCAAATGGGCGATTTTGGCGAAATAAGGTTATCTGAGTCCGGACAGCTGCTCTGCTGACATATAGTTGATATTGTGGAAGGAATCCCGTTGTTTGCCCGGCAGGTAATCGGTTAATGATTAATGATCAATATTTAATGATTGATTGAACACCAAGACAGGCGCAAGGGGGTTATGCGATGTTGAAGAGGATTAAAGAGAGGCTGTATGACCGGAAGGAGCAGGCCTTTCCGCTGGCGGTGTTCCGGATCGGATTCTCACTTGTAATGATACTTGAATTGCTGCAGATGATGACGCTCAGAGAACTGATTTTTCAAAAAGACAGCCTGGCTGCGACCGTACCGGCCTTTCTAACCGCATTGTTTGTGTTATGGATAATAGCGCTGGTGCTGCTGTTAATCGGATATCTGACCCGTCCGGCTGCCATTGTCAATTATGCAATCAGTGTGTATCTGCTGGGCTTTGTTGTGGTGAATGAAGCGAATAACTGGCAGGTGGACTCGCTGTTTCTGACAGGAGCGTTCCTGTTAATGTTCATGCCTGTGTCAGCGTGCGTGTCGATAGAAAGTCTAATGGAACGCCGCCGTCAGGCCAGAGTCCGTGTGCGCAAGCTGCCGCGTCCGCAGGTACGGTTTGTCCATACCGCGTTTCTGATTCTGCTGATCGGACTGTTTTATCTCGATTCGATGCTCTACAAGCTTTCCTCCGATATGTATCTCTCGGGACTGGGCTTATGGGCTCCGGCATCCCTTCCATTTGCTACTTATTATGATGTCTCCTGGCTGATCAATCATGAGTGGCTGGTGCGTATCCTCGGTTATTCTCTGCTTCTCTATGAAGGTTTGTACATTTTCCTGGTGTGGTTTAAGCCGCTCCGGGTGTGGATGAGTGTTGCCGGAATACTCCTGCATGCCGGAGTGCTGGTAGTCTTCCCGATTCCGGTAATGAGCCTGCTGGTAATTACGATTCATCTGGCGATAATTCCGGAGAGTGCCTACCGTAAGCTGTATGACCGGTGGATCGCGGCGAAGCACAAACGGCTGGCCGTCTATTATGACCGGCTCTGCCCGCTGTGCCGCCAGACCGTCGGCATCCTCTCGGCACTGGATTTCCGCAAGGCGATTGAGTGGAAGGCGCTGCAGGATTTTGCGGCTGAGGAAAAGCTTCTGGCTGACATCCCCGAGGCCGACCTGCTCCATGATATTTATGCGGTGGAGAACGGAACCAGGCTGCATAAAGGTGTGGACACCTACGCTGCGGTTCTGCGGTCGATGGGCTGGGCTTATCCGGCCGGTCTGCTGCTTGGCCTGCCGCCGTTTCATGGCATTGCCGCCCGCATTTACGGGAAGGTGGCAGCCAAACGCAAACGCGAGGGCGGCTGCACAGACAGCACCTGCGGCATAGGGATTGTGGCTCCGCCGGAGAAGGCGGGGACTCCGTTTAGCGGAAAGTTCTGGCCTGCCGGGACCTTCCTGCTGCTGTGGGCCGTTTCATTCCTTATCATTTCCTTTGCAACACCGGCCTACGGTAAGTATCTTACCGGTGAGAACAGCAGCCTGACGGCTACCCTAAGGGATATGGCCGCAGTCTACAAGCGGATAACCTATCCTGTACTGGGCTGGACTAACCATGGTGTGTATACGGAGACGCATTATGCGGAGTACGATTTTCAGACCCGGCTGGTCTATGTAGACGGTGATTCATCTGTACCGCTGCCGATAATGGACGAGGAAGGCTTTTCCCGGGGATATAAGGTCGGCCGGCAATGGGATAACTGGGCCTACGCCACGGTCAAGCCGGATGTTTCATACGGGCAGGCCAGCAGCAGCATGCTGGGTTACGCCGCCTTCTGGGCGAAAGACAGCGGTACGGACCTGCACTCAGGCAACGGGCATATTGAAATCCAGCGGAAGCCGATTGAGGTGTCCATGAAGGACTTCCGCCCCGGCCTGCTGCGGGACAATATGGGCCAGCCGTGGAGCCGGATCGGCGAAATTGCAGCCAGCGGCGGCAGCCTGCAGCTAGCGCTGGACGGCGCTGCCGGCAGCCAAGAGCAGGGGACCTGGGGTGAGGCAGTGGACGCTGCGGTAAATGCTACTGCAGCTGCATTGCAGTAGCATCCCAATAGCATCGCAACGTTACAGCAGCCGCAGGCGCATTCGCGTTTGCGGCTGCTGTGCGTCCATCCTCAGCTGCATCCGCCCGGCATCCAACGCCCCCGAACCAGCTCAGTAATACAACTTCCTGAACTGGTTGGGGCTGAGCTGCTCGTGCTTTTTGAACACGGTGCAGAAATAGTTGGGGTCCTCGAACCCGGACAGGAGGGCAACGTCTTTTACCGGCATATTGGGACTGCGCAGCAGCAGCTCCTTGCTGTTCTTGATCCGCACCGAATGGATGTACTGGAAAATCCGGATGTTCGTCGTCTTCTTGAACACAGTGCACAGGTGCTGCGGCGTAATGCCGGCCACTCCGGCCATCTCCTCCAGTGTCAGCGGTTTGTGGGCATTCTGCTCGATATAGTCAAACAGCGGTTTCAGCTTCAGATTGAGGCTGGATGCGCTGTTGTGCGGGTGGACAGAGGCATACTGGACCATTTCAATGAGCAGGGAATAGATTTGTGCGGACCATTCCAGGCTTCGCAGGGCATAGTCGGACTGCTGAATATCCATAATGCTCTGGATTCTGGCCGTAAAAATCTCAGGCTTCGAAATATAGTAAACCCCCGGAGCGGTAATCCCCGCCGTCCGCTTCAGAAAGCTCTCCACCTGATGGCCGTCGAACACAATCCAGTTCACCCGCCAGGACGGGCTGACCGCATAATACTCATGGGGAGCCCCCTTGAGCAGCAGCATCGCTGTGCCTTCTTTTACCCGGAAGGTTCTGCCGCCGGTGATCAGCTCGCCTTCGCCTTCCACACATTGAATCCATTGATATAAGTAGCCGTCCGGACGGACAATCGGCTCCTGCTCCCAGTGAACACCCGCATCCACAAGGTAGTAGGGAAGCTCCTTGTCTGATTCCGTGATGAGGGGCAGAAGCCGCCTGTACATAGGATCACGACCTTAATATTTTAATGTTTTTATGAATATCCTTAGATTGTTCGCAGGGAATAACATCACTACAATATAAATATAACAAAGTTTGTGTAGCGTTTACAAATATAGATAAAGGATGGTACAACACAATGAGCAGACTTGAAACCAAAATCATGGACGGCTGGGAATTCACCCTGCAGCAGCCTGAGGACGGAAATTTCGCACCCGTAAAGCTGCCGCATGACTGGGCGATCACCGCTCCGGTAAATACGCAGATGAAGCAGGGAGAGGCTCAGGGCTTCAGGGACCGCTGGGGAACAGGCTGGTACAGAAAGCGGCTGACCATCAGCGGCATTAAGGAAGGCTATGTGTATAAGCTGCATTTTGGCGGAATCTATGAAAATAGTACAGTCTGGGTCAACGGCAAAGAAGCAGGCGGCCATAAATACGGCTATACCAGCTTTGAACTGGATATCACAGACCTGATTCATGAAGGCGATAACCTGATTCAGGTTAAGGCAGATAACACCGTGTTCCCGGCGGACAGATGGTATTCGGGTGCAGGCATTTACCGTGAAGTAACCCTGCTGGAGCTGCCGCAGAAGCATCTGGTGCCTTATGAAGTTCAAGTAACAACGAAGATTGAAGGCAGTACTGGCATTGTCATTGTAAAAACCGGCACAACAGCCCTCGTAAAAGCCGTACTCACTGATTCAGACGCAGACACCTCTTACGCTGAAGAGTCCGACGATCAGGGCGTTATCCGGTTTGAGGTTCCATCAGCGAAGCTGTGGAGTCCGGAGCAGCCGCAGCTGTACCGTCTGGAGCTGTCGCTTTTGCAGGGGGATGAAGCTGTTGACCATTACGGCCTGAATGTCGGCATCCGGGAGATCAAAATGGTTCCGCACAAGGGAATGTATATCAACGGGCAGCTCGCCAAGGTCAAGGGGCTGTGTATCCACCAGGATGCAGGCTGTCTCGGAACGGCTGTAACGGCGGAGATCTGGAAAGACCGGCTGCTTGCCTTCAAAAAAATCGGCTGTAACGCCATCCGCACCTCCCACCATATTTTTATGGCAGAGTTACTGGATCTGTGTGATGAGCTGGGCCTGCTGGTGTACGAGGAGCCTTTTGACAAATGGACCGGCGGGGCTTATGGGCGTTATTTCGAGACCGAGTGGCAGCGTGATCTGGAGGGTATGGTGAAGCGGGACCGGAATCATCCGTGCATCTTTATGTGGGGTGTCGGCAATGAGGTGGAGCATCAGGGTCAGGCCTCCATGCTGAAGATTCTTAGTATGCTGAGAGGGCATCTGCTGACGCTGGATGATACGCGGCCGGTGTCGTATGCGATGAACCCGCATTTTAAGGTTGAGAGCAATGTAGATGTGTCCAAAATCGAGGATATCCAGCAGTTTGTTGACGAGGCGGATGATACGGAAATTTATGATGTGGCCGAACGGGTGGAGCGGATCCGCCGGATCGGGGAAATTGTCGATGTGGTCTGCTGCAATTACCAGGAGCAATGGTATCCCGAGATTCATGAGGCTTTGCCGGATAAGCTGATTCTGGGTACGGAGACTTATCAGTTTTTCCGCGGCCACCGCGAGCAGATGCAGAACTTTACGGCAGATATTCCGTGGATGGATGTGGAGCAGCATGATTATGTGATCGGCGGGATGCTGTGGACAGGAATTGACTACCTCGGGGAATCGATGGGCTATCCGGCAAAAGGCTGGGCGGGCTCGCTGTTCTATACGAATAATGTGCGCAAGCCGCTGTCTTATCTGTATGAATGCTACTGGTCTGATAAGCCGATGGCCTATCTGGCCGTCATGGATTATTCCCTGCAGGACGAGGGCACCAAGGAGCACTGGGATACGCCGCGGTATGCCGGCCATTGGAATTTCCCGCAGTTCAACAAGACGGTGATTCCATACATGATTGCTACGAACTGTGAAGAGGTCACTCTTGAATTGAACGGTAAAAGCTTTCATGTGGGCAAGCCGGCTGCTTACCCGGGCCGGATGATTACCGGCTATCTGCCTTATCAGCCAGGTACAATTACTGTAAAGGGGTATATCGGCGGCGAGGAAGTGAGCCAATATGTGCTGCAGACGGCAGGGCCTGCGGTCAGGCTGGTGTTTGATCAGGAGCTTGTGCATCTGAAAGCGGAGGAGGTATCGCAAAAGCTGCTCACTGTCCGGGCGGTAGACACTGAGGGTGTGCCGGTATTCCGCGACAGCTCCAAGGTGACCTTTGAGGTTACGGGACCTGCGGAGATCATTGCTGTGGACAATAGCGACCTCAGCTCAAGCGAGCCGTATGACCGCAATTGGATGCATCTGTATCATGGCTGTCTCAGCACGGCTATCCGGCTGACCGGGGAGAAGGGGCGCATCGTGTTGTCAGCCTACTCGGAGGGAATGTATCCGGCACAGCTGGTCATTAATGTAGTGTAAGGGTTGTATTACTAAAAAAGGGGTATCCCGGCCGCCGCTAACGGCTGTCAGGATACCCTTTGTTATTTACACAAAGCTATACAATCTCACGCCATGCGGCGGTACGGTTGTCTGCAGTGTACCTGCGGCCAGCTCAGCCGCTTCACCGCTCCACAGCTCGGTGCCGGCTGCTGCGCTGAGGCCGATCTCTTCCAGAGCCAGCTCCACCTGCAGCGGGCTTTCGCCGGTGTTGAACACCGCAGCATAACGGGTGCCGTCGTTATGCTCGGCAGTCCATACGATGAGCTCGCCCTTGCAGAGGGCTTCTCTGGCGCCGTGGCTCTCCTGCTGGATGCGCAGCACTTCGCGGTTGGTCAGCAATGACAGTGTCCACTCGTCATTGTCGCGCAGCTCGCCGCCGAAGATGAGCGGCGAGCGGAAAATGCTCCAGAGCGACATCATCGTCAGCTGCTCGTCACGCGTGAACCGGGTCCAGCGGTCTGCGCCGCCGCCGTCTACAGAGCGGATGCCGATATGGCCGAGCGGCAGCATATCGCAGTCCGGCCAGCTGCCGTCCCCGGGTACGCCCTGCCACTTGCGGCAGCGGTCGAACATGTCCAGCAGCAGCGGCCACAGATCCCAAAAATCATCCGTGACCCGCCACATATTGGCATGCTCCACGAAGAAGTCGGCGTATTCCACCGGAGCCGGGCCCGGTGACAGGCTCAGCACCATCGGCCGTCCGCTGCGCTCGATCGCCTTAGAGATCAGGGCAATCTCCGGCTGATGGGTGTCATACAGCCTGGAAGCGGCGATGTCATCCACCTTGACCAGATCGACGCCCCACTGTGCATACAGCTCAAAGAGGGAATCATAATATTCCTGAGCGCCTTCCTTAGAGGCGTCTACTCCATACATATCCGTGTTCCATGGGCAGATGGAGTTGGTATGGGCGATCTCCCGTGCTGTCGCCGTTGTACCGAGCAATGCCGTTCCTGCGTGTGCAGCCTGACGCGGAATGCCGCGCATAATATGAATGCCGAATTTCAGCCCGAGGCTGTGCACGTAATCAGCCAGCGGCTTGAAGCCCTGGCCGTCCGCTGCCGAAGGGAAGCGGTTCTCCGCAGGCATGAGCCGGGAGTATTCATCCATTACCAGCGGCACGAACGGCCGGTATTGGGAGGAGTTCGCATAGGGCTCATACCACTGAATATCAACGGTGATGTAGTTCCAGCCGTAGTCTTTGAGATGCTCTGCCATATATTCTGCATTGCCGCGGATTTCGGCTTCCGTTACGGCTGCGCCGTAGCAGTCCCAGCTGTTCCAGCCAAGCGGAGGTGTAGGTGCTGCAAGCTTATGTGTCATTGTAAATCTCCTTTACTGATGGATTATTGCTCTCAATAAGATCATCATAAGGCAGGAGATTTGCAATATCTATAGTAATCTTACAAGCCAGATAGCACTATATTGCGGTTTGCGGTTAATCGAAGAACAGCCTGCGGTAGGTCAGGCTTTCGCCTCCGCTGCGGAATTCGCCCGGCGTAAGTCCGGTCAGGCTGCGGAAGGCCTTGATGAAATAGCTGCCGCTGGAATAGCCGATCTGCCCGGCAATGGCTTCAATGCTGAGGCTGGTTCCCCGGAGCAGCTCCATCGCCTTCTCAGTGCGGACCCGGGTCAGATAAGCGCCGGGAGTCAGTCCGGTACTAGCTGAGAACCGGCGGATCAGGTGGTATTTGGACAGGGCCACATGCTCTGACAGCTGATCGATGCTGATCATCTGCGCATAGTGCTGCTCTATATATTCAGCTGCCCGCCTTACATTATCAGACCAGTTATCCTTGTCCCGCAGAGACGTCACCTGCATCCTGGCCAGCTCTGTCATGAACTGATAGATGGAGGAGGAGGCGATCAGCGGGTCGGAGATCCGGCCTGCCGCCGCATCGGCGACAATCAGCTTCAGCAGCCGGATTGGTGCGCAGTCGGGCGGCAGATAAGGGACTTCGCCGGCTTCGCGCAGGAATTTGCGCCAGTGGGGCAGAATCAGCTCGGGACGGAACAGCAGGAACATGAACTCCCACGGCTCCGAAGCCTCCGTATCATAATAATAACGGTGGGGTCCGGGAATCTCCGCCAGAAAAGCCTGTCCGGCGGCAACCCGGTAGGTCCGGCCCCCGGATTCAAAAACACCCTCGCCGGAGAGGGTGTACTGGAACAGCAGAAGCGGACCGTCTGTCCGCTCCAGTCCGTCCCAGCGGTAAGCCGGCGTGGTAATGGAATCACTGCCGGCGGCATACAGCACACATAGCTTGAGCTCTTTATCTTCGGCGAACCGGAAGCCGTAGGTGCCTTTTGACATCTCCATAGCGGGCCTCCTTGCAGGAATAGGATCTGACTGTAACTGTATCATACCCTTCTGCAAAAAACAGCGCTGCTCCCGCAAGCAGGAGCAGCGCTGTGCTGTCTATAGTTAATATGACGTATAGGGTCCGTTATTATGCGCGGGCGCCTTCCGCCTTTTTGGGGCTGAACGCTCTGCGGACCAGCTTGGTCAGCTCCATCAGGATAACGGCACCCAGGGCCAGACCTGTTGCTGTCAGCCAGTGGGACATTCCGAACGTATCCGGGATAGAGAAGATTTGTCTGATGCCCGGCAGTACTGCAATACCATAGAAGGCAAAGCAGACAAGAACGGCACCGATAACATATTTGTTGCTGAAAAAGCCGGCTTCAACCGAAGTCTGAGTATTGGAGCGGGCGGCAAAGGTCTGAAGCGTACGGGACAGGATCAGCGTGGTGAATGCCATCGCTACACCCATGTCGTCGGAATGCTGAAGACCCAAATACAGGGAGACAATAACCGCTGCTCCGATGAGCACGCCGCGGGTAATAATTGCCTGCATCAGTCCGCCTGAGAAGATGCCCTCATTAAGCTCTCTCGGCTTTCTGCTCATCACATTAGGCTCTGCTTTTTCCATACCCAGTGCAATCGCAGGGAGGGAGTCATTGGCCAGGTTGATGAACAGCAGCTGAATCGCCGTGAACGGGTTGATCCAGTCGAAGATCAGGGCGAACAGAATGGCGATAATGGCACCAAGGTTGCCCGAGAAGAGATAGGCGATCGCTTTTTTAATATTATCGAACACTGTCCGTCCTACGGAGACTGCGTTAACAATCGAGACGAAGTTATCGTCGGTCAAAATCATCGCGGCCGCATCCTTGGCAACATCGGTACCGCTGCCCATTGCCACGCCGATATCAGCCTGCTTCAGGGCCGGTGCATCGTTTACACCGTCACCGGTCATGGCTGTGATTTTACCTTTACGCTGCCATGCGCGGACAATCCGGATCTTGTTCTCCGGGGAGACCCGGGCATATACGCCGATCTGCTCCAGCTTGCTGTCGAGCTCGGCATCGGATAAGGCATCCAGCTCCTGGCCGGTGATGGCAATATCTGTATCACTCATCAGGCCGATATCGCGCCCGATGGCCTGGGCGGTGGTTTTATGGTCACCAGTAATCATGATCGTACGGATGCCGGCATTTTTGGATTCAGCGATGGCGCTGTATACAGCTTCACGCGGAGGGTCAATCATCGCGGTTAAGCCTACGAGCACCAGATTATTTTCATCCTCAAGCGTAATTTGCGTAGTGGAGTTCGGTACCGTTTTATAGGCATACGCCAGAACGCGCAGCGCCCTGCTGGAGAAATCCTCATTGACTTTAAAGAACCGTTCACGCAGCTCCTCTGTAAACGGCACTTCAACTTCATCGATCAGCACATGCGAACATACGCTGAAGAGCACATCCGGTCCGCCTTTGGTAATCATTTTCTTTTGTCCGCCAAACGTATGCAGGGTACTCATCAGCTTACGTTCGGAGTCAAACGGCAGCTCGGCTTCCCGCGGGAAGTTATCGCGGATTTCCTGATAATTCTTATCCAGGCTGTTACTGAAGGCGATAAGCGCAACCTCGGTCGGGTCGCCCAGCTCCTTGCCTTCTTCATTGATATTGGAATCATTACAGAGTACGGCAATATGCAGCAGCCTACGGGCCTCAGGAGACCATTCATGATGTTCAAGCTTGAACTGGTCTTTCTTTCCCTCCGGCAGATAATAATCGACAACCGTCATTTTATTCTGGGTGAGGGTACCGGTTTTGTCTGTACAGATGACACCGGCCGAGCCGAGCGCCTCAACAGCCGGCAGCTTGCGGATAATCGCGTTCTGCTTGGCCATTTTGTTCGTTCCTACAGATAAGACAATGGTCACAATAGAGGAGAGCGCTTCGGGAATTGCCGCTACCGCTACAGCGACAGCAAACATAAGAGCGTTAAAGATGGCTTCAGTAGTATCCACGTTTGTATCCGACAGCCATACACGGCCCGCCTGGATACCGAAGATAATAACCGACAGTATCAGAATAGCAATACCGAGCTGCTTACTGAAGGATTCGAGCTTGCGCTGCAGCGGCGTCTGCTTGGCTTCGGCGCTTTCGAGCAGCTCGGCGATTTTACCGATTTCAGTAGTCAGGGCAGTACCTGTTACAAGAAAAACACCGCGTCCGTACACCACCAGGGAACCGCTGAACGCCATATTGCGGCGGTCACCGAGCGGGGCTTCCTGGTCAATGGTGTTGATATGCTTTTCGACAGCTTCGGATTCCCCGGTCAGCATACCCTCATTGATCTTAAGGCTTCCGGATTCGATGATCCGGCCGTCGGCAGGGACAAAATCCCCGGCCTCGAGAATAACGATATCACCGCGTACCAGCTCGCGGGCCGGAACCGTCCGGGGGGCTCCGTCGCGCAGCACCTTGGCCTCCGGGGCAGACATCTGCTGCAGGGCAGCCAGTGAGCTTTCCGCTTTACGGGTTTGAATCACACTGATTACGGCGTTTAGGATCAGCACCAGGAAGATAATGAGCGATTCCATAACATGTCCCATGAAAATTTGTATGGCTGCTGCAATCAGCAGCACGACCACCATCGGGTCTTTAAAGTTTTCCAGGAAAAGCTTCCACAGGGGATCTCTGTCCCGCCCCTTTATTTCATTATAACCATCCTTTTCCAGCCGCTTCTGGACCTCAGCTGATGTTAGCCCTTTTGCCGAGCTTTGCTGCTCCTGTAAGCTGTCTGATACACTTTTGCGGTAATACTCCACTAATGATTTCTCCTCTCTGCATTGCGGTGTCTTTGGTCTAGCGCATAAGCTTCGATTTATTGGACTAATACCCGTTAAACTCATCTTCTACTCAGGTTTGATACCTTAGTTTGCCCAATAATCACTATTTGGAACCTGTTTGTAAAAGTTACGGTTTCGAAAGGGGAGAGGTTTCAGGAGAAACCCGTTCCTCAAGGTTGAAAGGGCTTACATGAAAAAAGTTTCATGAAAGGAATATTCCTTAGAGCGGTCTTTAGCGGGTGTTAAAGTCATGGATGAGAGGAAACAAATGCTTAAATGGATGAAAAGGGGAATAGAGTGTGGTGAATATCTGTACCTGATGCGTGCCTTAGCTTAGCTATTAGAGGGGGAGATCCATTGGATGGTAGTCGGCCACCAAAGGGAAAAATCCCATTAAATGAGCCAGAACCCCGGTTGGGGCCCGCTATCAAAGGGAAAAATCCCATTAAATGAGCGAGAACCCCGGTTGGGGCCCGCTATTAAAGGGAAAAATGCCGTTAATGAGTCAGATCCACGGTTAGAGCCCGCTATCAAAGGGAAAAATCCCATTAAATGAGCCAGAACCCCGGTTGGAGCCCGCTATCAAAGGGAAAAATCCCTTTAAAATGCGCTGGCCTCGGGCGAGAAGGCGAAATAAAGGGCAAAAATGCCCTTCATTTCAGCCCAAGCGAGCAAAATGACGGAATGAGAGGCAAAAATGCCCTTGATTTCAGCCCAAGCGAGCAAAATGGCGGAATAAGAGGCAAAAATGCCCTTGATTTCAGCGCCAAATCCCAGCACCCAGTTTTCAAGCCACGAGACACCCCCCACGCCCTCAAACTAGTCCACCCGCGCCCCAAGCCAGCGCCGCGCCCTCAAATTAGTCCACCCGAGCCACGAGACACCCCCCACGCCCTCAAACTAGTCCACCCGCGCCCCAAGACAGCGCTGCGCCCTCAAACTAGCCCACACGCGCCCCAAGACAGCGCCGTGCCCTCAGACTACTCACCCGCGCCCCAAGCCAGGCCCGCGCCCTCAAACTAGTCCACCCGCGCCACGAGCCAGTCCCCGTGCCCTCAAACTAGTCGACCCGCGCCACGAGCCAGCCCCCGCGCCATCAGATTAGCCCCCCCGCGCCCTCAGACTAGTCCACCCGAGCCACGAGCCAGCCCCCGTGCCCTCAGATTAGCCCACCCGAGCCACGAAACAGCGCCGCGCCTTCAAACTAGTCCACCCAAGCCACGAGACAGCCCCCGTGCCCTCAGATTAGCCCACCCGAGCCACGAAACAGCGCCCGGCCCTCAGACTAGTCCACCCGAGCCACGAGACACCCCCCGTGCCCTCAGATTAGTCCACCCGCGCCCCAAGCCAGCTCCACGCCCTCAAACTAGTCCACCCGCACCCCAAGCCAGCGCCGAGCCCTCAAACTAGTCCACCCGCGCCCCAAGCCAGCGCCGAGCCCTCAAACTAGTCCACCCGCCCCACGAAACAGCCCCGCGCCTCAATCAGCCCCGCCCATACTCAGCCCTGATCCGCCCGCACGCTAAGGCGGTATTGCCGGGGGGCCATGCCGATCTTGCGCTTGAACAGCTGGTGAAAAAACTTCAGATCGGCATAGCCGACGGCTGCGGCGACCCCGGCTACGCTATAGCCGGGGTCCGTCAGCAGACGGCAGGCGGCGTCCATGCGGATGTTATGCAGATAGCCGGTGAAGCTCATGCCGGTCTGCTGCCGGAAGAGCCGGCTGAACTGGCGCTCACTGAGATTGGCAGCTGCCGCCAGCCCGCCGAGCGTCACCCCGCCGGCGTAATTGGCTTTGATGCAGGCGATCGCTTCATCGACTGCGGTCCATTGCGGTCTGGCTCCTGCAGAGGTCCCGGACTGCAGCTGCTGCCTGTAGAGTCCGGTCAGCATCCGGACGATAAGAGCGGCAATGACAGCCAGATAACCGGGTGGCCTGGCCGAGAACTCGCTGTACAGCTCCTGGAACAGCATATGGTAGGAGCCCGTAGTGTCTTTTACAGAGAACCAGGGGATGTGCTCTACAGTGAAATAATCACAGATGTCTGCAGCCTGCGGGTAGGCTCCCCGGAGCCCTTCCATATAAGTCAACGGAAACAGGCAGTTGTATACAATCAGCGGACGGTCCTTTTTGGTTGTTCTGGGCCGGAATACGTGGCTGCGCCCTACAGGAATAAAGAAAAGGGTGCCATGCTCTACCGGGATAGCCTCATCGTCAATGTAATGTACCCCTGATCCCTCACTGACATAGGTAATCTCGACGAACGCATGAGAATGCTCATGCAGCTCGAAGTTTTCGTAAGCCCGGTTTACATAGACGGGAATGCCGGGCCCGAAGAACTCCTCGCCGGACATTATGAAGCGGCTGCGTCTGACAGTCATACGGATTACTCCTCTGCAACGTAGGTTAATTGACTCCATCCTACGCAATCAGCACCGGATTGTCCAGATCGCCCTATAACAATGTCCGGAACAGCCTCCATATGCTATTAATCTGCCTCATACAATAGACGTAGGAATGCCGGAACCGGAAGCTGACGTCAGCCGGGAACGGCTTAAGGCTTACATCCCAAGTATAAGGAGCGGCTTAAATGACCCAGTCCAAAGTGTTAAACCTGATGGTGAATTACAGAAAAAATCCTGTGGGGATCGATGACCCCAATCCGCGGCTCAGCTGGCAGATCCAGGCGCAGGCTAGAGGATTCATCCAGTCTGCTTATCAGATTCAGGCAGGCTGTGATCCGGCTTTTGGAGCAGAAGCCGGGCTTGTATGGGATACCGGAAAGGTCAACGCAGATTCCAGTGTTCATATCGGATATGAGGGTGAGACTCTGCTCCCGCGTACCCGTTATTATTGGCGAGTGCGCATATGGGACTCTGAAGATAACGCGTCAGTCTGGAGCGAAGCGGCATACTGGGAAACCGGCCAGCTGTCTGAGCAAAACTGGCATGCGAGCTGGATAACGGCAGCATCCGCCCCGGGGCAACCCGTAGTGAGCAGTGATTCGTGTGACTATTTCCGCACAGCCTTTGAGCTTCCTGACAGGGCCGTTTCAGCGCGGATCTATGCGACCTCCCTTGGCATGTACCGTTTATATATAAACGGCGTACCAGCTGATGATACACAGTTTAACCCCGGCTGGACGAGCTACAATAAACGGCTGCAGTACCAGACCTATGATGTAACACAGCTGCTCACTGCCGGTGAAAATGCCCTTGGCTGCATCGTAGGCAACGGGTGGTATAAAGGCTATCTGTCCTGGGACGGAAACAAGGACCATTACGGCAGACAGCGTGCTGTACTCATTCAGCTGCATGCAACGTTAGCTGACGGAACAGAACAAATGCTGATCTCAGACGGCAGCTGGCGCACTTCATCCGGTCCGCTGCTGATGTCGGAGCTGTATCACGGGGAAATCTATGATGCGCGTCTCGAAATGGACGGATGGGCTTCCCCCGGCTTCGCGGAGCACCAATGGCAGCCTGCTGTACTTACGGAGGCTCCGCCTGCCACGCTGGTTGCCCAGGAGAATGAGCCGTCACGGATTATTGAAACCATCAAGCCTATCGCAGTTCTAAACACTCCGGCTGGCGAAACGGTGCTCGATATGGGCCAGAATCTGGTCGGCTGGGTCAGGTTCACGGTTGACGCTGGAGCCGGGACAGAAATCACATTGCGGCATGCCGAGGTGCTCGACCGGGACGGGAATTTCTATACCGGCAACCTGCGTTCGGCGAAGCAGACGGTAAAGTATATCTGCAGGGGCGGAGGACCGGAGACGTTTGAGCCGCATTTTACCTTCCAGGGCTTCCGCTATGTGCAGGTGACAGGTGTGCCGCAGGAACAGCTGCTGGAGCAGTTCACCGGCTGTGTGATCCATTCGGATCTGGAGCTGACCGGCAGCTTCCGCTGCTCGGATGAGCTGGTTAATCAGCTGCAGCATAATATTCTCTGGGGGCAAAAGGGGAATTTCCTCGATGTGCCGACCGACTGTCCGCAGCGTGATGAAAGACTGGGGTGGACGGGCGATGCCCAGGTGTTCATCCGCACGGCCGCTTTTAATATGAATGTCGTGCCTTTTTTTGAAAAATGGCTGAGGGATCTGGCGGCGGATCAGGAGGCGGACGGCAGGGTGCCGCATGTCATTCCCGACATCCCGGCCGCAGGCTATGGCTCCTCGGCCTGGGGGGATGCCGCCGTTATCTGTCCGTGGACGCTTTATCAGTGCTACGGGGACGTCCGCGTGCTGGAGGAGCAGTATCCGAGCATGAAGGGGTGGGTGGAATACATCCGGGCCCAGGGAGATCAGGAGTTTCTGTGGAATACGGGCCATCATTTTGGAGACTGGCTCGGTCTGGATGCGAAGGAGAACAGCTACATTGGAGCAACGCCTAAGGATCTGATCGCCACTGCCTTTTTTGCCTATTCCACAGAGCTTCTGGTCAAGACGGCCGAGGTAACCGGACAGCCTGAGGAAGCGGAGAAATACCGCCAGCTGCAGAGCAATATTATCCGCGCATTCCGCGAGGAATTCGTAACACCAAACGGGAGGGTTGCCTCGCCGACACAAACCGCTTACGCAGTGGCCTTAATGTTCGATCTTCTGGAGGAAAAAGACCGCCCGCGTACGGCGGCGATGCTGGCTGAGCATGTAAAAGAGAACGGAAACCATCTGACGACCGGTTTTGTAGGAACGCCTTACCTGTGCCTGGTTCTGTCGCGCTTCGGTTATACGGATCTGGCTTATGAGCTGGTGCTGCAAAAGGAGTATCCGTCCTGGCTGTACTCTGTCCTTCAGGGAGCCACGACGATCTGGGAGCATTGGGACGGAATTAAGCAGGACGGCTCTTTCTGGAGCGACGATATGAACTCCTACAACCATTATGCTTACGGGGCTGTCGGTGACTGGCTGTACCGGATTGCCGGGGGTATCGAGCTAATCGAGCCCGGCTATAAAAAAATCCGTATCCAGCCGCAGCCTGGCACACAGCTATCCTGGGCGGAAGCCTCCTACAGCTCCATTTACGGTCCGGTCAAGTCAGCCTGGAGCAGACAGGCGGACGGCTCTCTGGAGCTGAGCGTGGAGATTCCGGCCAATACTACAGCCGAGGTGATTGTGCCGGACGGCTGTCAGGGGCAGATTACGGAGGGCGGGGAGAAGCTGGATCAGGTGACCGGGGTTATAGCAGTGGAAGATAACGCCGGCGGCCGGAAGCTGACCGTGGGATCGGGGAGCTACCGGTTCACGCTCAATAAAAGTGCAGACTGATCTAACACATTAAAAAAGCGGCAGCTGAGGACTTGGGATAAAGTCCTCAGCTGCCGCTTATTGAGTTTAGCCTGCCTTGGCAAGCTTTGCTGCGCGAACCGATGATGCAGCGTATACGGCCAGCGCTGTCCAGATGAGCGCGAAGCCGGTGAGCAGAACCGGCGAGACCGTCTCCTTAAATACAAATATGCTTAATATCAGCATGATCGTCGGTCCGATATATTGTACGAAGCCGAGTGTGGTTAGCGGCAGCCGGGCAGCCGCCCGCGCAAAAAAGAGCAGCGGCAGGGCCGTCACCGCACCGGAGAGAAGCAATCCGGTAAACATAGGCCAGGACAGTGTCCAGGCTGTGGACTCTCCGGAGGCCGCCAGATAGATCCAGTAGACGAGTGCAATGGGCAGAACGACAGCTGTCTCCGACAGCAGGCCTACGGAAGCCTCTTGTCTGGTTTTTTTCTTGGCAAGGCCGTACAAGCCAAACGACGCAGCAAGCGAGATGGCAATCCACGGAAAACGTCCGTAGTTGATGGCGATGATCAGCACCGCGGCACCGGCAATCGCAATGGCCAGCCATTGGCCGCGGTTTGGCTTTTCACGGAGAAAGACGACCGCCAGCAGCACATTGAACAGCGGATTCAAATAATAGCCGAGGCTTGTTTCTACGACATGCCCGTTGTTCACCGCCCAGATGAAGATGAGCCAATTCGCTGCGATCAGCAGTCCGCTGGCTGTGAGTGACAGCAGCTGGGAGCGGTTGGCTGCAATCCGCTTCATGTCACCCCAGCGTTGCTGGATGGCGACGAGAATAGCCATGAATACAAACGACCAGACAACCCGGTGCGAGAGAATCTCGCCTGCAGGCACATTGTTAAACAGCTTCCAGTAAAGCGGCAGGACCCCCCACATAATATAAGCGATAATAGCGTTGACGAGCCCGTTGTTCATGCTCACTTCTCCCTTACAATTGAAATTCCTCTTTGATTCTCCGGGCTACCTCATCGGCAGACAGATTGGTGTTATTGATTCTTATGTAACGCTCTCTGGTGATTTCCCCTTCCTGTGAGTTCAGCCTGTGCTGCTCCATTGTGGTTAACAAATTCTGCTCAGAGCGTGCAGTATCCCGTTTGGAAGGCTTATGCTCGAGCCGGTGCGGTGTTTTGTTACGTTCAAGCCGCTCTTCAAGGGCAGTCTCAAGCTCCACAAAGTACACTTCACCGCCGCGTTCCTCGATAATTGTACAGACAGAATCTATGTAATCCCAATCATTTTGCAGATCAAAGGCCCATACATAGGTGAAAATCATTCCGTACAGCCCGCTGCCGGCAGTAGCCTCGAATATATCCTGGCGGAATTTGGTGACCAGCCTCCACATCTCTGCGCTAAAGCCGAAATAAGGGGCCAGCAGCTCGATTGTCATATGGTTGTGGAACAGCTTCAGCTCTGTGGTTTTTTCCAGCGCATGCCCGATTGTCATTTTTCCGGATGCCTGCGGGCCGAATATAATGATCAGCTTCATCTTTTCATCCTCCCGGAATGGTCTGGATACATAATAGCATAAGCGAAAGGGCCGGGCAGCATTATTTCAGTCACGGAGACAGAGGGTAATGAACAGTAACGCGGTAATAACTATAGGAAGAACAAGGAGGCTGAAGCATGCTTATTCTCCGGATATTGGCAGGATTGGCCCTGTTTATGTTAGGACTGTTATACCTTGTGCAGAGTACGGTGACCGTGAATATCGCCAAACCCGGTACAGCGGAGACCAAAAAGTATACGAAGGGCTTTCCGCTCATTATGTCCCGGATTGCCGGTATTGTCATGATGCTGATTGGTGCAGTGATCTGGATCTTCGGCTTTCCGCACTTTTGGTGAATGATAGTTTTATGCAAAAGAAAGATAAGATCGGACATTCATCCGGCTGCCCTCGGCTGTTACGATTAAGTTGAGAGCAGTAACATCAGCCGGATAAATGGAGGTCTGTAACAAGTGAACATTCAATTTAATACCCCTGCTGTATATTGGACAGAGGCACTGCCTGCAGGTAACGGCAGCCTTGGCGCTATGGTATTCGGCGGGATTGAACAGGAACGGATTGCTTTGAATGAAGATACGCTCTGGTCAGGTTATCCCCGCGAGTGGAACAACCCCGGGGCTAAGGAGGTATTGCCGCAGGTACGGGCACTGATCGCAGAAGGGCGTCACGGGGAAGCAGACCAGCTGTGCCGGAAAATGCTCGGGCCCTACACCCAGTCGTACCTGCCGCTCGGCAATCTGAATATCATGATGGAGCACGGCAGGCCGGTTCACCGGGGAAGCTACAGCCGGAAGCTGGATCTGGCGTCAGGAGTGATAACCATACAATACGAGATCGGCGGTGTTCAATATACGCGTGAGGTGTTTGCGTCCCACCCGGATCAGGTCATTGCTGTCAGGCTGACCGCCAGCCGGGAAGGCGCGCTGAGCTTACGTGCAGGGCTTGACAGCCAGCTCCGCTACAGCGCCCTGCCGGAGGGGGACCAGTACACCATAGCCGGCCGCGCACCGGAGCAGGTGGACCCGAATTATTATAAGACTGCTGAACCCGTACAATACGGCGATCCTGAAACAGCTAAAAGCTTGCGGTTCCACGGAAGGCTGGCGGCCGTGCTTGACGGCGGAAGCCTGCGGGCGGGAGCAGAGGGGCTGCACATCAGCGGGGCAACCTCGGTTACCCTGTACTTCAGTGCAGCGACGAGCTTCGATCCGCTGCTGCGGGCCAGCAGCCCGGACCGGAACCCCGGGGAAGTGACAGCCCGAATCATCGGTGCTGTCAGCGGGAAGTCCTACGCTGCCTTGCGGGAGGAGCATCTGCAGGATCACCGCTCGCTGTTTGACAGGGTGAAGCTGCAGCTGGGAGCTAGCACAGCTCCGGCAGAGCTGCCCACGGACCGGCGGATTGCTGAGTACGGAAGCAGTGATCCGGGCCTCGTGGAGCTGCTGTTCCATTACGGCAGATACCTGCTTATTGCCAGCTCCCGCCCGGGTACACAGCCGGCCAATCTGCAGGGTATCTGGAATCAGGAGACCCGGGCTCCATGGAGCTCCAATTACACGCTGAACATTAACGCAGAGATGAATTACTGGCCGGCGGAGGTGTGTAATCTGGCGGAGCTGCATGAGCCCTTTCTCGATTACATCGGCGCTTTGGCTGTTAACGGACGAAAGACAGCAGAGATTAACTATGGCGCCAGAGGCTGGGTAGCCCATCACAATTCTGATCTGTGGGCCCAGAGCGGACCGGCAGGCGCTTACGGGGACGGAGATCCGGTATGGGCGTTCTGGCCGATGGGTGCTGTGTGGCTGACCCAGCATCTATGGGAGCATTATCTGTTCAGCGGTGACGAGGATTATCTGCGCAATAAGGCCTATCCGGTCATGAAGGATGCCGCGCTGTTTTGCCTGGACTGGCTGATTGAAAATGAAGACGGGGCATTCATTACTTCCCCGTCCACCTCACCGGAGCATAAGTTCCATGCCGGAGGGGGACTGCATGCTGTAACTGCGGCAGCCGCAATGGATCTGTCGCTGATCGCTGAATTGTTTGACAGCTGCATAGAGTCGGCCGGGCTGCTGCAGACAGATGAAGAATTTGCAGCCGAGCTACGGCGTACGAAGGAGCGGCTGCAGCCTCTGCGCATCGGGCAGCAGGGACGGCTGCAGGAGTGGGCTGCGGATTATCAGGAGCAGGATGTCCATCATCGCCACGTTTCCCATCTGGTCGGCGTATATCCGGGCCGTCTGATCTCAGAGGAGTCTGCGCCGGAGCTGTTCCGTGCTGCCAGAACCGCGCTTGAGATCCGGGGGGACGGCGGAACAGGCTGGAGCCTGGGCTGGAAGATCAGCCTGTGGGCCCGTTTCAAGGACGGCAACCGGGCCGAGCGCCTGATTACAAACCTGCTGAACCTTGTCAGGGAGAATGAGACGGATCATAACCGGGCGGCTGAGGGCGGCGTATATGCGAACCTGTTCGATGCCCATCCGCCGTTCCAGATTGACGGCAATTTTGCGGCCACCTCGGGCATTGCCGAGATGCTGCTGCAGTCACACCAGGGCTTTCTGGAGCTGCTGCCGGCGCTGCCGGACTCCTGGCCTGAAGGGTTTGTTAAGGGCTTGAGGGCCAGAGGCGGCTATGAAGTGGACATAGACTGGATTAACGGAGGCTTGTCAGGTGCGGCGGTTACAGCATCCCGTACCCAAACCTGCAGCATAGCTGCCCGCTGTAATATTGAAGTTACTGAAGCCGGAAATGCAAGGGTTAAGACTGCTGCCAGAGACGGGATCACAGAATTTACAGCTGAAGCTGGTAAGCGGTATATTATTTCGGTTATATAATAGTCAGTAAAACATCAAAAAAACCTCATTGCTGAGGTTTTTTTGCGTGTACAAATCGCTGCTCCGGATTGAAGGTCAGCCGGTAGGCCGTGGGCGAGAAGCCGGTGGCCGCCTTGAAGGTTCTTGACAGGTAAGAGATGTCGGGAATTCCTACCCGTTCGCCTATTTCCGCCAAGAGAAGGTTGGTGGTCACCAGCAGCAGCTTGGCTTCCTCGAGCCTTTTTTTATTGATGTATTGGATCGGTGAAGTTCCAAACTGCCTTTTGAATACACGGATAAAATAATTGGGCTGCAGGTGTGCCTGCTCCGCGAGCTCTTCAATCGTCAGATTCCGGTGATAATAGCGCTGGATATGCGAGATCACCTGCTGGAGCGGCTCGGATACGGCAGCCGGCCGGAGACCGCTCCGGGTCACGGCTACCTGCTCCAGGTAATAGGAGATGAGCCTCAGCATGGCGGCTTTGACCAGCAGCGGGCCGGTAACGGAATCGTCTTTATGGTATTTCAGTAATTCGCGGAAAAGCTCAGCCGCGCCGCTGTCCTGCCCCGTGCCGATCATCACCGGTGTCTGCAGCAGGTCAAACAAATTGCGTTCCCCGATCCGTGCGGTAAAATGGCACCAGTATTTGGTATACCGCGGTCCGGAAGTATACGAAAAGGACTGCTTGACGCCCTGAGGCATCAGGAACCACTCTCCGGGCTGCGGGGTGTATTCCGTATCACCTATTTTCAGCCAGCCCTCCCCTTCGCAGATCAGATAAAACTTATTGTAGTCAGGCGTGTAGTCCAGCTCCCGCCAGTCACTCCATACCTGGTTGTAGCCTGCAGCGGTTACGCGTACTTCCAGATTCTCCATGTACATCCGGGTTAATTGCTGGTTGTTCACTATTTACGCTCCGTTTCCTGTGCAGTGGATTCACTAAGCATCGGTAATGATTTTAGCATGCATTAGTTAAATTCGGCTATTTTTTTGAGGAAAGGGCTTACAGCCCTTAAACTTCCATAAATCCAATATTTACAAAAATGGCTGCACGTCGTACAGTTCAAATATGGATTTCTTATAACATGAAGGTGGATAAAAATGGCTTACAGTGAAAATGAATTGCGTGCATCGTTAATTTCTGCCGTTCCCATCATTCTGGACAGGCATTACCAGTCACTAGCCGGCAAAAATACGGAATTTGCCTTGTTTATTACTATGCATAAGGAGATGCTGGATTCAAGCTTCAGGGATATTCTGGTGCTTATGATTGAGGCCTTTTTTATGGAAGCCGAGGATTACGTGCGGTATCTGGATGTACAGCAGCGCGAAGGCGCCCAGCAAGGGGTGTTCATGGCAGAGCTGCTGGGCAAGCATTATGATCTGATGCTGGAAATGAGCAAGGATCTGAACCTTACGGCCCAGAATGTGATGTTCCGGATTATAGAGGATCAGGTGGATGATTCTGCGGGCCGCCTGCTGTTCAATGAACGTCTGGTCGAATGCAACTGGGCCCGCTTTACCGGTTTCGCCCAAGGCTATCTGTCCAACAAGAATCAGGAAATTGACAGTCTGCATGAACAAAAAATCGCGGTAATGGGACAGATGGCAGCAGGCATGGCCCATGAAATCCGTAATCCGCTGGCTTCAATTAAGGGCTTTGCCCAGCTTGTCAACAACCGCTTGAATGAGCCTGTAATCAAGGCGGCAGAGCTGCGCACCTATCTTGATATTACCATCAAGGAAATCGACAATCTGAACAAGCTGGTTACCGATTTTCTGGTGCTGTCCCGTAAAGGGGATATCGTCACGAATGACGGTGAAATTTTTAACGTGATCGAGGTTGTCCATCGAGTGATCAATATCGTGAATCAGCTGATACTCAGCGATAATATCGTTCTGAATGTGAACTATTCTACAGAGCAGCTGCTGACCCTGGGCAGCGCCTCACAGCTGGAGCAGGTTTTTCTGAATATTTTAAAGAACAGTATTGACTCCTTCACGATCTACAGCGGCAGAATCGACGTTACAATTACAGTGCAGGCGGAGACAAGCCAGATTGTGCTGATTTTTGCCGATAACGGCGTGGGGATTCCGGAGGATAAGCTGAACCGGATCTTTGATCCCTTTTTTACCACCAAGCAAAAAGGAACCGGTATCGGATTATCCATCTGCAAGCAATTGATTGAAACGTACGGCGGACAGATCCAGGTGGATTCCAAGGTTCATGTAGGGACGAGTGTAAAGGTCAGCCTGCCCCTGGTTAATGACCCGGTGTATATGGATGAGGCTGTCTTATAGACGGCAGCGCATATGCGATATAGGTGATATTTAGGAAGACCTGCCAGACGGCGGGTCTTTTTGCTTTGTTACAGTTTTACTGCGATCTTTAGAGCCGGGCAGAGACAGACAGTTGAGAGATTTCGCTATTTAAAAGTGTATAGTTAATATAAATATTAATTAAATGGCGTTGACAGGAATCATAATAATTGATTTTTCGCAAAAAAATCGATCGTTTCAATAATATTGGATTGACTCCGCCTGGATCATCTGCCTATAATACTTTTGTAATTATAAATATATTAATATAAATGTTAACTAAATAAAAGTTTTATTAGAGAGGAACAGGATCAATGAATAACCAGACCAAGCTGAAGGTGTACACGCAAAAGACTGGAGCAGCGCTGGGCGATATGTTCGGTATTTTCTTTGAGGACCTTAATCATGCCGCAGACGGGGGATTGTATGCAGAGCTGGTTCAGAACCGCTCGTTTGAATTTGACCCGATCGACCATCCCAGCTATCATGCGTTGACTGCCTGGGACAAGGTGGAGCGCGGCGGCGGGCGTGCGGAGCTGACAGTGGAGAGCGAATCCCCGTTTCACTCCAAAAACCCGCATTATGCGGTTATCCAGATTATCGAGCCGGGAGACGGTGTCGGCCTGTCCAATGCCGGCTTTAACACCGGTATTCCCGTAAAGAAAGGCGGAAATTATCTGTTCTCCGTCTATGCACGGCGCACGGACAGCTTCAATGTGCCTGTACGTGTCCTCATTGAGGACCGGAACGGCGAGGTGTGCGCATCAGCTGAGCTTGCTGTGGATTCCGCTGACTGGCGGAAATACGAAGCCGTTCTGACCGCTGGCTGCACCGATAATGCCTGCAGGCTGGTCATCCTGACCGGCGGGCAGGGCAGGCTGGAGCTTGATCTGGTGTCCCTGTTCCCGGAGAAGACCTACCTTGGACGCCGCAACGGGCTGCGCGAGGATATCGCCGTCCTGCTGGCCGATATGAAGCCGAAATTCATGCGTTTTCCCGGCGGCTGTCTTGTTCATGACGGATCATTGAATCCCGATGACCGGAATTCAATGTACCGCTGGAAGAATACGATCGGCGAGCTTGCTGAACGTCCGGCGAGACGGAATAACTGGCAGTATAATCAGACCCTGGGCCTCGGCTACTATGAGTATTTCCAGTTCTGCGAAGATATCGGGGCCAAGGCGATCCCTGTATTGCCGGGCGGCTATGACCCGCACCATAAGCGCATCGTTCCGCTTGACGAGCTGGGGCCGTGGATTCAGGATGCCCTGGACCTGATTGAATTTGCCATTGGTGACGCATCCACGGAGTGGGGAGCGATCCGCAGCTCACTCGGTCATCCCGAGCCGT
Organism: Paenibacillus sp. FSL R7-0273; assembly: GCF_000758625.1. Taxonomy (NCBI): domain Bacteria; kingdom Bacillati; phylum Bacillota; class Bacilli; order Caryophanales; family Paenibacillaceae; genus Paenibacillus; species Paenibacillus sp. FSL R7-0273. The sequence goes on from NZ_CP009283.1 coordinate 1,790,466, forward strand.
TCGGCCTGGAATATATTGCGATCGGCAACGAGGAGGTCGGCGAGCCATTCTTTGAGCGGTATCCGTATTTCCATAAGGCCATTAAGCAGCAGTATCCGGATATTAAGGTGATTAACAGCAGCGGCCCGTTCGCTGCCGGCGGTGAATATGAGCGGGGCTGGGCTTCGGCCAGAGAACACGGCTCAGATCTTGTTGACGAGCATTACTACCAGTCCCCGGAGTGGTTCCTGGCCAATATGGACCGGTACGACAGCTTCAAGGCTGATGAGCCTAAGGTGTTCCTGGGTGAATATGCATCCTGGGGCAACACCTATTATAATGCGCTGGTGGAAGCCGCATTCATGACCCGGCTGGAGCGCAATGCCCATGCTATCGGCCTGGCCTGCTATGCGCCGATGCTGTGCAATGTCGACTATGTTAACTGGAAGCCGGATATGATCTGGTTTAACAACCATGAAGCGTTCGGTACACCGAACTACTATGTCCAGAAGCTGTTCATGAACCATCACGGAGACCGGCTGCTGGAGATCGATGCCGAGAATCTGCCGGCGAAGCCGGAGCCTGTCCGGGAGCCGGTGAAGGGCAGCATCGTCCTGGCTGCCGAGAAATCTGCTGTTATATACAGCAACATTACGCTGACCAACAATCTGACAGGTGAGCAAAAGGTGATAGAAGCACCAGTGGAGCTCAATGACACAGAAGGTACCGTCAGCAAGGAGGAAGGGCTGCGCTCGTTCACGCTGGGGGAAACCGGCTGGAGCGATTACACGCTCAGACTGACTGCCCGCAAAACAGGCGGCGTCCGCGCCTTCCTGATCTTCTACGGCATGCAGGACGCTAAGAACCGGCTGAACTGGGAGCTTGGCGGCTGGCAGAATCAGGACAGCACGCTGAGTGCGGTAACTGACGGACGGGGCTCCTGCCTGACCCAGAGCCTGTTCACGGTAGAGAAGGATACCGATTATGAGCTGGAGCTGCACGTCAGCGGCCGCCTGATTACAGCCTCGGTTGACGGTGCTGTGATCAACACGGCGGAGGACCGCCAGCCGGACATTCAGCCGCTGTATTATACGGCAAGCGTGGAGGATATCACCGGCGATGTGATCGTCAAGGCGGTAAACGTCCTGGAGAGGCCGCTTCCGGTTACGGTAGAGCTGCAGGAGCTGGCAGCCGCTTCATACCTGGCTGAGGTCCATGAGCTGTCCGGAGTCAGCCTCGATGCCGAGAACAGCTTTGAGGAGCCGCTGAAGGTCAGCCCGTCCAACACAACGATCAGTTTTGAAGGCAGCAGCTTTGCCTATGAATTCCCGGGACATTCCGTGACTGTATTCAGAATTCATTCTAATTAATCCACTATTCCCGCAAGGAGGGCTTATCTTGTCCGAATCCAAATTAACATACACCGGCTATCTTTTAGTTCATTTTATCGGGGAGCAGCCGGACGGTGAACAGGTCTACTTCTCATACAGCGAGAACGGCCTGCACTGGAAGGACTTGAACGGGGGCCTGCCGGTTCTGCGTTCAGAGCTCGGAGAAAAGGGAGCCAGAGATCCCTTTATCGTCCGCTCGCCTAAGGAAGGCAAGTTCTATCTGATTGCCACCGATCTCCGCATTGCCAGCGGCAAGGGCTGGGGTGCGGCTGTTGAGGAAGGGAGCCGCGATATTATCGTCTGGGAATCAGCCGATCTGGTGAACTGGTCTGAGCCTTGGCCGGTTACAGTCGGCGTGGAAGGCGCAGGCTGTGTCTGGGCCCCGGAAGCTATTTATGATGAGGCTGCAGATGAATTCCTGGTGTTCTGGGCTTCTGCCACACAAGAACCGCATGAGAACGCCCGTAAGCACAAAATCTACAGCGCGCGCACCAAAGATTTCCGGACCTTCAGTCCGGCAGAGAAATATATTGAGCGTGAGAACCATATTATTGATACCACGATTATTGAGGCAAACGGTAAGTATTACCGCTATTCCAAGGATGAGACTACAAAGAACATCCGGGTAGAGGAAGGCGCCTCGCTGGATAAGGATGCTTTCAGCTATGTTGACGCTCCGGTGCTGGAGGCCATCATGGGTGTGGAAGGCCCGGAAATCTTCAAGCTGAACGGCCGTGAGGAGTGGTGCCTGATTGTGGACCGCTATGCGGAAGGCAAAGGGTATCTGCCGCTGCTGACCTCAGACCTCAGCAGCGGGGAATTCAGGGTGCTTGAAGACGGCGAGTTTGACCTTGGCAGCAGCAAAAAGCGCCACGGCGGCGTGCTGCCAATTACCTTTGAAGAATCCAGCCTGCTGCTGCAGGCATTCGGGGACGGCCACCAGGTGCTGCCGGGACAATTCGCTGACCCGGATCTGGCCAAGTTCGGCGGCCGTTACTATCTGTATCCGACAACAGACGGCTTCACCGGCTGGTCGGGAACACAGTTCCATGTCTTCTCTTCGGAGGATCTGCAGCTCTGGAAGGATGAAGGCGTAATCCTTGATCTGGCGACCGATGATGTGCCTTGGGCTGTCAGCAGCGCCTGGGCTCCGTGCATCGCCACCAAGGACGGCCGCTACTACTATTACTTCTGCGGCAAAAAGCCGGACGGGGACAGCGCCATCGGTGTGGCAGTTGCCGATACGCCGATAGGGCCTTTCACCGCACAGCCGGAGCCGCTGATTACCCTGGAGCAGATCAAGCGTCTCGGGCTGGTTATGGGGCAGGCGATTGACCCGTCCATATATGTGGAGGAGGACGGCAAAGTGTACCTGCTGTTCGGCAACAGTCATGCCGCCATCGTTGAGCTGGGCGCTGATATGGTTACAGTGCTCGAAGACACGATGCAGAACCTGGAGGGCCTGCACGATTTCCGCGAAGCCGTGACGGTGCTTAAGCGGGACGGGCTGTATCACTTCACCTGGTCCTGCGATGATACCGGCAGCGAGGATTACCATGTCAACTATGGCACGTCAGAGCAGCTGTACGGGCCTGTAAACTTCCAGTATACGGTTCTCAGCAAGAATAAAGACAAAAACATGCTCGGTACCGCCCATCATTCCATCCTGCAGGACCCGGATAGCGGAAAGTACTGGATTGCCTATCACCGGTTCGTTACACCGCTCACCCGGTTCAATGATTATAAAGGCATTCACCGTGAAACGTGCATCGATCTCTTAAGCTTCGGCGGGGACGGGCTGATGCAGCCGGTGAAGCTGTAGAAGCAGCATGTATAGCGATATGAAGTAAATACAGATCAGCCAGGAGGTTGCCATATATGAAAGAAACCATTACCAATCCATTAGTCCTGCAGCGGGCAGATCCCAGTATCTACCGGCACAGTGACGGCTACTATTATTTTACCGCTTCAGTTCCCGAGTACGACCGGATTGAGCTGCGCAGAGCGCGGACTCTCGGGGAGCTGGCCGGAAGCGAGGCCGTGGTCATTTGGACCAAGCACATCACCGGAATTATGAGCGGCTATGTGTGGGCGCCGGAAATTCATTTCACCGGCGGTAAATGGTATGTCTATTTCTCGGCAGGCAGCGATGATGCGCCTTTTGCACAGCGTCTGTATGTGCTGGAGAACGGGGCGGACAATCCGCTTGAAGGCAGCTGGGAAGAGAAGGGCCGGATCTACACAGCCTGGGATACCTTCTCGCTGGACGCGACTACCTTTGAGCATAAGGGAAATCAATATCTGGTATGGGCCCAGGAGGACCCGTCGGTCCAGGGGAATTCCAGCCTGTTTATTTCAAAGATGGCTAACCCGTGGACACTGGAGGGCAGTCAGACTGTGCTGACCCGGCCGGAATATGACTGGGAAATCATCGGCTACCGGGTTAATGAAGGCGCGGCCATTCTTAAAAAGAACGGGAAGATCTTCCTGACCTACTCTGCCAGCGCTACTAACCATAATTATTGCATGGGCATGCTCACGGCAGCGGAGGACAGTGATCTGCTGGATGCCGGCTCGTGGACGAAATCCCCGGTTCCTGTCTTTACATCAAGCGAGGAGACCGGACAGTATGGACCGGGGCATAACAGCTTTACAGTGTCTGCTGACGGCTCGCAGGAGCTGATCGTCTACCATGCCAGAAACTATAAGGAGATTACAGGTGATCCCCTGTTTGATCCAAACCGTCATGCCCGTGTACAGCCGGTGGAATGGGATGAGCAGGGTCTGCCGGTCTTCGGCCTGCCGGTACCTGACGGCAAAGCACTGGAAGTCTAGTAAACAGATAAACCGCATGCTGCCGGGAACGCTCCGGCAGCATATTTAAGTGAAAAAACGTCACCTAATCCAAAACAAAAAAAGGGATGCCCCTCAGCCATTGCGGCCAAGGGGCATCCCTTTTTATAGTATAGATTATTGCAGGTTGATGATGTTGCTGATGATGACGGCGGCCTGGGCGCGGTTGGCAATGCCTTTTGGCGCGAAGGTGTCAGCTGTCATCCCTTTAACAATACCTTCCTGGGTAAGCAGCGCTACAGCGTCTTTACCGTAGGAAGCGATGCTTGCTTTGTCCTTGAAGGCTGCAAGGGCAGCATCGGCATTGGTAACCGATTTGCCTTTGAGCTTCGTCAGGGCATTGGCGGCGATAATCGCCATTTCTTCACGCGTAATGGAACGGTTAGGCTCGAACTTGCCGTTGCCTACACCGTTAACCAGACCGTTCTGTACGCCGGCGGCAACATAGCTGTATGCCCAGCTGGTATCGGCTACATCACTGAAGTCAGCCGAAGCATTGTCCAGCGGCAGAGCGAAGGCGCGGACGATCATGGTGATGAATTCAGCACGGGTAACCTCCTTGAGCGGTGCGAAGCTGCCGTTGCCTACGCCGTTAATAATGCCTTTAGCGCTTAGCTCTTCAATTGCAGATGCGGCCCAGGTTACTTTACCCAGATCGGTGAAGCTGGCCGGAGCCGGTGTTGCTGTCGGCTGCGGTGTTTCGGTTGGTGCCGGTGTTGCAGTCGGTGCCGGAGTTGCAGCAGGTGCGCCTGTGCCCGGACTAACCGGCTCGGCTTCCAGTACACCGTTATCCAAACCGTCAGCTTCTGTAGCTGCCGGAGCGGAGGCGTAGATTGCATTAGCCAATAGTCTGAACTGGTTCTGCGGGTGATACTTGTTAAGCAGGTCATTGGCGAACAGGGTTACATGAATGCTGTCAGTCTGGTAATCCAGGGCCAGCACCTGATCTTTGGCAGCGTCGCTGTTCGGCCACCAGCCGGCTTTGAAGAAGTCATCTCCGGTTCCGTATTTCGCCAGAATTTCAGCGCCTTCCGGAACAGCTGTGATGTAGGCGGCAGATACAGTATACAGGTATTCACTTTCATCATAAGGAGCAGTGATCAAGCTGTCCTGTGAGATTGTTGCTTTGAACAAGCCCTCGTGCGCGGCTGCTCTGTTCGCCTTGTTCACCGGATTGGCAAAATCCAGACCAGGCAGAATATTCAGAGCTTTAACGCTGCTGAGGATCGTACGGCCATACCCGATGAAAGGCTTGCCGCTGGCGATCAGGTTAGTACCGGAGTTAACCAGTACGTCCGCTGCAGCTGTGTTGGAGGTTACCTTGAAGCCCAGATCGGCCAGAATGAAGGAAGGTGCTCCCGCAATCGCTACATTTGCCGGCTTCAGCAATTTACCTGTTTTGTCACCTGTTGCATAGAACGGTACAATGTCCAGCAGGTATTTGGAGGCTACAGTCCGCAGATTGGATCTGGAAACCAGGAAGCTGCCTTTTTCATAGCCGGCACCGCCGTTATCAAGCAGGGTTACCGCTTTTTTGTTCAAGAGCAGCTCGTTAACTGCTTTGACCGCATCGTTGTTGCTGTTGCGGATTACGTAATTTTGCGAGAAGGGATATTGATCCAGGCTCGTTGCCGGAATCACAACGCTGCTCACCTGTGTAGTTGTACCGGAAAACGCACCTTCAGTGCGGCTGATATAACGGTCAAATCCGCGCATATCGGCAAAGTTCTGGACGGTATCGGAATACATGGCATCAAAGTCGGATACATCCAGTCCGTCATACAATACCAGGTTGGCAAAGCCCCGTTTAGCCTGGTGCATATTCACGACATACGTTCCTGGAGGATAAATAATTCCGTCTACGGTTACAGAAATAGCAGTCTGTTCAACCTTTACACCGTTACGGAGCAGGTACTGCACCATTTTATAAGTTTCCAGCGCATTCTTCTGCAGGTCCTTGGCTACAGGAAGCACATAGTACTCAGGGAAGAAGTTTGTTGTTTCAGTTTCGCGCTCACGGCCGATCGATTCGTACTGGGCGTTTACCAGAAATTCATCAACGTTTTTGTTATCTTCATTGTTAAGGCCGCGCTTGAAGATTTCGAGCTGGTTCAGGAACAGCTCTTGTTTGTTATCCTGTACATAATTGGTAGCCGCCAGAGTTGCATAGTAGAAAGCATCCAGCGAATCTTCATTCAGCTCCGGAACCTCGATGGTGTGTCCAAGAGCACCCTGGTGCATCGCATATACAGCAGTGTATGCCGGGGAAGCATCGTCCCAGCCGGTAGCGTTGCCGTACGGATCGGAGTAATTCGGATTTTTCGCTAATTCTTTTGCTTCCAGATAAGGAATGTGGTACTCGTCGTATTTGGTATTAGCGATACCGGCATTACCCATTGCTTTAGCCTGTTCAACCATGTTGTCGATAACCAGATCATATTCAATGTTCGGGTCATGCGGCGGAGTACAAGGCTCGATCAGGAAGCCGCTCACGAAGCCGTGCATATCCAGGAAGCTCAGCGGAGTCCATTTGGCGATCTGCGCTGTAACAGCCTGAGTCTCAGGTTGTGTCTGGTAAGAGTTGTCGCGGTTCGGGTCGAGCAGGGTGGAAGTCGCACGGGTATTGAGCGCACGGCCGTCCGGATTCTCTACATAGTCCAGCAGGAAAATCACATTGTCCAGCGCCTTGTCGATGTCGAGGGCCACCGGAATTACATTTTTGTCTTCATCTGTTGTATCATAGTTCACGATTTTTTCTGTCATCAGTGTTTCCAGGAACTTGATAATAACGTCTACGCCATTGGCTTCATCCGCATGGATGTTGTTCAGCCAGATCGGCACTTTATAATCCTGAAGCTGGCCGCTCTTGATCATTTCCTGCAGCTTGGCAGGGTCGTTGTTCATCAGCGGCAGCGTTTCGTTCAGATATTGATCTACGGATGCTTTGTCCTTGGCGACGATGGAGAAGTGGATCGCCCGTCCCTGTGTGGACGTTCCGATCTGCTGGTACTCCACATAGCGGCCGTATTTGTTGTTGCTGTCGGCGGTAATTCTATCAATGGCCGGCTTGATTTCATCATATGTATGATAGGTATCATACGGGTTCAGATCCACCTGCTGCTCTACCAGCACATCGCCGGCAGGTGTTGTTGCAGTCAGGTTGTATACCCCTGCAAGCTTCACATATTCAGCCCGTACTCCGCTGACGGCCAGGTTCACACCGTATGGCATATCGAAGTATACCAACGCGGTTACAGTAGAAGCGGCAGCAGGCTCATAGGATACTTTTACAAAAGGGTCTCCCGTATAAGCTCTAACATTAGAAGCGTTATTCCATTTCTTCCATTCGGCCAGCGGCTTCATTTCCTCCGCCGTTCTGCCGAAGGTCCAGCTAAGCTGGTCTGCTGTAACGCCTTCAGGAAGGGTCAGCGTAACCGGCATGGTTCTGGCTTCGGTCATCGAGGCCTGGTAGACCTCTTCCGATACAGTAGCTGGCTGATAGACGGTTTCTGATACAGTAGCTGAATTACCGGAATCTGCGGATACCGGTGCTGTCAGAGCCTGAGGCTGAATTTCGGTAACAGCTGCTCCGGCGTAGGCTGACGGAATAATTCCGGATAATGCCAGGGTTAATGCGATTAATAAGGATAAAAATTTCTTAGTCATCATAAACCTCCCAGTGTCTTGTTATGTAATAGATTGCTGCCGGAAAGGCAGACGGCTTCTGCGTATGCAGATTTATGCATCCCTCCTGTAGATTCGCACGGCAAATCTCCCATGAATATGTAATATTCACATTGCGTGTGACGAATTAATATACATAAAACACATTTAATATACATATAGAAAACTATAATATAGTATTTTAATTAAAATCGGAAGCTTTTTTTATAGATTTATGTTAAAAGATTATATTTTCAAAATGATAACGCTTAAAAACTATATTGTTAACAATCTGTTATTTCGTGCTGAAGCAATCCACCGAATGTCCCAAGAAATGGAACGGTGACATAGTCCTTAACGCTTATCCGGCGTCCGCCGGTTGCATGGGCTCATTACTAAGGATTCATTTTCTGCAAACAACGGCGATTAAGGCTATGAACCTTCTCTTGCAGGGCTTAGAATACTATCTATCGGATGTATGATCATCCATTTCGATCCGGCAGGACTGCGCAATAAAGGGAAGGAAGGCGGGGTGATCCCATAGATGTCGTTAGAGGCATATGATATTTTTATAGGAAAAAAGCTGAGCAGCAATATTTACAGCACGGAAGGGATTTTATTAATCTCGAAGGATACGGTTCTGCTGCAGAGCCATATCGACAAGCTGGCGAATTTCCGGATCAAGCTTAGAGTTGTAGAGGAAGCTGTTGAAGATACCGGGGAGGAAGAGGAAGCCGCGGAAGCCCAGGCCGGCCCCCGTCCCTCCAGCATAGAATCACGGCAGAAGGCCAAAGCCGCCGAGAGGCATCTTCAGGAGATTGACAGGCTGGTGAGGGCTAACGGGATTGTTCCGATTGACGATGTAGAGGAGAAGGTCCTGCCCTTCATAAAAGACACTGCGAAGCGGTTCAATCTGTTTCAGGTTTTCTCGGAGTTCAAGGAACAGGAGGATTACCGTTACAAGCAAAGCATGGGTGTTGCAGTCATTGCCACCTCACTTGGCAGACGGCTGGGCCTGGATGATGAGGAGATGGAGCTGCTGGCAACCGCTGCCTGTCTGTATGATATCGGCTTGGTCCGGCTGCCATCCACACTGGTCACGAAGCCGGGCAGGCTGGACAAGCATGAGTTTGAGATTATGAAGCAGCATACCGTTCTCGGATACGAGCTGCTGGCGAATTCCGAAGTAGATCCCCGTGTCGCACTGGTCGCCCTGCAGCATCATGAAAGAGAAGACGGCAGCGGCTATCCCAATGGGATAAAAGGGGATCAGATCGACCGGCTGAGCAAAATCGTTACGCTGGCAGATATCTATATGGCCATGATTTCAGACCGGCCGCACAGGCCTGCGGTTTCTTTCTTTGAAGTCATCAACAGTATTCATGAAGGCATTATACATAAGCGCTTTGATTCTATCATAGGCATGACGTTTCTGGATTCGCTGCTGGCCAGCCAGGTCGGCTGCGAGGTGTCGCTGACAGACGGAAGAATGGGCCGGATTGTACTGACCAATGTCAATTATCCGACAAGACCGCTCATTGCGTTAACGCAGAATGAATTCATTGATTTGAGCAAAACCAGCGAGGTGCATATCAGGGATGTAATCGGCTGACGGGACCATGCTATATTAGCCAAAGAGAGCAGCTTTTCTCAGGAGAAGCTGCTCTTTTTGTGCGGAATTCTGAGCCGGCGGATAAGCACGCTGATCAGATACGGTGCAGCTTCCGGTATTCACGGGGCGGTACGCCCGCAATATGCTTGAATACCTTGCCGAAATGCGTGAGGCTGTCGAAGCCGCAATGCTCGGATACAAGCGTTACACTCCAGCCGGTCTCCCTTAGCAGCCGCTCCGCCTCTCTTACCCGGATGAGATTTACGTATTCCGTATAGCCGAAGCCGGTGATTTTTTTGAAGCTGCGGCTCAGGTGGCTTTTGCTGATATAAAAGGCTTCTGCGATATCGTCGAGCTGCAGGGCTTCCCCGTAATGCTGGTTGATGTGGCGGACAATCTCTGTCACCTTGCGCTGTGCGGGTGAAGTCAGATCCTCCGGCTGGGCGCCGTGCTTCCGGACGGTCCTGGCAATGAAGAGCAGCAGCTCGGCCGTCACATTCTGCAGCTTGAGTGTATAGCCCGGTGCCTGCCCGTTCATCTCCTCCAGCATGGAATACAGCATTTGCTCCACCTGCAGCTGCTCCTGAAGATTCAGCCGGATTACCGGAGTATGCCGGATAAACGGGGCGAGCAGCAGCTCCTTCTCTTCCGGCCGAAGCGCCTCAAAAAAGCCGGGTGAATAATACACCACAATCCGTTCATGGTTTGGCCTGCCGGACTCTGAGGTTTTGTGCAGGGCATTGGATTCGACCAATACGAGGTCTCCGGGCCGGATATGGTAAGCGGTGTCTTTTACAAAATAATTCCGTTCACCCTGGAACAGATAGAAGATCTCATGCTGGAAATGGTAATGGTTGCTGTTCATGGAATAAGGGCCGGTGCGCCGGTCGAATTCAAGCTTGAAGGGGTCCAGATCGGTACCGAAGCGCAGGATATCAGGATAGAGCGGGGCAGTCATACGGAACTCCTCTCTTACTAAAGGATAATGATTATTATAGCAAAATAAATGGAATATAACTGTATTATGCCTTTTATTGCGGAGTAATCCCACTTTTATTGTGTTAGTCTGGTTACGACTCGCAAGAAGCCTATACGGGAGGACGATATGGGGACTGATGGGATTATGAGGAAAGAGGAGCTGCTAGCCGGACTGGATAAGCTCTGGAACAAGCTGCACGGCCGGGAGGAGCATGATGATCTGAATGTGTGGGAATGGGTGCAGGGGGTAGCACTGTACGGGGTCATCAAGGCTTATGAGGAGACCGGGCAGGAGCGCTATTTCGGCTTTTTGCAAAAGTGGTGTGAGGACAACGGTGAAAAGCTGCGGCACGGCTCGGTGAACTGGGTTGCGCCTGCCAATGCGCTGCTTAGCGTATACAGGGAGACGGGAAATGCGCGGTATCTGGAAAGCTGCCGGGAGGTAGCAGACTGGTGTATGGAGAGGGCGCTGCGGACGCCGAACGGCGGCTTTGCCCATGTATGGGGCCCGGGGGCAGGCGGTCTGGAGGATTACAAGAACCAGCTGTGGATCGACACGCTGTTTATGGCAGGGCTGTTCATGCTGCGGTTTGGTATTGCGGAGGATAACGATGCCAGTATCCGCGGGGCGCTGGAGCAGTTCGATATTCATATCCGCTGCCAGTTTGACCCGGAGTGCGGCCTGTACTCCCACGGCTATCACTGCCTGCAGAACGCCCGGCTTGGGGAGCACTGGGGACGCGGCAACGGCTGGGCTGCAGTAAGTGTAGTGGAGCTGCTGACGCTGCTGCAGGGGCAGCCGTATGATACCACACGGTTCGGGGAGCTGTTCAAGCGGCATATGGAACAAGCGTATGAGCTCCGTATGGAGGATGGGATGCTGCGGACACTGCTGGATGAGGAAGAGGCCTATATGGAGGTCAGTGCCTCCGCATTGTTCGCCTATGCTGCACTCAAAGGCTTCAGGCTCGGCCTGCTGGATGAGCGGTTCAGGGACTGGGGCCGGCAGATTACGCGGAATATACTGGCTGACCATCTGGCGGAGGATGGAACAGTGCTGCATGCGTCCGGCGGTACAGACTGTCAGGATAAGGCGGGCTATCTGCAGGTGCCTTACGCGCCCAGACCGTACAATACCGGAATTGCGCTGATGCTTTTCAGTGAAGCACTGGTTCATCACAGTTAAATGGAACAACATTACCCGGAGGTGGAAAACAGCATGTCCAAGCTGCATTTAAAATGGCTGACAGCACAACAGGCGGAGCGTACACCGGTTAGCTTTGGTACGCCGTGGAGCCAGGGGGCGCTGCAGCCTGGAGAGCCTGTATCGTTACAGGACGAGGCCGGAAACGGAGTCCCTGTTCAGACCAAGATTAACGCCTACTGGCCGGACGGCTCGGTGAAGTGGCTGCTGCACAGCGGGGTGCTGGATACCCGGACCTCTTATGTTATGCAGAAGGGGGAAGAGGCTGCCCCGGAAGCCTGCATTACAGCAGCCCAGGATGCAGACGGCTCGGTTCAGATCGGGAGCGGGCTGCTCTCCTGTACGCTCCGTCCGGGCGGGCAGCTGATTTCGGCCCTGCTACGCAGACAGAGCGGCCAGAAGCCTGTATCAGCACAGTTAACCGCCCTGATTGAGAACCGCAAGGAGGACGAAGGTCTTGAGACCGTTTCCATCCACAAGCTGATCGGTTATACGGACACCCTTACACTGGAGGAGGCGGGTCCGCTGCGGGCTGTCGTCAAGCTGGAAGGCAGCCACCGGTATATGAACAGCAGTGAGCGTCGTTTTCCGTTTGTGATCCGGCTCTATTTCTATGCCGGAAGCGATGAGCTCCGGATGGTTCACAGCTTCATCTACGATGCGGATGAGAACCGCGATTATTTGAAGGGGCTGGCTGTGCATTTTCAGATGGAGGCTGCGGGAGAGCTGTGGAACCGCCATGCCGGCTTTGCCGGGGATACGGGGATGTTCTACGAAGCGGTGCAGCCGCTGTATACCTATAGCGGCATCCATCCGCTGTACGAGCGGCAGCAGACCGCCGGCCAGTTTGTCCATATCGACCCGGACGCGGAACCGGCGCTGCTGGAGAATGTGCGCGATAATGCGGCCTGGAGCAGCTTCCGGCTGCAGCAGGACTCTTGCGACCACTTCAGCATTGTCAAAAGCACTGCCCGCCGGTGCGCCTACATTCCGGCGGCGCAGGGCAACCGTTCCAGCGGAGCCGTTTTTTTCGGCAGCGAGAGCGGAATCATGGCGGCGGCGGTCAAGGATTTCTGGCAGAAAAGCCCGATGGCGCTGGAGATTACCGGGGCCAGGGAAGACAACCCCTGCCTGAGCGTATGGCTCTATAGCAGATACGCCGAAGCCTATGACTTCCGGGCGTATGATACGGAATCGCATACCTTCTCCTACGGCGATATGAATAACCATCCGCAGGGGATTGCCAACACCAACGAGCTTACGCTCAAGCTGTTTGACCGGATGCCGGGTAAACAGGCCGTGCTGGACTTTGCCGCAGATGTGCAGGGTGATGCGCTGCTGGTTGCCGCCCCGGAAGCGTATGCGGAGACCAGGGTGTTCGGCACCTACTGGCAGCCGCCGGAGCAGGAGCAGTACCGTACGGCTGCGCATGAGCGGGCGCTGCTCGGCTTTATGGATTTTTACATTAAGGAGGTAGAGCAGCGGAGATGGTACGGCTTCTGGGACTATGGTGATGTGATGCATACCTATGATCCTGTACGCCACAACTGGCGTTATGATGTCGGCGGCTTTGCCTGGCAGAACACGGAGCTGTGCAACACCTATGTGAACTGGCTGCTGTTCCTGCGTACCGGAGACTATGATATCTTCCGGTTCGCCCGGGCGATGACACGGCATACAAGCGAGGTGGACATGTATCATCTCGGCGAATATGCGATGCTGGGCAGCCGCCACAATGTGCGCCACTGGGGCTGCAAATGGAAGGAGCCGCGGATCTCCATGGCCGGGCACCACCGTTTCTTCTATTATCTTACAGGCGATGAGCGGACCGGCGATCTTATGGATTTTGTAAAGGATGCCGATTATGCCCCGCGGATCGGTCAGAGCGCGGACGCAGACGGCTGCTATCAGGTCCGGACCGGTCCGGATTGGTCCTCGTATGTCTCCAACTGGATGACCCGGTGGGAAAGATTCCAGGATACAAAGTATCGCGATAAGATTATGATCGGCCTGGCGAATATTAAACAGGCACCGAACCGGCTGGCCTCCGGCTCCCATTTCCGGTATAACCCGGAGACCGGGGAGATGGGTTATCTTAGCGAAGGGAATTACCAGTATCATATGGTTATCTGCTTCGGCGGGCCTGAGATCTGGTTCGAGCTGGCGGAGCTGACCGGGGATGAAGAGCTGAAGGATATGCTGGCCCAGTTCGGAGATTATTTCGCCATGACACCGGAAGAGCGGAGGATTTCGTCAGGCGGCTTGTTTAATGAGAGCAATGACAAGGCCTGGGATGGGCTGAGGTTTGGTATCCGCATGCCGGCTTATACAGGGTACCGCTTCAACAGGCCTGAACGGATGCAGCAGGCGCTGGATATGCTGCAGGCCGGTGCGGACCACAGCTCCAATACTCCCGGCCAGACGGATGAGCACGGCAATCCCGTGTATGCAGAGGTACCGGATGCTGAATATATCCGCCCGGTCCGTGAGGTTCCGTATGCCAACACCAATGGGATATCCCAATGGAGCCTTAATTATATGGAGACCGCCAGACTGCTGGAACTAATGAAAAAAAACGGAGGCAACGAAGATGCAGACAAAGGATAATAGCCTGCTTACACCGCTTAATCTGGTGTCACCCCCGTCGGCCCGGACGGATGCAAGCATTGCGGTGGTCTGGGATAAGCCGGAGCTCTCCGGGGACATCGCCTGTTACCGGGTGTATGTGAATGATGTCATTCACGGCATATGCACGGCAGCAGACTATACGGTGACAGGGCTTAAGCCTGCGCAGGAATACAAGGTGTATGTCTGCGCCGTAACTGCAGCCGGAGAAGTGTCTCCGGGCAGTAATACAGTTACCGTGTCCACGAAGCCGGAAGGGGAGCTGTTCGATATTACCGTGTTCGGTGCGGTAGAGGGCGGAGTAGTTCTTAATACAGCCGCTATCCAGGCGGCGATTGATGCCTGTACCCCCGGCGGGACGGTATACGTGCCTGCAGGCACATTCCTAAGCGGCGCCCTCTTCCTGAAGAGCTGCATGACCCTGTTCATCGAGAAGGGCGGGGTGCTGCTGGGCAGTGCGCAGCCGGCGTATTATCCGCTGATGACCTACCGCTGGGAGGGCCGGGAGCAGCTCTGCTATGCGAGTCTTGTGAATACGCCGGATTGCAGCGGCGGTGAGCGGCTTGAGCATATTACCATTGCCGGCGGGGGCACGATCGACGCGAACGGGGCAGCCTTGTTCAAGGCGGAGATGGCTGAGAAGGAGGGCTTCCGGGGCCGGGCGGTCTGCCTGCGGAGCACGGACTATGTGTACCTGAAGGACATTACCGTCCGCCAGTCGCCCGCCTGGTGTGTGCATCTCATCTACTGCAATCAGGTCACTGCAAACAACGTCAGCTTATATACGAAGAATGATGAGCATGGCCGCAGATATGCCGATGTTTTTAACGGCGACGGGCTGAATCCGGACTCCTCCAGCAACATCTATATTTTCAATTCGCTGATCGCCAGCCAGGATGACTGCATAGCAATTAAATCCGGCCGGGATGAGGAGGGCAGGCGCGTAGGCATTCCTTCCGAAAATATCCGGATCACGAATTGCCGGTTCAAAAGCGGGTTCGGCGTAGCCGTCGGCAGCGAAATGTCCGGCGGTGTCAGAAATGTCAAGGTCAGCGACTGCACGTTCGAGGATGTGTACAGCATCGGAACGGTCAAAGCGCCCAGAGGCCGGGGAGCAGTCATTGAAAACATCGTGTATGAGGACTGCACGCTGCGTAATTACAGTCTGGAGCATGAGGATTGCCGGTGGTTCAGGGGAGCTATCAATATTGACCAGTTCTACGGCCATAAGGAGTACGATCCGGACCGCGCGGAGGAAGTGAATGAGGGCACTGGAATCATCCGTGATATTACGTTCCGGAACATCGTGCTTGACACTCATGCCGGCAATGCCGTATTTATGGCCGGGCTGCCCGAACAGCCGCTGCAGAATATTGTGCTGGAGAATATATCGGCTATCGGAAAGTACGGCCTGAAAGCCTATAATATAGAAGGAATGACAATAAATAATGTATCCGTGCTGTCCCGGCTGGATGAACCGTATCAATTCCATAACGCCAAATAAGCTTTAAAAGGAACAAGGCAGTCAACGTGAGGTTGACTGCCTTGTTTATGCTGCCGCCGGGTTATCAGCCCGTAGGCATGGCTACCCAGTGGCCTTCTGAAATCTCAACCAGACTGGACTTATCCAGATTATACTTGTCACCGCCGGTCTGTTCCTCCAGCAGTGTCCGTTTCTTGGCCGCCTCGATCTTTGGATCAGGCACCGGGATGGCTGCCAGCAGTGATTTGGTGTATTCGTGCTGCGGGTTCGTATACAATTCTTCGCTTTCGGCGAGTTCAACGATCCGGCCCATGTACATTACGGCTACCCGGTCGCTGATATGCTTGACCATGGACAGGTCATGGGCAATGAACAGATAGGTCAGGCCGAGGCGCTGCTGCAGCTCCTCCAGCAGCTTGACGACCTGGGCCTGAATCGACATATCCAGTGCCGAGAGCGGCTCATCGCAGACGATGAATTTCGGCTCGACCGCAAGCGCGCGGGCAATGCCGATCCGCTGCCGCTGTCCGCCCGAGAATTCATGCGGATAACGGATGGCAAAGGCCGGATCAAGCCCGACCAGGTCCAGCAGCTCTTCGACCCGCTTTTTCCGCTCGCTCTTGCTGCCGGCGAGATTATGTACATCCAGCGCTTCCCCTATAATATCCATCACCTTAAAGCGCGGATTCAGCGAGGCGTACGGGTCCTGAAAGATCATCTGCATATGGCGGCGCATGGTCTTCATTTCCTGTGCATTCAGCCGGTTAACGGCCATCCCGTGGAAGAGCACATCACCGCCGGTCGGCTCATGCAGCCGGAGAATCGAACGGCCGGTGGTTGACTTGCCGCTGCCGGACTCACCGACCATGCCCAGTGTCTCCCCTTCACGGATATGGAAGCTGATATCGTTAACAGCGCGCAGCACCCGGCCTTTGCCGAGGTCAAAATGCTGCTTCAGCGATCTGACCTCAAGCAGCGGGCGTTTGCCTTCTCCCGGAATAATCAGTCCGGGCGGCTTGGGCTTCTTCTTCTCATCCAGACGCGGCAGGGCGCCCAGCAGCCGCTGTGTATAAGGATGCTGCGGACGTGCGAAGATCTCCTCGGTGGTGCCTGTCTCCACAATCTCTCCGTTCTTCATAACGGCTACCCGGTCGCACATCCCTGCGACAACTCCGAGATCGTGGGTAATAAGAATAATGGAGGTGCCGAGCCGCTGCTGCATATGCTTCATCAGATTGAGGATCTGGGCCTGAATGGTCACATCCAGCGCCGTGGTCGGCTCATCCGCAATGAGCAGCGCCGGCTGGCAGACCAGAGCGATCGCAATCATTACGCGCTGCCGCATACCGCCCGAGAATTCGTGCGGATACTGCCGATAGCGGACCTCACTGTCCCGGATACCGACCTGCTTCAGGATCTCCAGCGCTTCCTGCTTGGCGGCCTTGCGGGACAGCTTGCGGTGCTTGACCAGACTTTCACTGATCTGCTCCCCGATCCGGATCGTCGGATTGAGGGAGCTCATCGGGTCCTGAAAAATCATTCCGATCTCCCGGCCCCTGATCTGTTCCATCTGCTTCTCTGACTTGGCCGCCAGATTATCTCCCAGAAAAACAATTTCCCCATCCTTTAATAGTGCAGGCGGGGAAGGGAGCAGTCTCATAATGGAGCGGGCGGTGACGCTTTTGCCGCTGCCGGATTCACCGACAATGCCCAGTGTTTCCCCTTTATATACTTCAAAGCTTACGCCGCGGACGGCGGGACGCTCTTCATCATGGCTCTGAAAGGAGATATGCAAGTTGTTGACTTTCAAGATCGGTTCCATGTTTCCACCTGCCAGTTTCGCTAAATTTTTAAGGGCTTTTCTTGACAATAAACAAATCTATTAATAAAATATACCTTATCTATCGGAATAGTACAATTTTAAAATATAGAATGCAAGGAGGGCAAGTCATTATGGAGGCGGCAAAACACGGAGGCATAAATGTCGCCAAGGCCATCGGGGATTCTTACAGCAAGCTGCTGCAGAACAACTCCTACCGGTATTTCGCCCTTGTACTGGGCGCACCCGTCAATCTGTTCACGCTGCTTGTCCACCGTGCCCGTAAAACGGGTGATGCGCATACCTCAGTATTGAAGGAGACGCGCGAGGAGCTGGTGGCTTCAGGGCTTCAGGAGAAGCTTGAATCAGAGTTCACAGATCAGCTGCACAGCAAGGCCAGATTCTTCGGACAGCAGGCCAGTGAAGCGGAGCTTGCAGGCGAGGCGAAGAAGCTGGCGGCAGAACGGTTTGAGCTTATAGTTGCGGAACGGGCAGATGACAGGCTGCAGGAGAAGGGACTGTCCAGATCAACGTTCATCAGTACCTTTCAGGCGCTGCTGCAGCACCCGCTATTTTTACCGTTGTCTTTTATCCCGGGATTGCCGTTGTATCTGTTAATCTTTTTGTACAGCAGTCCTTATCTCAAATACATATTTGAAAGATTGATCATGACGGTATTCGTAATTTTCGGGGTTGCCGTTCTGGTATTTACCATACTGTATATATCACCGTTTGATCCGGCAGTCAATATTCTCGGCCAGACGGCTACCGATGCGCAGATTATGGAATTCAACCGGGTGTACGGGCTGGATCAGTCCTACCTGGTGCAGCTCTGGCACAATATTAAAGGCATTGCGATGTTCGATCTTGGCAAAGCCTTTGCCGGAAACGAAGAGATTGTATCAGCGATCGGCCGGAAATTTCCGGTGACGCTTGAGCTGACGCTGTTCTCGCTGCTGATGGCTGTCGTGATTGCGATTCCGATCGGAATCATCTCGGCCGCCAGACCAAACTCCTGGTTCGATTATACGTTCATGCTCATTGCGCTGATCGGCCTGTCGATCCCGAGCTTCTGGCAGGGCCTGATCTTTATCCTGGGCTTCTCGATCAAGCTGCAGTGGCTGCCGGCGACCTTTAATCCGGGCAACTGGCTGACCTTTATTATGCCGGTGGTGGTGCTCGGAACAGGATTAACCGCAGCGATTGCCCGGATGACCCGGGCGTCTACGCTTGAGGTTATCCATGAGGATTATATCATAACGGCTACAGCCAAAGGACTCAGCAGACGGAAGGTGCTGCTGAAGCATGCTGTGCGCAATGCGCTCATCCCGATTGTGACCGTAATCGGCCTGCAGTTCGGAGCGATGCTGGGCGGAGCGGCGGTTACAGAGAAAGTATTCAATATCAGCGGACTGGGCAGCTACATTGTGGATAAGCAGTTCATTCCCGACATTCCGGCCATTATGGGCGGTGTAGTCTACACAGCAATCACCATCTCTCTGATAAACGCAATGATCGATATTCTATACGCCTTTGTGGACCCTCGTATCCGGTCCAAAATGAAACAATACTGATAGCAGGTGAACATACATGGTTAACGCAAACGCCGAAAGGCGTGAACTACAGCTTAAGCTCAAAACCTCCCAGGAATACCGTCAGGCCGGCTTTGCCTGGACGGGGTCCCTTATTATTACACTGGTCCTGCTGCTCGCCTCCTATGACTGGGAGGCGCACAGCATCAAGCCCTGGATAGGGCTTGCCTGTCTGGTCTACGGGGTTTTTACAGCCCTGCAGGTGCTGGTCACTCTGCTCATCCGCAGAGATCTCAGAGTCTATGGTGAAATCCGCAGCATTACCCGTGCTTTGGGCTATGTACTGCTATTGAGCCTGGTCACAGGCAATGTATTTGTTGCCACTGCAGCCTTCCAGCTGATCCAGAGGCGCAAATCACCTGAGTATACGCTGGCAGTATACACTCTGCTGACCCAGCTTGGGGTAATTGCCGTTTCGGCAATCAATCTGTACAAGCCCTACGTGGCGGATACCTTCCTGACCGGAATGTTTATCCTGCTGGCAGTTGCTGTTTTTCATCTGCTGACAGTGATTCTGACCGTCAGATTTGTACGGCGGCGTCAGGTTCCGAAGGGGCTGCTCTGGGTAGCTTATCCGCTGCTGCTGACCGCGCTGACCGGCAATCTCTTTGCACTTGCGCTGGGCATCATCCTGATTGTCCGGATCCGGAACAGCGGCAATCCTGCTGTAGCCGGCTGGGAGGATGTACTGGAGCGGCTGACCCGCAATACAACAGCGATGCTGGGCCTGCTGTTTATTGCCTTTCTGTTCTCCGTATCGGTGTGCAGCTATGTGACCTTTGACTACGGTATGGCGGTGGATAACAACTACTCGCTGATTTTGCAGCCTCCGTCACTGGCGTATCCGCTGGGTACCGATAATTTCGGACGCTGCCTGTTTACACGCATTATTTTCGGTGCGCGGATCTCCCTGATTGTCGGGGTCATGTCCACTGTCCTGCCGCTGTTCATAGGTGGTACCCTCGGAGCCATTTCCGGCTACTATGGCCGCTATACCGACAACATCATCATGCGTGCGCTTGATGTGCTGTACGCAATTCCGGGCATTCTGCTGGCGATTGCGATCATTGCCGCCTTTGGCGCCAATACAGTGAACCTGATCCTTGCGCTCAGTGTCGGGGCTATTCCGACCTATGCACGGACGATGCGGGCCAACGTGCTGCAGGTATCCACCTTTGAGTATGTGGATGCCGCCCGGGCCTTCGGCTCCAGCAACCGGTCGATTATCTTCAAGCACATCGTTCCGAATTCACTGGCTCCGATGATTGTCAAGGCTACACTGACCATTGGCGGTGCAGTTATCTCGACGAGCAGCCTGAGCTTCCTGGGGCTGGGGATTGAACCCCATATCCCGGAATGGGGCAATATTCTCAAGCTGGGCAGTACCTATCTCGAGACGAACTCTTACCTGGCGATTTTCCCGGGGCTGGCTATCATTGCACTCGTGCTGTCGTTCAACTTCTTCGGTGACGGGCTGCGGGATGCGCTTGATCCCAAAATGGAATAACGGTTTTGGTTTAACAGATTACGGAAAACTCGTCTTAACCGGCGTTTTTCATAGAGACATTAATAGATACTGGGGAGGAAATTGTAATGAAAAAGAAATCCGCACTGGCGCTGCTACTGACTACGGTAATGGTCCTTGGCGGCTGCTCTGTAGCAACCAAATCCAATACAGTCGGCAATACGGCTGAGCCTGCTGCCTCTGAGGCACCGGCGACAGCGCCTGCCGGCGATGGAACACCGGTTAATATTGATGTGCTGGGCATGAGCAGCAATGAGTCTGATCTGAACATTGTCCGCGACCAGCTGACTAAGAACGGCTTCAACGTGAAGCTGAACATTCAGCCTGACTATGCAAGCTTCAAGGCCCAGGAGGATGCAGGCAACTATGATGTTTCCTTGTCCGGCTGGACTACTGTAACAGGTAACCCGGATTACGCGGTACGCTCCTTGTTCATAACCGGCGGTGACTACAGCAGACAATCCGATCCTGAGCTTGACGCGCTGATTAACGAAGCCGCTACGCAGACTCCGGAAGAGTATACACAGACCTACAAGGAATTTGAGCAGCGTCTCGTATTTGACGAGGCCCGTATCGCTCCATTGTATATTTCCCTGAAGAGCCAGGCGGTTAACAAGGAGATTCTCAAGGCGGACTCCGTAAGATTGTCTAAATCCCGAGCTCTCGCATGGGAAGACATTGACTTTACCGATACTGCTAAACGGACTACAGAGCCGCTGATTCTGTCCCAGGCTGCCTCTACGCTGACCTCTTTGGACCCGATCAAGGGTAATGACGGTTCAATTAACCAGCTGAATACGAATATGTATGTACGCCTGGTCAACCTGACTGACGATGACAAAATTACGTCCGACGCTTCGCTGTCCCGTAACCACACCATTGCAGACGGCAACCAGGACTACTACTTTATTCTGCGTGATGATATCAATTTTGCCAAAATCGAGAATAAAAAAGCAGTGGATACCGGTGAGCGCGTAGGCGGCGACGATGTTGTATTCTCACTTGATCGTGCCAAGAACAAGGACTCTGTGCCGGATCACCGTACTTACAGCCTGCACGAGCACATTAACACGGTTGAAGTATTCACTGACCTGAACGCTCTGGGCTCCATTAAGGTGGCAGGCGGAAACGGTACGGTTAAAGAAGCTTTGGAAAAAGGGCTTGATGCACCGATCTCCGAGCTGGTAGCTGACAAAAAACAGGCTGACAACGCAAAGGGTAAATACCAGGTTATCAAGCTGACTACTACCGAGCCGTTCCCGCAGGTACTGAACTACCTGGCGCACCAATCGGCCGGTATCGTCTCCAAAAAGCAGGTAGAGAGCATCAACACTTATGATGTGGCTACCTTCGACGTGAACAAGGACATTCCTTACGGTGACCAGAACACAGTAACAGAGGGCGACCAGTACAATAACACCCTGTATGCCAGCGGCCCTTACATTTTGTCCTCCAAGAACGACTATGAAGGGATCTTCCTGAAGAACCCTGCTTATCAAAAAGGCACAGACAATGAAGCGCTGATTGATCAGGTAAATGTACGCTTTATTGCCGATGCTGACAGCACACTGTCCGCTCTGCGCAGCGGCGAAATCTATGTGTACTACGGCGTGCCTGAAACCAAGTATGACGTTGTTGAAGGCGACAGCAAGCTGCAGCTTAAGAGCATTCCTAGTAATGCTGTGAGCTACCTGCTGTTCAATACGCAAAACCGTGAAGTGGCGAATAGTGTGGATCTGCGCAAAGCGGTGCTCTACTCCATCAATCAGGATGAAATCCTGGCCTTCTACAACGGTAAAAAGCTCAAAGCCGTTTCCACCGTCAGCCCGCTGATCGACACAGGTAATGTGCTTACAGCTGATCCGGCCAAGGTAAAAGAATTCCTGGCAGCCTACCAGGCTTCCAAGTAAGCCTGCACTGAAAAAGGCTGGGAGCCTGCAGGATTGACCTCCTTCCGGGGGATGAACCGGATTCCGTTCTATAGCTTGACCTATGAAAGAGCGCTGCCCCTAAACGGGCGGCGTTCTTTTTTTGCATGCCGCTTTAACAGCCGGAAAAGCCCGCCGTATAACGAATTCCGATAGTTTAACAGATGCCCTCACTACGTTACACTATCACTTTCTGCTTAGTCTAACGGACCATACAGCCCTTATTCTCTCTAAAAACACAATTTTGGCAGGCTAACGGACCGAGGTGCGCTTATTGTTGGCTGTGTGGGCGTTTTCTGAGCTGATTTTGGTAAATAAGAGCACTGGAGTCCGTTACAAAAAACAGAGCCGATATATGAGGAAGATAAGGTCATCTCTGTCCGTTATAGATGGAATAGCCTATCCGGCAAGTCAAGAGGAGCAGTAGCGTTGGGGAGACAAGTGTGCGCTGTCACTGGGAATTCCGGTTTTACAAAAAAAGCCCCGCCAGTCAGCTTGAAGCTGAAGGCAGGGCCTCTTTTACATGCCACACATTGTATCGTTCTACTTATACTCGCACGCAAACTCAGTAAATTCAGCTGCCGAGCCTTCACCTGTGGCATACAGTCCGATCAGCACGCCGGTAAAGCCGCCGGCCACCTCGGAGGAGAGGTATTTCGTATGCACGGTTCCGAGCGGCAGCTCTCCGCCGTCTGGCTGCTGAAGGAAGAAGCTGTAGCGTTCAGATGCGGATTTAATAATCAGCGTCGCTTCCAGCTGGCCATTGAGCGCAGCGGTATGCTCGACCGATTTGATATCCCCGATGTTCAGCCGCTCAATCACCCGGCAGCCGTCCTCATCCTGGACTACCGCCAGATCATAGTGATGCAGCTCATCCATGTACAAGGTAAGACCGGCCTCGCCGCTTCCCGTAAGCTTCACTTTGCAGGAAATAACGGCATCGAAGTCTCTCTGACGGATGCCGATGAAGCTCGGGGAAGCCGGAACATCCAAGGTAACCCCGGTGCCCGTTAACGTTGCTTTTTCAGGCTCCAGCTTGTAATTCCCCGTCGCCGGGTGGCGCAGATAACACCAGTCGAGGCTCCAGTCGGTATTGCCGAAGGTATAGTGCTTTTTGTCCTCCTGGACTGTATTTTCCGGAAAACGGTCTGTCTCGAAGCTGCTCAGTGTGGTGCCGTTATGCCCTGCGGTGAACCAGCCGTCCTCATCAAAGGTTACCGGAGTAAGGAATACCTCGCGTCCCAGATGGTGGAAGGTCAGCCAGCGGCCGGTCTGGCGGAAGCCCAGATGCAGCATCCACCAGTTACCGCGAGGGTCCTGGATAAGGTCGCCGTGTCCGACACCCTGCAGCTCATAGCCGCCCAGATTACGGTTGGTCAGTACCGGGTTGTGCGAATAGGACTCGAACGGGCCGGACAGCTGCTCACTCCGGGCATAAATAACCATATGGCCGTACTCGGTTCCGCCTTCAGCCGCCATCAGATAATAACGTCCGTTGATAAGGTACATATGGGGACTTTCCAGATAACGTCCGCCTGTACCCTGCCAGATCGTCCGGCTCGGGGAGAGCTTTTGTCCGGTAGCGATGTCAATCTCACATTGAACGACTCCGCCAACACCGTTGTCGTCCTGGCCGTTGCTCATAAAGTAAGCACGGCCGTCCTCAAAATACAGATCCGGATCGATTCCGCCCTGATCAACAAAGATAGGCTCCGACCATTCCCCGTAAATATCGTCAGTCCATACATAAAAGTTCTGGCGCAAGGAATCATTGGTTGTTGTCATATAGAAACGTCCGTTGTTGTAGCGGATCGTAGGGGCAAACACCCCGCCGGAGCTGCCCACTTCTCCAAGCTGTACCTGGCTCTCCCGGGTCAGACAGTGGCCGATTTGCGTCCAGTTGATCAAATCCTTGCTCTCAAACAGCGGAACGCCTGGGAAGAATTGAAAGGAGCTGCAGACAAGATAATAGATATCTCCTGCCCTGCAGACACTCGGATCCGGGTAAAAGCCCTTGATGACCGGATTGTTGTATATCATAATATCCACCTCGTTTTTGAATTCTTATATATATGAATCTAGGATAATCGCCAGCTAATGAAATTAAACAATATCACTGGAAAACTTGCAATGGCTTAGGGTTGCTCAGGAATGTTAAATCATTTAAATTAATAAATATATGAATTCAATTGCAGAGGGTGTATGACATCTATGATCAGGGCAAACGGGGACAAGCAATATCTGCCGCTGTATGAAGCACTGGCAAGCGAGGTGAGATGGCGGATTATGAGCCTGCTTGCCGGGCAGGAGATGAATATGAAGGAGATTGCCTCCCGGCTGGAGCTCAGTCCTTCTATTGTAACTATGCATATCCGTAAGCTGGAGCAGGCCGGACTGCTGGGGAGCCGCAGAGTAAGGCTGAACGGGGGGACGCACAAGCTGTGTTTTCTCAAGGAAAAGCATATTGAGGTCGAGCTGCCGTCGGCGCACCGCAATCAGAGGGTCAGGGAGCAGAGTATTTCTGTCGGCCATTATACCTCGTTTGAGGTGCATCCGACCTGCGGGCTCGGTACCCGTGAGATGGAGATCGGGGTGTGGGATGATCCGCGCTACTTCTATGACCCCGAGCGGGTGAATGCGGCAATCCTGTGGTTCGGCAAAGGTTATGTGGAGTATAAAACGCCGAATTATCTGCTGCCCGGCCAGCATGTCGAAGCGCTTGAAATTTCGATGGAGCTGGCCTCGGAGGCACCGGGATTGAAGGATGACTGGCCGTCGGATATCAGCTTTACCTTCAACGGCATCCAGCTCGGCACCTGGACCAGTCCCGCCGACTTCGGCAGGGCCGCCCGCGGCAAATACACTCCGGCATGGTGGCACCGCAATGTGAACCAGTACGGGCTGCTCAAGACCATCCGCATCGACGCCTCAGGCACCTGGATCGACGGGGAACGGATGTCGGAGGTGACTGTCCGGGATGTCCGGCTCCAGGAGCCGTTCTGGACGCTGCGTTTTGCGGTCGAAGAGCAGGCCGCCCATATCGGCGGATTGACGCTGTACGGGGCGGGGTTCGGCAATCACGATCAGGATATTGTGATCCGGGTGCAGCTGGAGGGCTGAGACGGCAAGGGGAGCATCTACAATTAGAATTAGCCAACCTAAGTAGAAAAAGGTCACCTAATTCTGGACTATCAGCAAGGAAAAGTTAATTAGGTGGAAAAAGGTCACTTAATCTTGCCGTTTTTGCTCTTAAGAGGCTTTTGGTTGAAATTAAGTGCGGTTTTTCCAACTAAATATCCAAAATCCTGAAGAATGACGGAATTAGGCGGCGAAAATCCAACTAATTGTAGGTGGGCCACCCGTATGAATTCTTCCGCCAATAGACAAGTGGGAGCGCTACCCGTACGAATTCACCGCCATTAGTCAACAAATTTCAGTCCACTCCGTTCCGCTCACTAACTAACAGCCTCACTTGCAGCCACGACAGCTGTGAAGTACACTTTCAGTATCTAAGGCTAAGGACGTGTTATAGATGAATGCAGAAACGGTAATGCAGGAGCTCGAAGCCCTCGGCAAGGAACGCACGAAGAAAATGTACTGCTCAAACGGTGCGCAGGAGCCGCTGTTCGGCGTGGCGACCGGGGCGATGAAGCCGATTTTCAAGCAGACCGGGATTAATCAGGAGCTGGCCGAGCAGCTGTATGCAACCGGCAACTATGACGCGATGTATTTTGCCGGAATTATCGCTGATCCCAATGGCATGACCGAAGCCGATTACGACAGGTGGATGGATGGTGCCTACTTTTATATGCTGTCCGATTTTGTGGTGGCGGTGACCCTCGCGGAGGCGGATATTGCCCAGCAGGTGGCTGATAAGTGGATTGCCAGCGGCGAGGATCTGCGGATGTCAGCGGGCTGGAGCTGTTACTGCTGGCTGCTAGGCAGCCGGAAGGACGGAGAATTTGATGCGGACAAGCTTTCCGGCATGCTGGAACTGGTGAAGAATACCATTCACGATGCGCCCGAACGGACCCGATATTCGATGAATAACTTCCTCTACACAGTGAGCACCTCTTATGTGCCGCTTCATGAGCAGGCTGCCGTAACAGCCAAAGAGGTAGGACCGGTAGAAGTCGCAGACAATAAGGGGAAGAGCAAGCACATTCATGCCTATGCGAACATTGAGAAGGCGATGGATAAAGGGCAGAAGCTTGGGTTCAAGCGCCGGCATGTGAGATGCTGAGGACTCGCAGACAAACATATTTTATATAGAAAAGTTCTTTAAGGGACAAGCCGCCGGCTTGTCTTTTTTTGGGGCTTTAGCCAGTGGTCCTGATTTGAAAATGCCCTTGAATTCACAAAATATACACTGACATATTTTAACGCGGCAATGAATTGAAAAAATATATGACACATACGCGTTATATAAGCTATAATGGGGCATAAAAAACAAAAAAAATGGGGTCAGTACATGAATCAACAAAAAGGTCAACAAAGCCTGCTGACGGAGAAAAAGGAACGTTTCTCGAACAGCGGCTTCATTTTTGCAGCCATCGGCAGCTCGGTGGGTCTGGGGAATATGTGGAAGTTTCCTTATATTACAGGGGAAAACGGGGGCGCAGCCTTCTTCCTGCTCTTTATTGTCTGTCTGGTATTAATCGGTCTGCCGGTGCTGCTGGCTGAGCTGGCTATCGGACGCAGCGGACGCGGAAGCGCCGCAAGCTCATTCATCCGTGCCGGCGGCGGTAAAGGCTGGAAGGTAGCCGGAATATTGCAGGTAATCGCACCGTTTCTGATCCTTTCCTTCTATGTCATTGTTGCTGGCTGGACCCTGCAGTACGCGGTCATTTCCTTCAACGGACAGCTGTTTAGTACTACTGATTATGCCGGGGAGTTCGGTTCCTTCGTCTCCGGGTATATGCCGATTGTATGGCAGGGTATTGCAATGCTGATCACAGCGGCTGTCGTTATTCTCGGCGTATCCGGCGGGATTGAGAAATTTAACAAAGTCCTGATTCCGGGCCTTGTTGTTCTGCTGATTGTCCTGATGATCCGTGCGGTTACACTGCCGGGCTCATCTGCAGGCGTGTCATTCTTCCTTAAACCGGACTTCTCGGTGCTGACAGCAGAATCTGCACTGGTTGCGCTGGGACATGCCTTCTTCTCGCTGTCACTCGGGATGGGGATTCTGCTGACTTACGGCTCATATGTGGACAAAAACCAGTCACTCGGCAGCGCCACACTGGCCATCGGCGCAGGTGATTTGCTCTACGCGTTCATTGCCGGCCTGATCATTTTCCCGACAACGTTCTCGTTCGGCATTGCTCCAGACCAGGGGCCTTCGCTGATCTTTGTCGCGCTGCCTGCAGCGTTCTCTGCGATGCCTTTCGGCGCCTTCTTCGGCGGACTGTTCTTCATTCTGCTGGCGATTGCCGCTCTGACCTCGGCGGTATCCCTGCTTGAAGTTCCGGTATCCTACGCTATGGAACGCTTCCGCTGGAGCCGTCCGCGTGCGGTCTGGATTCTGTCGCTGGTCTGTTTCCTGGTCGGTGTTCCGTCCGCTATGTCGCTGGGGATGTTCCCTGAGCTTACCTTCGGGGGCAAAGCATTGTTTGACTGGATGGACTTCATTACCTCCAACATCATGCTGCCGCTTGGCGGCCTGCTGATCACTCTCTTTGCCGGATACTTCTGGAAAGGCGCGGCGGATGCAGCCGGACTTAATGCCCGCTGGTTCCGCATCTGGCTGTTCACCCTGCGTTATGTGGCTCCGGTGCTTGTCTTCCTGGTGCTGCTGCATACGTCGGGGATCATCAAATTCTAAGCTGAGTATACGTTTGTAAGCCTCCGGGATATATCCCGGGGGCTTTTTGCTGTACAGTCCAGGTACCTGTTCGTTAGATTTTATTACATACTTGACAAAGTACATAGTACTTCACATACTTAATAATCAATTCAGGGCAGGCTGACCTGCTTTTATGTAAGCGCTAACCATACGCCAGATGCAAAGGAGCTAACCTATGCTTGGACTAATCAAACGGATGAAGATTTTCCACCGGCTGGTGTTTTTTATGCTGCTGCTGATCCTGCTGGTATGTGCCGGATTCCTGGCGGTCACGACCCTTTCTTTTAAAACCTATGATGAAATGCTATACGAGCAGGCCTCCCGCGCTATGAACCTGTCTGTCTCCGGCATTGAGAACGAGATCAGCAATATCGAGGAGCTGTCGATGAACATGGCGCTGGATTCCAGAATCCAGGAGCAGCTGGTCAGCATACAGGGGGGGATCTCCGCCTACGAGCGCACGGTCCGGACAACGGATTTCAAGAATAAAATTGCACAATACATGTTCTCCGAAGAGAGCATCGCTTCCATACGGTTCCTGAATACGAGCGGCTACGACTTTCTGGTCGGGCAGAACAGAGTGATGAATCAGGAGGAGGATGTGGACGGAATTGTCCGGACCGCACATGAACGGCAGGGTTCAGGCGTATGGATTGAACC
Source organism: Paenibacillus sp. FSL R7-0273 (assembly GCF_000758625.1). Classification (NCBI taxonomy): domain Bacteria; kingdom Bacillati; phylum Bacillota; class Bacilli; order Caryophanales; family Paenibacillaceae; genus Paenibacillus; species Paenibacillus sp. FSL R7-0273. The sequence continues at coordinate 1,819,623 of NZ_CP009283.1, forward strand.
GCAGCAGACGGAGGAGGGGCTGACGCTGGCCCGGGAGGTCCGGTCGATTTTTGAGCCGATTCTGGAGCCGCTGGGCACGCTGATTTTTCAGATTGATTACCAGAGACTCGTTGAGCGCCACTTCCGGCCGGAAGCCGGCACAGCAACAGAGCTGTTCGTTTTATCCGGGTCACGTATGCTGTACCGTCCTGCGGCAGAGAGCCTTCAGCGCTTTGAAATTGCGGCAATCCCGCTGACCGGCAGCACAGGCTCCCTTTTGCAGCATATAAACGGTAAGCCTTATTTTCTTGCGTATAAGCAATCCCCGGCGACGGGTTGGACCTATATCAGCGTAATTCCCTATGACGAAGTGTTCCAGGAGAAAAAAGTGCTGCGAAACGCCATTCTGCTGATTGCCGGAGCCCTCCTTATCATTGCCTGTACCATCAGCTACCTGTTCGCCAAAGGCTTCACCCGCCCGATTGACCAGCTGGCCAGACAGATGCGCAGTGCCGAAAAGGGGGATTTCAGCGCTTCCCTGCTGGACATCCGTGCGGCCGCACAAATGGACGAGATCGGTTATCTGCACAAAAGGTTCAACAGCATGATCCGCAATATCGAGCAGCTAATCGATGACAATTATAAGAAACAGATAGTGATCAAGGATACGGAGTACCGGGCGCTGCAGGCGCAGATCAATCCGCATTTTCTCTACAATACGCTGAATTCGATCAATTGGATGGCCCGGATGCGAAGCGATGAGGTGATCTCAACCATGGTGGAGTCCCTCAGCCAGCTGCTCCGGGGGGCGATGGATAACAAGCGTACCATGGTGACCGTGCGCGAGGAGCTTGAGCTGATAACCAGCTATATGTATATCCAGAAGGTGCGTTACGGCAAGCGGATTGATTTCAGCACAGAGGTGGAGAGCGGGGCAATGGACAGTCTGATTCCGAAATTTGCACTGCAGCCGGTCGTTGAAAATGCGGTGTACCATGCCGTAGACCAGACAGCCGGGGTATGCCATATTACCATTCATTCCGAAACCATTAATAACGGCCGTGATCTGGTCTTTGCCGTCAGTGACGACGGGCCCGGCATCGGCGCGGATTATCTGGAGCGTCTGCGGAGTCTGGACTATGAGGCTAAAGGGACAGGAATCGGCTTGAGGAACATCCATGAGCGGCTGCAGCTGGCTTTCGGCGGGGAATATGGCATTGGCATGGAGAGCGAGCCCGGCAAAGGAACCTGTGTGCGGATTACGATACCTAAAGGAGGCAGCGGTGATGTATAAAGTACTGCTCGTTGATGATGAGGAGCTGGTGGTGCAGGGGATTTCCAGTCTGATTCCTTGGGAGAAGAACGGGTTCCGGCTGCTTGAGCCGGCCTATAACGGAGCGGAGGCGCTGGAGCGGTTCCGCCGGGAACCGGCTGACATCGTCATTACAGATATCCGGATGCCGCTGATGAACGGACTGGACCTGATCCGGCAGCTCAGGGCAGAGTCTCCGCACACGGAGTATATTGTGTTGTCAGGTTACGGTGAATATGACTATACAAGCGAAGCGATGGCCCAGGGAGTGAAGCATTATCTGCTGAAGCCGAGCAACGAGATGAAAATTCTTGAGGTTCTCCACACCGTGGCCGCCGAGCTGAAACGCCGGTCAGAGCATGCGGAATTTGTGGAGCGTCTGCAGAATGATTTTAAAAAGGTGCTGCCCCATGTAAAAGAACAGCTGCTGCGCGATATTGTGCTCACCGGCATGTACAACAAGCAGGACTGCGATTATTTCATGGATCTGTTCATGATCGAGCAGCAGCTGTTCAAGCTGGTGCTGTTTGGCTTCCACGGGGAAACGGAGTATATTCATAAATTTGCGCTCAGGAATATTGCCGGGGAGGTATTCAGGGACGAGGGGGCCTATTTAACGACAGTGGTGCGGGACCAGGTGCTCCTGCTTGTAAAGGCCGTTGATTTCGGACAGCTCGCGGCAAAGGTCAAGCAGGTTCAGCGGATTTATAAAGCTTATTACAAGCTTGAATGCTCTGTAGCTGTCAGCAAAGAAGGGGGCTTCACAGCGATCCGCTCCATGTACGATACGGTGAGACGCTGCCTGAGCTTTGGACTGCCTTTTCAGGAGGGCTTTATTGTGACTCCGCAGGATGTGCCGGATGCCGAAAAGGAGCTTCCGGTGGATGCAGCCAATGTATCGGAACGGCTGGTGCTGGCTGTCCGCGCCGGTAATGCGGCGGAGATAAGGGACACGCTTAATGAAGCGGGGGGACTGCTGGGAAACGGTGTACATGATGCAGCGGCTGCACGGAAATTGTGCCTGGAGCTGTTTCTGGCGGTGATCCGGCAGAGTGAAGGAGGGCTGGATGAGTATGTCACCGCAATTCCGCAGCTGTATAATATGCCTTCCCTGCGCGAAGCCTTTCAGCTGCTGGAGGAAACGGCGCTGGAGCTGGCTGCACGCCATTCCGGCCGGACAGCTAAACGGCAGAATGATCTGATCGACTCCGTGCTGCGGATCGTGCAGGATAATCTCGGCAATCCCGATTTATCGCTGAAGTGGATCGGCAGCGAGCTGCTCTATGTAAATGTGGATTATCTGGGCAAAATGTTCACCAGAAAAACAGGCAGTAAATTCTCCGGTTACCTGCTGCAGCTGCGGATGGAATCGGCCAAAAGGCTGATGGAGCAGGAGCGGGAGCTGAGGATTTATGATATTGCGGTCATGCTGGGGTATCCGGAGGACGCCCAATATTTCTCCAAGCTGTTCAAGAAATACACCGGCATGACGCCGACGGAATATATGCGCGGCAGTGAGGGGCAGAAGCAGCTGCCTTCCTGAAAGAACTCGATTTCTTTCAGGAAGAACCTCTGTTTTTTCCATGTTGGAGAAGCGTGAAGCGGTGTATTTTAGATATAGAAACGTATTGCAGCATCCGGGCCCGGACAACACAGATACGTTCAGGTTAACAAATAACAACAATAGAGGGGCGCTAACCAATGAAGAGACGTTTTTCCAGTATGATGATTGCGGCTGTTGCCGGTATTCTTGCGCTGACCGGGTGTTCAGGAGGCAACTCAAATACGGCAGAGCCGGACGGAACCGCGCAGCCTGCCGGTCAAACGGCGAGCAGCAGTACACCGGATGCGGGCGGCGGCAATCTCCGGATCATCTGGTGGGGCAATCAGGAGCGGCATGATTTGACGTCCAAGGTGCTCGATCTCTACTCCAAGACCAACCCGGGAACTACCTTCACACCGGAATATCAGGGCTTTGACGGGTATTTCCAAAAGCTTACGCTGCTCGCGGCCTCTAATAATATGCCTGATGTCGTTAACTTTTACGTGGGCTCAAGCGATTCGAACCAGTTCCTGGACAAAGGGCTGCTGGAGCCGATGGATCAATATGTTGAAAACGGTACCATCGATGTTGCGGATATCGGGGAAAATACATTGTCCGGCGGAAGAGGCGCTGACGGCAAGCTGTACGGGATACCGCTTGGCGTTAATGCCAGGGTGATGATCGTCGATCCGGCAGCGTATGAAAAAGCCGGCCTGACCATACCCGAGAAAGGATATGCAAACTGGGAAGCGCTGCATGAGGATCTGGGCAAGCTGAAGGAGGTTACCGGGGCTTACGGTGCAGACGATCTGTTCAACATCAATTTTACGCTTGCTTATTATGCACGCCAGTTTGGCCAGACGATCGCAGCCGAGGAGACGGGAATCGGCTTTGACGAGAAGCTGTACACGGATTTCTTTACTTACCGGCAGGGATGGTCCAAGGAGGGGCTGATTCCCAAAATGGATGCCTCCCTGTCAGTCAAGAACCCGGAGGAATCCTTCCTGGTAAAAGGCCAGTCTGCGGTCATGGTCGCCTACACAAACCAGTATCCGGGTATTGTCAAGGCTGCGGGCAGACCGCTGCAGATGATTCTGATGCCTGGTCCTGATTCGGATAAAGCGATGGATGTGCGGCCGGGGATGCATTTCTCCATCTCGGTCAATTCCACCCAAAAAGAGGCGGCTGCCAAATTTATCAGCTATTTCGTCAACGATGTGGAAGCGAACAAAATCCTGAACGCCAACCGCGGCATGCCGGTCTCAAGCGCAGTGCGCGCTGCCCTGATGGAGCAATTCGAGCCTGAGATGAAGGCGGTAGCGGATTATATGGAAGTCGTAGCAGAGCATAGCGGCCCGCTTGATCCGCCTGCTCCGGCAGGAGCGACTGAAATTGATAAGCTTATGGTGGATCTGGAGCAGCAGATTATGTACGAGCAGACCTCCATTAAGGATGCCTATGCGAAGCTGACGCAGGAAGCGGCGGCGATTGTAGCCAGAAACAAGGAATAACATACAACAGCGGCCGGCTCCTGATTACGGTGAAGCAGCCGGCCGCAGACAGGTGTGATGAAGCTAATGACACAAAAGGCCGTTAAAGCAGGTTATGAGAACCGGACCGGCTATCTATTTATTTTACCGTGGATTATAGGCTTTACCGCATTTACGCTCATACCGTTTGTGGCTTTATTCTATTTCGCCTTTACTGATTATGATCTCTTGTCATCACCCGGCTGGGTCGGGCTGGATAACTTTATCCGCATGTTCACGGTGGATGAGAAGTTCCTGACCAGCCTGAAGGTTACCTTCTTCTATGTGCTGACTGCAATCCCGCTCCGCCTCATCTTTGCTTTATTCATTGCGATGCTGCTGAACATGAAGATCAGGTTTGTCGGCTTATACCGGACGGCCTTTTACATTCCCTCCATCATCGGAGGCAGTGTAGCGGTGGCGGTCATGTGGGGCCAGCTGTTTGGCCTGAACGGGGCCGTTAACGGAATCATCGGCCTGTTCACCGGCACCAGCCCCAATACCTCATGGATTGCCAATCCTGATACGGCGCTGTGGACCCTGATCCTGATGGCGGTCTGGCAGTTCGGCTCGCCGATGATCATTTTTCTGGCCGGGCTCAAAAACATTCCCGATTCCTATTACGAAGCAGCGGTTGTTGACGGAGCGAACGGCTTCCACCGGTTTGTCAAAATCACGCTTCCCCTGCTGACCCCGGTCATCCTGTTCAATCTGGTGATGCAGATTATCGGAGGTTTCATGACCTTTACCCAGGGGCTTATTATTACGTCAGGCGGACCGCTGGACCGGACCTTATTCTATCAGCTGTATGTATACCGGCAGGGCTTTGAGTTTCTGGACATGGGCTATGCGGCGGCCTTATCCTGCTTCCTGCTGCTTATTGTTGCCGTACTGACCGCGCTTGTCTTTAAGTCATCCTCCGCATGGGTACATTACGAGTCGAAAGGATAGCCGCTATGATGCCAAATACAAAAAAGAATGCCAGCAGGCTGACGGTACACCTGGTATGCCTCCTGATCGGGATCGTCTCGCTGTATCCGCTTGTCTGGATGGTGGCCAGCTCCCTAAAAGAAAGCTCCCAGGTGTTTGTAAGCGCGCATTCGCTGATTCCGACCAGCTGGGATTTCGGCAGCTATATCAGCGGCTGGCGCGGGTTTGCCGGGATTACCTTCGGGACCTTTTTCAAGAATACCATTATTATTGTCTGCTCAGTTGTGACAGGGACGCTTGTCTCCTGCTCCCTGATTTCTTACGGCTTCGCCAGAATACCGTTCAGGCTGAAAGGCTTCTGGTTCGCAACCGTCATGCTGACACTGCTGCTGCCGGGGCAGATTGTGCAGATTCCGCAATATATTATTTTTTATAAAATAGGCTGGGTCAATACGTTCCTGCCTTTGATTGTTCCGGCCTTTTTCGGCTCAGCGTTCTTTATCTTCCTGCTGCTGCAGTTTATCCGCACCATTCCCTATGAGCTTGATGAAGCGGCCAAAATTGACGGCTGCAGCCGGTTCGGCATTTTCTACCGGGTTATTCTGCCGCTGATCAAGCCGGCGCTGGTCACCGCGGCCATCTTTGAATTTTACTGGGCCTGGGATAACTTCTTCGGTGCGCTGATCTATCTGGGCAGACCTCAGCTGTACACGCTCAGTGTAGCCCTCCGGCTGTTCGCCGACCCGAGCTCCGGTACGGACTGGTCCGCGATGTTCGCGATGGCTACCTTGTCGCTCATTCCGCCCATTCTGGTCTTCTTCATATTCCAGCGCTATATTGTTGAAGGAATCAGTACAACCGGATTAAAAGGATAAGCCCGGCTGCTCCGGCAGCACAATAAACATGCGGTGCGCCGATAATAGCGTACCGCATGTTTTGCTTTTAACGGAGTATCCGGCAACCGGTTACCCCTTCACCGCACCGATCATGACACCCTTCTCGAAATACTTCTGCACAAAAGGATATACAACCAGGATCGGCACCGTTGCTACGATAATCGTAGCGTATTTAATGGTCTCCCCGATCATGAACTGGTCGGCAGAGCTGGCTCCGGTGGACATATTGTCGGTGGAATTGGCGATCAGAATCTCGCGGAGCACCAGCTGCAGCGGGAACAGGTCCCGGTCCTTCAGGAAAATGGATGCGTAGAACCATGCGTTCCATTTCTCTACTGCATAATAGAGAATCATAACGGCTACTACTGGCTTGGACAGCGGCAGGATAATCCGGAACAGGATCGTCAGATGGTTGGCCCCGTCAATCTTTGCCGATTCCTCCAGGCTCTCGGGGATGGCCGAGAAGGAGGTGCGCATGATGATCAGGTTAAATGTGCTCACAGCGAATGGGACAATAGTGGCCCACAGGGAGTCGATCAGGCCGACATTTTTGACGATCAGGTAGAGTGGAATCAGTCCGCCATGAAAGAACATGGTGAAGATAATCAGGAAGGTGAACAGATTGTTCCACATCACGTTCCGTCTGGATAATACGTAGGCTGCGACCGCAGTCAGGAACAGGTTAAGCGTAACCCCGACAACGAGAATGAACAGCGTATTTCCATACCCCTTGATGATGCCGGGATTACTGAATACACTCTTATAAGCTTCAAGGCTGAAGCCCAGCGGCTTAAATAGAAAGCCCTTGTTCGCAACCAACTGCGAGGACTCACTGAAGGAAGCGAAGGTGACGTACAGCAGCGGATACAGGGTAACGATGACCAGCAGAATGAGTGCGGTGTTGATAATCCAGTCAAAAGCTTTATTTTTCAGGCCGTTTTCGGCTTGCATCATATTTTCCTCCTACCATAAGCTGCTCTTGTTGACCTTACGGCTGATATAGTTGGCCGAGATGAGCAGAATCAGATTCACAAGCGAGTTGAACAGGCCGACTGCCGAGCTGTAGCTCCAGCCGAATTCCAGCAGACCTTTGCGGTAGACAAAGGAGGAGATAACATCAGCGGTTTCATAGGTAACCGGGCTGTAGAGCAGGATGATTTTTTCAAAGCCGACGTTCAGCATGTTGCCCATCCGCAGAATGAACATGATGGTGATCGTAGGCAGAATCCCCGGCAGCGTGATGTACAGCATCTGCTTCAGGCGGCTGGCCCCGTCGATCCGGGCGGCCTCATATTGCTCCTGGTCGATACCCGCCAGTGCGGCGATGTAAATAATGGATTCCCAGCCGATCTTCTGCCAGATTTCGGACAGGATATAGACCGGACGGAACAGGCCCGGCTTCTGCAGCATGGCGGCTCCGTCATAGCCGAACAGGGAGAAAAGGGAGTTGATGATTCCGTTGCTGTTGGTGAAATCGGTAATCATACCGCAGATAACAACAAGGGAGATAAAATAAGGCATATAGGAAACGGTCTGAACGACCCGTTTGAAGGCCTGGTTTCTGACTTCATTGATCAGCAGCGCAAGAATAATCGGAGCCGGAAACATGAAAATGATGGAATACAAGCTGATGACCACCGTATTCTTCAGAATGCGCCAGAAATAATAGCTGGAGAAAAAGTCGCGGAAATGCTGGAGTCCGACCCATTCACTGCCCATAATTCCTTTCATCGGTGAAAAATCCTTAAAGGCGATTACTGCCCCGTACATCGGTGCATAGTGGAAAATAACATAGTAAAGCAAGACAGGTATCATCATAAAATACAGCAGCTTGTTAAGCTTGAAATCACGAATGAAGCGCTGTTTGAAGCTGTTATGCGAAGACGCGGTTTTGTATCCGCTCATCGGTGCCAGTTTAGACATGGTTTTCTGCTCTCCTCCTTAAAGGAAGCAGGGAGAGGATGTCTCCCGCCTGCTCCGTTTTATACCTTCTTTGGTCTAACGCTGCAAATACCGCTCCAGCGCCGCCTGTTTAATTTCGATTGCCCGGGATAGCTTGACGGAATTCAGCTTATCCAGATACCCGCTATAAGCTTCCAGCGGTTCAGTCCCGAGAATGATCTTCAGGGTCATTTCATCTACAAGGGTGTTTACATCCGCCATAATGTTGGCGAATTCTGCACTTTCCTCCGGGGTTGGGGTAACGAGCGGAATCTGGTATTTGGCCATATCCGTTTTTTGCCACGTTGCTACGGCTTCCTGCTGCTCAGGCAGGTTCAGATACTGCTCGGAGACCCGTTTGTCAGAAACAAAAGGCCCCATGGTATTGCCGCGGATATAGAGTGACATCGCCTGAGCCGGAGCCAGCTTCTCAGGATTGTTCATCAGCAGATCGGTAAATACCGGCTCACCGTTTTCTAGGGCATAGCTGACGCCTTCGGTTCCGAAGTTAAACAGCATACTGCCAGCTTCGCTGTAGCCGTAATCCAGCAGCTTTACTGCAAGCTCGGCATTCTTGGAGGTGGCCGAGATCGCTACCATACCGCCGGTGGACATGAAGTAGTCTCTTTGTCCAAACTTAGGCGTTGTTCCTTTTTCGAGCACCGGATACGGCGCTGCTATAATTGAAGCCTTAGAGTCCTTTTCTTTGAGGATCGGCGTCCATTTGCCAATGCCGCCGCCGGAGTTGCCCCAGGTAGCCCCGGTTGCACCCGATGTAATATTCGCGTCCATCACCTTGGAATCCACTGTAGCCACGTCTTTATCCAGCAGCCCTTCGGCATACCACTGGCGGAACAGGCTCAGGAAATCCTTATAGCCCGGCTCGGCAGGGCCAAACTTCACTTTTCCGTCCTCCAGATAGAAGTCACGGGTAACGCCGAACGCACCTACAAAAGCGCCGTTGCCCAGTTCATTGAATACACGCGGCTTGCCGACGAAGGAGATCGGTGCGGCGGCCCCTTTTTTCTCCTTAAACGCTTTCAAGGTTGCTGTCCATTCATCAATCGTTTCAGGCACAGGCAGACCCAGCTCATCGAGCCAGTCCTTGCGGATGACCGGGCCCTGGAAGGTCAGGAGGGATTCATCCCCGCGGATAAAAGGAAAGGCATAATAGCTTCCGTTATCGGTTTTGACCATTTTCTCAACCTCGGGATGCTCCTGCAGATACTTTTTGTAATTCGGAGCGTATTTGTCGATCAGCTCATTCAGCTCCAGAATGTAGCCGTCCTTGATTGCTTTCTCCGGTCCGCCGGGGAAGCCGAAAAAGTTATATTCCAGCATATCCGGCAGCTCACCCGATGCCAGCATGACGTTAAAGGATTCATCGATCTGGTTGGTTGGAGGGGCAGTGAAATCTACTTTGATCCCCGTCTGCTTTTGCCATTCCTGATAGAAGGGAACCTCAGCATGCTCTGATCTTACTCCGGTCAGCGCATTCGGCAGTGCTCCCCAATACGTAAGCGTCTTATCTGTCTCAATCGGATACGTCACTGCCGCAGCTTCTGTAGACGAATCCGTGGATGGGGCTGCCTCCTTGTTCCCGTTGTTGCCCGAGCATCCTGTAAGCGTGCTTCCCGCTAAGAGGAATGTCATGAGCGAAAACATGATCCTTCTGCTTGCTCTTCTCATTCTTGTTAACCTCCCTGAATGTGCTTTCTGAGCTTATCTTTCTGAACCTGCCGTGCAGCGGCGGCTCATGCCCTAACTATAAAGTCCGCCCGGCGTAACTGTACATGCGCAGTATATCCAATGGGATTGAAACCTGTAGGTTCAGCATCGGCAAAATAGACAAATGGATAGGCGAATGGGGGTCGGGGGCCTTTTTCTGCCTAAAACAGTATAAAAAATCCCCGTCCGCCATACAGGATGGCAGGCAGGGAAGAGAGGAGTCAACCATCGATGGTCTCTTTATATTTGCCGGGGGTGATGCCCTCAAGCTTCTTGAACGTACGGATATAAGTGCCGACATCATTGAAGCCGGATTTCTCCGCCGCCTCCTGGACGGTCAGCCGTTTATCCGCGATCAGCTGCTTAGACCAGTCAATCCGTTTCTTGTTGATCTTATCCAGCAGGCCTTCACCGGACTGCTCCTTGAACAGCCGCGACAGGTAGGTGGGCTTCATATCAAACTGCTGGCCGAGGAGGGAGACGTTTAAGCCAGGATCCGTATAATGGTTATCGATAAAAGCGGAAACCTCGCTGATCAGCTCCGTCAACGCGCGCTGGCGGTTCTCCTGCACATTCTGCAGGCGTCTGGCTGCGGCGTAATCACAGACCTCCCCGAGCATGCTCTCAAGCTGCTCCTGCATTTCCGAGAGCGTCTCGGAGGAGGAGAGCCTGTCAATGATCTTGGGGTTCTGGATCAGGATATTGTCCCGGCCCGCGCCAAGCTCGCCCATGCTTTTGATTAATGTACCGGCCAGATCGAGAATCAGACAGCGGGCCAGCGGCAGCTTGACCGGGTGGGCCGAGAAGTTCATCTGCAGAATATCCTCGAGGGCCGCCCTGGCCGCCGGGAAATCCCCGACCTTGACGTAATTGATCAGCTGCTGCTCACTCTGGAGCGGATAATAATAGCCGGAATCGGTATCCGCCTGGATGCTGTACCGCTGAATGTCCTCATAGGCGAGAATCTCCTGCTTGCCCATCACCAGCTTATATTCCATAGCCTCCAGCGCTTCCTGATAGGCCTGCGGAACATGCTCCAGGCCGCTGTGAACCCGGCTGATGGATACCGTAATATAAATGCTGTAGGTCCGGGCAAGAAAATCCTGGGCGGACCGGGCTGCCTGGAGCAAATCCCCGGCCTGCTCTTCCGGAGACAGCCCGGACAGACTGACAAGGCAAGGCATGGCGTCATCATTTTCCACCAGATAACCCCGGTGTCTGACATTGACCAGCTCCTCCACAACGTTGCGCACGATAAAATGCAGCAACCGCAGCTTTTCCTCAGCCGTCTTTCCCTGAACCCTTTCCAGAAAAATATCCACATCCTCCATGTAGAACAGCAGAATCCCGAAATCTGCGGACAGCAGCCGGATATCAAAGGCAGTCAAGGCTTCAGCCAGCGGAAGCTCATGGTCCCGCTTGCCCTTGAACCATTTCATCATGTAGCCGGAGCGCAGGCTGTAATGCTGCTTTTTCATCTCCAGCATCATGTTGTCCAGATCGCTTAAAGTACTGTCCACGGCCTGCTGGATAAAATGAAATTCGTTCGCCGCTTTCTCCCGGAGAGCCGCTTTATTATTGAAAGCGTGTACAATTTTCCGCAGCGGATTGTAGTTTTTACGCAGAAAGATGTAGGTTAGGCATCCGCCGCCGAGCAGGCTGGCCAGAATGCTGATATAAGTGAGCTTGCGGACAAGCTCCGCCTTCTTCCAGTAGACCTCACTGGGAACGAGGGAAATATATTTAAGATTGGATACCGCAGACTGGATGGAAAACACCTCGTACTGCCGGCCTCCCGACTCCCAGATGAACATGCCGCCGGACTGGGTATCAAAGGGAAGCCTGGCGGGAAGCTCCTCACTTGAGCTGGATACCAGCACATTGTTATCGGCGTCTGCAATCAGTACATGCCCCTTGCTGAAAGCCTCGATGTTAAGCAGGGAGGTAAGGATATTGGATTTGTCGATCAGGATAACATTGGCACCTGAAGGCTTGCCCTCCTCGTAATCATAGGTGCTTACATAGGCGAGCGCATCCACGGAAACCCCGTTCTCATTGTTGCGCTTAACGGGCACGAAGCCCTTGAACTTTTGGCGCTGCAGAATATCCGTCCATTCCTCATAGCTGAGCATACTGGAATTATGATGCTCATTGTAGGCAAACCTCGCACTCCGGTATACGCCGGGAAGCAGGACGGTATCCCTGGCCGCCAGGTAGATATAGAACAGGTCGGTCTCGCCGTAAGCCGACTGATAGAGGGACATGTCCTTGGTGGCATCGTAAAGGTCATACATATATTCTTCCGGAAAAATAGCGTACTTGTGCTGATCGACCAGCTCACGGAATTTGGTATTCCAGTTCAGCTCGAAATCGAGCCGGTTGACCGCTTCAATCTGCTTGTCCATCAGCTCTCTTAATTGCCTGAGCAAGGAATTGTTGGCCAGATGGATCTCGTCAGCCAGCATCCTGCTGGACTGGTAATAGACGATTGAGCTCAGCGCGACCGGCAGCAGCAGCACGGCCAGATAAGATAAAGTCCAGGTTAGCAGCACGCTCCGGCTGCCCCACCACCGTTTTTTTTGTGTAGTCCCCATCAGCATTCTCCTGTCGGTGCTTCCATTCTTTGACACGGTTTATTGTACAGGCACATCCGGCTGATTACAATTGACATTCTGGAGGCAGTTCTGCCGGAGCGCAGGCAAGGCTCACTCATAATAAATCGCATCGTACGGAAATTCCAGCTTTTTCAGCCGGTAATCCTTCGGGGTCATAGACATATATTCGCGGAATACCTTGCCGAAATAGCTTGGGCTGTCAAAGCCGCACTCACGGCCGATTTCCTGTATGGAAAGATCGGTGGTACGCAGCAGGGAGACGGCCGCCTCCACCCGCCGTTCCCTAAGATAGGCGAGCGGGGAGGTCTGCTCCGATTTCTGGAACAGCCGGCACAGATGATGCTTGTTGACCCCGCAATGCTCTGCAAGCAGGTCCAGAGTCAACGGCTCGGCGTAGTGCGCCCTCATGTATTTTTTGGCCTTTAGAATAATCGAGCTGGTAGCCGCGCTGATATCCTTGGAAATCTCACCGCTCGTCCGGACCAGAGTCAGCAGCCAGCTGTAGACCTGGGCGGAGAGCAGATATTTGTCGGTCACCTTCTCCTCGCCGATGGCCCGCAGCAGCTCCCATAACGCTGTGATCAGCGGGGAATCCGCCTCTCTGCGGATGACATGGCCCTCCTGGGCGATAACCATATCCCAGATCCGGGCTGCTTCAGCTCCTCTTATATTCAGCCAGAGAATTTCCCAGGGCTGGCTGTCCGGCGAGTAAAAGTAGCGGTAATTTCCGGGAACCTTGACCAGAAAGCCTGAGCCTTTAGTCAGGGGAATAAGCTGCTGGTCCGCCTCGATCCAGCCCTGCCCGCTGAGCGTATACTGAAAAATGACATGCCCCGAGTCCGGACGCTCATTGCCGTCAAAGCTGTATTCAGCATTTCTTATTCTCTGCCACCCGATGGAGCTGAGCATCAAGATTGAGATATCGTCATTATGAAAAGCAAATGCTGACGGCTCAGTCATCATTCATCCTCCTAAACCTAAAAGTCAATTTTGTTATATTATAGCGCACAACTTTTAGATTGTCTCAGGCGAGCCCCGCAGGTAAGATCGGATTAGAAAAAGGAGTGATTTCAATGTCAACGCATGAACAGATTATCAGGCTGCTTCCGGGTGAATACTGGTGGGGCGGACGTGCTGCAGACGGCAAAAGCATGCCTTACGGACAGGAGCTGTTCCGGGCAGATCTGGATCAGCATCATAACGGCAATCAGGCCAGTCCGCTGCTGCTCTCAAGCCTGGGGAGATATATCTGGAGTGAAGAGCCCTTTGCATTTCTTTTTGAGGACAGGTCTGTAACGGTAACAGGGAAGGGGGAGCTGATAGCCGGAGAGGGCTGCGGCAGCTTAAAAGGAGCGTTTGAGCATGTATCCCGCAGCTATTTTCCGCCAGCCGCCGGCATCCCGGAGGAGCTGCTGTTCACCGCTCCGCAATATAATCTGTGGATCGAGCTGCTGTACGAGCCGACCCAGGAAAAGGTGCTGCAGTATGCCCGCAAGGTGCTTGAGCACGGAATGCCGCCGGGCGTCATCATGATCGATGACAATTGGCATGAGCCTTACGGCACCTGGACCTTTCATTCCGGAAGGTTCCCTGATCCGGGCCGGATGGTCCGGGAGCTTCATGCCCTTGGCTTCAAGGTAATGCTATGGGTCTGCCCGTTCATCAGCCCGGATTCCCGCACCTTCCGCCAGCTGGAGCCTGCCGGAATTTTGCTGAAGAACCGGGAAGGCAAGACAGCCCTCCGGAAATGGTGGAACGGCTATAGCGCGGTTCTGGATTGTACAAATCCTGATGCGGTGAAGTGGATGCAGGAGCAGCTGGATACCCTGCAGCGGGAGTACGGGATTGACGGGTTCAAGCTGGATGCCGGCGACGCCGAATTTTATGAGCCGGATGACCAGGCTTTTATTCCGGCCACCACACGCAGCGGGCATAGTGAAGCCTGGGCGAGAGCCGGGCTGAAGTACAGGCTGAATGAGTACCGTGCCTGCTGGAAGCTGGCCGGCCAGCCGCTGGTGCAGCGGCTTAAGGACAAGGGCCATGCCTGGCAGGACAACGGGCTGGGCGACCTGATTCCTGACGGGCTCGCCCAGGGACTGCTTGGTTATGCCTATACCTGCCCGGATATGATCGGCGGTGGAGAATTCGGCAGCCTGACCTCGGCCAGGATTGATCCCGAGCTGTTCGTGCGGTATGCCCAGTGCTCGGCACTGTTTCCGATGATGCAGTTCTCGGCAGCTCCGTGGCGGGTACTGGATGAAGCGCATCTCGCTCTTTGCGTAGAGGCAGCCGCATTACATGCCTTGTTCGGGCAGGAGATTCTGGAGCTGGCCCGTCACGCCTCAGTCACCGGTGAACCCATTATTCGCCATATGGCTTATGAGTTCCCGGGCCGGGGCCTGGAGGCCGTTAAGGACCAGTTCATGCTGGGCAGCTCTGTCCTGGTTGCCCCGGTTATCCAAAAGGGCGGCAGACAGCGCCGTGTAATATTCCCGGAGGGCATCTGGACCGGGGATGACGGCAGCACCGTTACCGGCCCGGCCGGGCTGGAAATCGATGTGCCGCTCAGCCGGCTGCCTTATTACCGGAGGGGCTGATTCTTGCCGGGCTGCTGCGCAGCAGCTGTAACGGACCGTAGCACAATTCACAGATAGCCGCCCGCGTGTTTTGGTTAATAAATGGTATGTCTTTGGACAACCTATTACCTAACACGGAAGAAATGAGGCGATTAAGCATGTCAACTTTGAATAATAGTCACCAGGAGGCCGTTGAGACGGTGCGCAAGCTGATCAAGGGCATTGATACGGCGATGTTCACCACGATTTCACCTGAAGGTCTGGTGTCCCGGCCGATGAAGACGCAGGAGGTTGAATTTGACGGAGACCTCTGGTTTTTGACCAAAAAGGATACCAGCAAGTTCGACGAGATTCTGCACGACCCGCGGGTGAATGTGGTATATGCCGATAAATCCTATGTCTCGATCCGCGGTGTGGCGAGAATTGTGAATGATGCGGCCAAGAAGAAGGAATACTGGAACCCGGGCTATGAAGCCTTTTTGAAGACCAGCTATGATGATCCGGAGGTCATCCTGATCCAGGTCCATGCCGAATCTGCTGAGTACTGGAAGAGCGGCAATCTGGCCGAGAAGGCGAGCTACATGTTCAAAAGAATAACCAATCAGGATACGGAGGATTCCAATCTTAATCAGACGGTTGAGCTGGAATAGAACGGACCCTGAATGGATAAGGAGCCCCGCTGCAAAAGCGGAGCTCCTTTTTGTCATACGGCTGTAAGCTGTATTTTAAATTTTGAACTGGTTTAAAATCTTCTGAAGATCATCAGCAAGACTGGCCAGCGCCTGGGCGGAGGAGGAGATCTCCTGCATGGAAGCCAGCTGCTCTTCAGTTGCGGCAGAAATATTCTGGGTGATGGAGGCGGAATCCCGGGCTACAGCGCTGACCTCGCCGATTGAATGATCGATGCCCGAAGTTCCCTCGGCCAGCATCTGGATGGCTTCGGCAATGTCTGCAATCTGGTCCACAAAACGGCTCACGGCTTCCTCAATGTTATGGAAGGAACGGCCGGCGTGATTGACAATGCTTAAGCCGGACTCTACCTCCTGTGAGGTTTTGTCCATCGTGGACAGGGTAACTTCTGTATCCTGCTGAATCAGCCGGATCAGCTGCGTGACCTGCTCTGCTGACCGGTCCGACTGCTCGGCCAGTTTTCTGACCTCCCCGGCGACAACTGCAAATCCGCGCCCGTGCTCCCCGGCTCTGGCTGCTTCAATAGAAGCATTCAGTGCAAGGAGGTTAGTCTGTGCAGAAATGCCGGAAATCACACTGATGATCTGTCCAATCTCAGCGGAGCGGTGATTCAGGCTGGAGACTGCTTCAAACAGGCTGTGCACATTGGAGGAGATCGAATTCATCTGGGCTGTTACTTCGGTAATAGCCTGGTTGCCTTCCGCAGACAGCCGGGAAGCATGCAGCGCGTCCTGCTTCATCTGCTCTGTATTGCCGGCAATAGTCTGCGTGTAACCGTTTATCTCCGTGATAGAGGCTGAGCTGCCTTCGACGAGTTGAACCTGCTTTTCCGTCCCGGTGGCAAGCTCCTGTACGGTCTCGGCAATATGCCCGCTTGCATGGCTGTTCTGCTCAGCGCTTGCGCTAAGCTCCTCAGAGGTGGAGGCGACGAAATGCGAGGATTCCTGGACGGTGCTGAAGATCGACTGCAGCTTGCCAGTCATTTCATTAAAGGAAGCGGATAGCCCGCCGATTTCGTCTTTAGAGACATAGCTGCTTTTTACGGTGAAGTCACCATGCTCGGCTTGCAGCAGCAGACCTCTTACCTCCTTGACCGGTCTGACAATCATGCGCGAGATCAGCAGGCCGAGGAAGACAAGCAGCACAAGCGTAGCAATCATGACGGATGAGGCAATAATCGTAATCCGGGTGACCCGGCTCTGATTATCCGAATTGATTTCCCCGGCTCCATCAACCTTGGATTGCTGCATTGCCTTTAGAGTATCATTAACCAGCTTGCGCTGGGATTCAATTTCTTCTGTATAGACTATATAGGCCAGCTCATTTTTGTTCTGAGAGGCTAATTCAATGACCTGCAGTCTCGAAGCTTCCAGCACCTCGGCCTGCTCATGATACTGGGCTATAAGCTGACGCTCCTCTTCCCGGAGATGTGTCGCTTCAATCTCTCCAATCATGTCGTCAATTTCCGCCCATGCGGAAATAATTTCTTCATTTAATTCTTTTATACGGTCAGCCTTTTTGGTCGTCAGCAGCTCAAGTGTATAGGCATCACTTGCTCTGGCGTTGATCCGGATCTGCATGACGGTTTTGAGCGGGATAAGATTCTCCTCGTACATTACTGTAGATTTATCGGCCATTATATTCGTGTAGACCTGCCCGATTGTTCCGATGGTAAGAAGAGAAGCTGCACTCACCAGGATGAGAATCATAAGCTTTTTTGCAATACCCAGGTTTTTTAACAGTCTCATACAGGATGTCCCCTTTGTTTCTCTATAATGTTAATTATTTTAACTGAATATATATCGACAGAATACAGCTGTTTGTTGAGCACACAGGGGAGAATTCCGGGGCTTTTGTACTGGTAAAATAGAGAAAAGGGTATTCATCTCCGGGACGGAGAAAAATACCCTTTTTTGCTGCATTGCTATTGCTGTAATCAGCTGGCTGAGTGGTGGAGCAAGCTTAGCGTTTTACTGCTCTCAGACGGTAGGTGCAGCTGGTGAAATCGCCGCGCAGATCGGAGACCACGAGCCCGATGCGCATCAGACGGTCGCCGCCGTAAGGTGTGCCGTCAAAGGCAGGCTGGAACGGAGCTGTGCTGTCGGCAGCTGCATCCGCAGCGCCATGGCTGTCCGTGCTGCCGGCTGCTCCGGTTTCAAGCACATAGTCCAGCTCAGGATCAAGTCCCTTGAGCGTGAGCCGCGTTATCGGAGCGTTTGGCTTGGCGAGCACACGGAAGTAGGCCACGAAGGCTTCTGTTTTGTCTTCGCTGACGAACATCCAGGCGGTATCGCCGCTGCCCTCGAACGGGCTTAGCAGGCGGTACATATCCCCTTGCTGAACGAGTGAGCGGATCTCCTTGTACTGGGCGATCTGCTGTGCAGCGAGGCTCTTTTCGGCTTCAGTGAATGCTGTAAGATCAAGCTCATAGCCGAAGTTGCCGCTCATGGCCACATCGCCGCGGATCGCAAGCGAGGTTGTGCGCTCTACCTGATGGTTCGGCACGGCAGAGACGTGCGCGCCCATGCTGCTGGCAGGGTACACAATGCTGGTGCCGTATTGAATCGCGAGACGCTCGATTGCATCAGTGTCGTCGCTGGTCCAGGTCTGCGGCATGTAGAACAGCATGCCCGGATCAAACCGGCCGCCGCCGCCGGAGCAGCTCTCGAACAGGATGTCAGGGAAGCGCGAGGTCAGGCGCTCCATCAGATTGTACAGGCCGAGCATGTAACGGTGTGCGGTTTCCTTCTGCCGTTCAGGAGCTGCCGCAGCAGAGACAATCTCGGTCATGTTGCGGTTCATATCCCACTTGACATACGTAATCGGTGCGCTGGCGAAGACGGCGCTCAAGGTTTCGTACAGGTAATCGCAGACCTCCGGACGCGAAAGGTCAAGAATCAGCTGGTTGCGCGCCTCGGTGCGGCGGCGCCCTTCAGCGTGCAGGCACCAGTCCGGGTGCTTGCGGTACAGCTCGCTGTCCGGCGAGACCATCTCCGGCTCGACCCACAGGCCGAATTGCAGGCCTTCGTCGTTTACACGGCCGGCAAGCTCAGCAAGGCCTCCGGGCAGCTTGCGGCTGTGCTCGAACCAGTCGCCGAGCGAGCTGTCATCGTTGTCACGCTTGCCGAACCAGCCGTCGTCAAGGACGAACAGCTCGATTCCAAGCGGTCCGGCTTCCTTGGCAATGGCCGTAATTTTGTCGGCATCAAAGTTAAAATAAGTCGCTTCCCAGTTGTTGACCAGAATCGGACGGACCTGGTCACGGTGAACGCCGCGGCACAGACGGGTCCGGTACAGCCGGTGGTAGGTGCGCGACATGCCGCCCAGCCCTTCGCCGGAATAGACGAGAATGGCCTCCGGGGTCTGGAAGGTTTGGCCCGGCTCCAGCAGCCAGGAGAAATCAAACGGGTTAATCCCGATATTTACGCGGGTTGTACCGAACTGCTCCACCTCGGCAACAGCTGCAAAGCTGCCGCTGTATACAAGGCTGAAGCCGAATACATCGCCGTGATCCTCATCCGCACCGGGACGCAGCAGCGCCAGGAAAGGGTTAAGCTGGTGGCTGCTTGAGCCGCGGCGGCTCTCCAGCGATACGGCAGCGCCGGGAACAAGCGCACGGCGCTGGATGTGGCGCTCTCTCACCCAGGCTCCGCTGAGGTGCAGGGTATCGTAGGAAGAATCGGCAAAATCGACCGACGCGCTCAGCGCCTGCTCCAGCCGCAGCGGCTCTGTGCCGTTATGCTCAAAGTGTACAGAGCGGGCAATTGCGCTGTGATTGGCGAAGACGGTGTACAGCAGCTTAACGGTAAGTCCCGCATAGTCGTCCTTCAGGGTAAGCTCCAGTGTCTGTGCTTCATTGTCGTTTTCCGCATATACAGCCGGAAGGCCTTCAAGCACCGGCTTACCGGAAGAAATAGCGTAGCCTGTGTATTTCAGCTCCGTGATCCGGCTGCCGTCGGCAAGCTGGGCCTGATAGGCTGGACGGCGGAAGTCACTCGTTCCATACTGCGGATACTCCTGCGGCAGGGCATCCAGGGACAGGGACGGTTTACCCGGCACGGGATTCGGTGAAAACGATGAACGCTCGCGGAGCTGAAGCGCATCAGTCAGGCTGCTGTCGTGGCGCAGGCGTGATCCCCAGTAGACATGGGATGGATAACCTTCAACGAGCTGGATAATATAGCTGGTATCTTTGGATTGAAGATGGAACAGGCCAAGCGATTCGTCAACATAAATGTTCATGCTCATGTTATTAACTCTCCTTGTTTAAGTGGTGATGTCTATACGGCGGAATTATTCCGTTGCCCCGCAGGTTCCTCTAATGATGAGCTTGGTGCCGATAATGGTATGCGACGGTGCCTCCCGGCCTTCAAAACGCTCGGCAAGCAGCTGCACAGCAGCCTTGCCCATCTGCTCCGGATATGCGCGGATAGTGGTCAGCGGCGGCTGGACGTAAGCCGCCATCTCGATATCGTCGAAGCCGACCATGGCCATCTCCTGCGGCACCTGCAGGCCATGCTCATGCAGGGCCCGAAGAGCGCCGACGGCGAGCGGGTCGCTGGCCGCGAAGCAGGCCGTCGGCCGTTTACCGCCGGAGAGCAGCTCGTCCATCATCCGGTAGCCGTCGGCACTGCTCCAGCTGCCGGTGAGCACCAGCGATGGGTCATAACAGCCCTGCTGCTGCATTACCCGCGCGAAATGATGGGCCCGGCGTTCTCCGCCGTCCCCGCCGCCGATAAAAGCGATATCGCGGTGGCCAAGGGCAAATAAATGGCCAAGCGCCTGATCCACTGCCTGGCGGAAATGCGTCCGTACCGAGTCATAGTCGGAACGCTCCTGATACTGGTCTACGAGCACGATTGTATCCGGGTCATCGTGCAGCCCTTCGAGGTCTTTGGGATCGAAGCCGCCTACAACGATAAGGCCGTCTCCCGGCCGGAGCATATGCTGCGGCGCCCGTCCGCGCAGTGTCTGGCCGAGCCGGATGCCCAGCTCCTCACAGCGCAGCTCCACACCGCGGCGGATCGAGCCGTAATAGGGATCATCCCGCTCTTCCTCGGGGGAACACCAGAGCAGAAGCGAGACCGTCTTGCCGCTGAGCTCGGTATCCCGTTTCAGCTGCTTCAGCCTTGAGGGCTTGTAATCAAGCTGTTCTGCAACAGCAAAAATCCGGGTCCGTGTATCCTCGCTGACAGACAGGGACTGATCGTTATTTAACACCCGCGATACGGTGGCGGCAGACACTCCGGCCTCACGGGCGATGTCTTTAATCGTTGCCAAGCTGCTCCCGCCTTTTTTAGTTAATAAATTTACTAAATATTATTCACGCCTTTATCCTACCACCAGGCTGGCGAATATTCAAGCAGACATTTTGCGGAAGCTGCCGGAATCCGGCCTGCGGCGGATAACGTCTTCTAAAGCCGGAACGATTATGTTACCATGTTGAATATTCATTTGAGGGCGGAGGAGAACCGGCTTGAACATTACAGCACTTATCGGGAGATGGTTTGGAAGGCTCCGCTTTAAAAGTAAGGTTATCGCGATTTTTCTTCCTTTGCTGATCCTGTCTCTGCTTATTTTGGGCGTATTGTCCAGTCATTTATTCAGCCGTTCGCTGATTAAGCAGACGACACGTAATGTAGCAGATGAGTCTCAGCTGATTCTGTCGCGCACCGATTATATTTTGCGCAGTGCCGAGACTGCAGCCAATATTATGGTCACGAACATCAACAGGCTGTATGAAACGTATCCCGGCGCCCGGACAGCTCCGCTGGAGCAGGTGCGCTTTGCCAATCTGATGCAGAGCCGGCTGTCCACGGACCTGTCGATATTCCGGGAAGTGGATGCGGCGGTATTTGTCGGCAAGGACGGCACGGTTTATCCGTCCTACAGCTCTGGAATGACTGAAGACGGCATTGCTGCCAGCGGCATGCTGGAGCAGGTTCTTGCCTCGGACAGCTATGGTGTCTCTCATTGGTTTGGGATGGAGCAGCGGAGCTATCTGACACCCGATCCGTCCGTACCGGTTCTGACACTTGGAAAAATAGTGATAAACATCGACACCGGCGATCCTCTCGGCACTTTGTTTCTGATGGTTAGGGAGGAGCAGCTGTCAGCATTTCTCCAGTCAAGTGATCCGTCCGCGCCTAAGGCTTATTATTTCATGGATGAACGGGGGCTCATTGTAGCTGCAGCGGATAAAAGCAGTCTGCTCCAGCCGGTGGAGCAATCGCTGGCAGCGGAAATCGGTGCCGCCGGCGGTTTGGCGGGTGAAGCCAGCCTCTCCTATCAGGAGGATGGTAATCTGGTCACGGTCAGCCATTACGGCCGGATGAACTGGGAGCTGATCAACGTCGTGTCACTCAAGCTTCTGACGGCTGATGTGCAGCAGAATGTCCGGCTGACTGCACTGGTCGGAGCGCTCTGTCTGATTTTTTCTCTGTTCGGGGCCAATCTGCTCTCGCGGAAGGTGGCAAGTCCGCTGGAGCGGCTGACCCGGGCAATGCGCCAGGTGGTGAGCGGTGACCTGCGTCCGGTGGCTGCAGCGAAAACCGGGGATGAGATCGGCACGATTGCCGAGGCATTCAACTTCATGGTCGGCCGGGTTGGTGAGCTGCTGGACAAGGTGACCGAGGAGCAGAACCGCAAACGGGAGTATGAGCTGGCTCTGATCAGCGCGCAGATAAAACCGCATTTTTTATACAATACGCTGGATACAATCTATGTGCTGAATGAGCTGGACCGCAATGAGGAAGCGCGTGATACGACTAAGGCGCTGGCGGACTTTTACCGGATGGTGCTAAACAAGGGCCGGGAGCTGATTATTCTCGAAAAAGAAGCGCAGATCACAGACGATTACCTCGCCATAATGCAGATCCGTTATCCGGACGTGTTCCGCTACGAAATCGATATTCCGCCTGAGCTGTCGGGTACGCCTGTTCCGAAGCTGTCCCTGCAGCCGCTTGTGGAGAATGCGATTTATCACGGGCTGAAAAAGAAGGGAAGCAAGGGG
Organism: Paenibacillus sp. FSL R7-0273; assembly: GCF_000758625.1. Classification (NCBI taxonomy): domain Bacteria; kingdom Bacillati; phylum Bacillota; class Bacilli; order Caryophanales; family Paenibacillaceae; genus Paenibacillus; species Paenibacillus sp. FSL R7-0273. The sequence goes on from NZ_CP009283.1 coordinate 1,842,374, forward strand.
TTTATCCGGATTCAGGCCGGCATTGCCGGAGGTAAGGTAGTCGTTCAGGTATCAGATAACGGGGTAGGCATGGATGAGGAGCGGATTGAGGCAATCATGTCCGGAGATTCCCCGGAGGAGGGGACACGGTCCATCGGTACCTATAGTGTCCGGCAGCGGCTGAGCCTGTACTTCGGTGAGGAGTATGGCCTTAGTGTGAAGAGTGCCGCCGGTGAGGGAACCGTTGTGGAGCTAACCTTGCCGATGCTTGGAAATGAAAAGAGGGATGTGCACGATGTACAAGGTGATGATTGTTGATGATGAGCCGCTGTTCCGTGATTTTTTGCGGCTCAAAATGGACTGGCAGCGCTTCGGCTTCGAGGTATGCTGTGAAGCCAGAAACGGGCAGGAGGCGCTGGCGGAGGCGGATAAGCACCAGCCGCACTTGGCGCTGGTCGATATTAATATGCCCTTCATGGACGGGATTGAGCTGGCGGGCAAGCTAAAGGGCCGCTTCGAACGGATCGTCATTGTATTTATTTCCGGGCATAATGAATTTGAGTATGTGCAGAAGGCTGTCCGCACCGGGGTGCAGGATTATCTGCTTAAGCCGTTTAACGAAGCGGAGATGACAGAGATGCTGGAGCGCATCCGGCCGAAGCTGCCGCGCTTGTCCGGCGGACGGGAAGCCGGGCAGCAGGCACGGGATGCCGGCAAGGCGGAGGAGGGTACCTCCGGGCAGGATTCACCCGAGCTTGGCTCGGTGCGGGATGCCATCGTGCTAGGCCTGCGCATGAAGGATGCCGATGTGCTGGACGAGGTCCGCAAAGCGGTCAGACAGCTGCGCGGCAGCACCTGGGGAGACGAGTACGCGGACGCGATGATGATGGGGCTGCTCTCACTGGCTTTAACCTTTGCCGGGGAGCGCGGGTTTTCGTACAGCCGGGTCTGGGACAGCGGTGAGGACAAAGCACCCTATGACAGGCTGAAGGCCTGCACCTCCTGGGACGAGGCAGAGGAGTGGCTGACTGCCTTGTACCGTAGGGTCATCCAGCTGACGGAGGATGTGAAGCCGACCAAGGCATCCAGCCTGTTCACCGCAGCGATCCGCTATATTGAGCAGCATTATGCAGATGCGGAGCTGTCGGCTGAGCAGGTGGCAGGCGGTGTATATGTGGACTCCAGCTACCTGCGCCGCGTCTTCCGCAAGGAATCAGGCCATTCGATTGTCGACCACATCACCCACATCCGCATGAAAAAAGCCCGCGAGCTCCTGCTCGGCGGCAACCGCAGACTGGCCGACATCTCCGAGAGCGTCGGCTATGCGGACCCGAGCTATTTCAGCAAAAGCTTCAAAAAACGCTTCGGCGTAACCCCGACCGAATATGAGCAGCTGGTTCGGAAGTAGCCCGGGTGCGCCGGGCACGGGCGGCGATTGTACCTGCTGGCGGCTGCCGCCAGCCTGCCAGGCAGGGGGCGGCGCACCAGGCTTATTCTCACGCCAAGTCACAACAGCTCCGGCAGAATGCAGCAGCCCTCTTAGCTCCCGTTTTCCGTGCCCCAGGGGCGGAATGAAAGGCAAAAATGCCTTTGATTTCGCCGAAAGCGGGCCCGTTGGCGGAATGAGAGGCAAAAATGCCTTTGATTCCGACGAAAGCAGGCCAGTTGGCGAAATGAGAGGCACAAATGCCTTTGATTTCGCCGAAAGCGGGCCAATGGGCGAAATGAGAGGCATAAATGCCTTTGATTCCGCCCAAAGCGGGCCAGCTGGCGAAATGAAAGGCAAAAATGCCTTTGATTCCGCCGAAAGCGGGCCAATGGGCGAAATGAGAGGCATAAATGCCTTTGATTCCGCCGCAAACGGCCAAATGGGCGGAATGAGAGGCAAAAACTCCACAGCCCCCTAAAGAAGTTGGAGTCCTCCCCCACAAAAATGTAGACTAGATACAGGAGGAGGATGAACGGTATGGGACACTTAACAGGAACAAGAGAGAAGGCCGCGCAAGAGGTGTTGTCTGGCATTAAGGCAGCGGTGGTTGCCCGAAAGTATGGAGTGACCCCATCGACGGTGAATCAGTGGGTGAGAGATTACCGGGAAGCCCATGGGGAACAAGATCATCCGTATCCCCAAGATCAGGTGGAGGAACTGAAACGCCTGCTGGATGTCGAGCAGAAATACGAGAAGGCTGTGAAGATCCTCGGTGAAAAGGAGCTAGAGATTGAGATTTTGCGTGAACTGCTAAAAAAGCCAACCCCTGCTTATCCGAAAAAATCGAGGTAGCCGATATGTTCATTAAGCAGGGGAATAAAGCAGCGTTGGTACTACGTCTCGTGGGGCTAGCAGAGTCTACGTATTACGACCGTAAGAAACGCAAGTCACAGGATGCCCAGGCCGTACCTCAGGGGCGCGGAAGACCCGTACCCGGCTATTCCCTGACCGAGTCTGGAGAGAAGATTAGCGACGGGCAGATCCAGGAAATGCTTCTGGAACTGGTCGCTGGAGAAGAGCACGTGTACGGGTACAAGCTCCTGGCCAAGTGCTTATGGAACCAGCACAGCCTTAAGCTCAATCACAAGAAAAGCTACCGGCTGTGTCAGGCGCTGGAGATCCTGCAGCCCCAGCGTCACAAGCGCTTTAAGCATCCCCGGAAGCTGCCGGAGAACCGGGTTATTACCGGAGCGGGTCAGCTCTGGCAGATGGACATTAAGTACGGGTACGTGGCGGGCCGGGACCGGCATTTCTTCGTCCTGAGCATTATCGATGTGTTTACCCGTGTCATCGTCGGCTACCACCGCGGATCGTCGTGTGAGGCCAAGCACGCCTGCCAGACGCTGGGACGCGCCATGGAGCAGCACTGCGCCCAGGACAGTGCACGCCCGGTGATCCGCACCGACAACGGCCCACAGTTCGTCAGCCACCTGTTTGGTGACATGTGTGAAAGCTGGGAAATGACTCATGAACGCATTCCGCCTCGAACACCGGATTTAAATGCTTTTATTGAATCGTTCCACAGTAATATTGATCGGGATTTGTTCCGTAAAGAGGCATTCGAAACGTTCGACGAGGCCTATGAAGCCGTGGACCGGTACATGGATTTCTACAACAACCGGAGAATGCACACCAGCCTTCGCAACATGCCACCGGTTGAATTTTCAGAGTGGGTCATGGGCCTAGAAGACCGGTCCGCCTTCTTCTGGCCGAGGAAAAAAGCGAAATAAAGAGCATAGCTACGACAAGTACCGGTTTTATACTGAGGACTCCGGGATAAGGGGGTCTCACCGAAAATGCCTTTGATTCCGCCCAAAGCAGGCCAGTTGGCGAAATGAGAGGCATAAATGCCTTTGATTCCGCCGAAAGCGGGCCAATGGGCGAAATGAGAGGCATAAATGCCTTTGATTCCGTCCAAAGCGGGCCAGTTGGCGAAATGAGAGGCAAAAATGCCTTTGATTCCGCCCAAAGCGGGCCAGTTGGCGGAATGATCTCGTCACCCCACAGGGGTGACTTTTCTTTTTGTCCCGTTTTTTACGGGTAATGCCCGTTTAGTGCCTTAAGATCAGCAGCGGCCTGAGGCTATAATGTGAATGTAGCAAGCACAGCCTGGCCTAAAGACATATACTCGCACGAGGGGGATACAACAATGAATAATCAGCGCAAAGGTTTAAGTGCAATATTGATAACGCTTTCCATGACACTGGTGCTCTCAGCCTGCGGTGGCAATAATGCAGCTTCCGACGACAGCGCGGCTGCCAATACGCCGGCAGAGGGCGGTGCAGTCAAACTGAAGGTGTATGCCCAGCATTTTGACGATGATACCAAAGGGCCGTTTGATTACGCGGTAGCAGAGCTGAAGAAGGAAATGCCGGAGGTGGAGATCGAGCTGGACCCGGCGGTGCAGGACGGCAACCAGAAGCTGAAGACCTATGCTGCAACCGGAAACATGCCTGATATTTACTTCACAGACTGGGCGACACTGCAGACTTTTGCCAAATCCAAAAATGTAGAAGTGCTGGATGATTACGAGGCCACCACCGATTACAAAAACAGCCTGAACCCGGGCGTAGAATCGCGCCTGATTGCTCCGGACGGTCATGTATACGCCTATCCCGACACCGGCATTGAGTTCCAGGTGATCTATTACAACAAAACCATCTTTGAAGAATTAAGCATTGCCACCCCAATCAAGACCTACGACGAGCTGGCGGCTGCAGCCGGTAAATTGAAGGAAGCGGGCTATGTGGCGATGTCGATTTTTGCAAAAGAAAAATGGATCACTTCCGCGTTCTACAACGGTCTCGTAACCCGTGAGGAGGCTGCCGGCTTCGGCGCATTGGATCAGCAGGGGCTGACAGAGCTGCCGCAGTCATTCGTAACAGCAGCACAGCAGCTCGAAAAGCTGCAGCAGGCCGGATTGTTCGACGCCAACGCAACCAATACGAACTATGACCAGGCGTCCTCCCAATTCTATCAGGGGCGTGCAGGCATGTTCGTCAACGGCCAATGGGAAATCTACAGCTCGGCCGAAAAACTCGGTGACCAGGTAGACTGGATGTACTGGCCGGCTAAGGACGAAGCCACGTACGAGGCGTCCAAATTTAACATTGCGGGAGCGGGCTCCCCGCAGGGCTATGCTGTATCTCCGGCAAGCGATAACAAAGAAACTGCTGTTAAGGTAGCCGCCTTCCTGGCAGCCAAATCAGCGGAGTATAAATATACCCAGCTGGGCAGCCCGATCATTTCGCCTAAAACCGACAAGCCAATCGCCTCCGATGTACCGGCTATGATGCAGCGGATCGCTGATGAGCTGCTGCCGAATGCCAAGGAATATGCGAAGCTGCTGAGCAACACCCAGATTCAAAATGCGGTCAACGACAACACGCAGAATATGCTGGTCGACGGATTTAGTGCAGAGGATTTTGTCACCAACCTGAATCGTACGCTCGGCAAAGAAAATCAGTAATTTAGGAATTCTGATGCAGTCCCGACCCTGTGGCCCATGCCCCGGGGTCAGGCTGTAACAGGAATATGGAGGGAAAGAACCGCATGAATAAATACTTGGGAAATAAACCGGCACTGGCGCTGTTTCTGCTCCCTGCCCTGATATTATACAGTGTTATCCTCATCTACCCTGTCTTGCAGTCGGTAGTACGCAGCTTCTATGACTGGGACGGGCTGAGCACGGCAACCTTTGCGGGCCTGTCCAACTACCGTGAGCTGTTCAGTGATCCGCTGCTGGCCACTTCGCTTAAGAACGGGGCTTTGTTTGCCCTGGTGCTGGTTGTTTTCCAGATCGGGCTTGGCACCATTCTGGCGCTGGTCTGCGCCAATCCGCGGGTACGCGGGCGCAAGCTGCTGAAGACAGCTTATTTTATCCCGGTTGTACTGTCGGTTACCGTTGTCTGCCAATTATGGATCGCTATGTACGACCCGACGAACGGGCTGGTGAACAAGCTGTTCGATGTGCTGGGCATTCCTTATCAGCAGAACTGGCTGGTTTCACCGACGCAGTCAATTATTGCGATTGCTTTTGTCAACGCCTGGCAGTTTATGGGGTACCAGTTCTCGCTCTTGTATGCAGGAGTTAAAGCTGTGCCTGAGGATTACTTCGAAGCTGCAACGATTGACGGCTGCGGAAAATGGCGGGCTCACTGGCATGTAACCCTGCCGCTGATGCGCGAGACGTTCAAATTCTGCTTCACCATCGCCATCACCTCCGGGATCGGGGCGTTTGTACAGATGCTGATTATGACTAACGGCGGTCCGGGAACAACGAACTACACCTTGACCTTTATGATCTACCGTTATGCCTTCCTGGAGAGCAATTATGGTTATGCCTGTGCTGTATCAGTTTTGCTCGTGTTAATCTCGCTTGTAGCTACTGTTGTCATTAACAAAGTATTCGACCGCGGGCAGCATGCTTAATGGAAAGGAGCACAACATGAACTCAAAAACTACATTCCGGTCCATTGGCAGCTTCCTGCTGCAAATTCCGCTGTGGCTGTACTTTATTGTCTCTGTCTACCCGCTGTTCTGGATGATCTCCTATTCTCTGAAAAATAATGACGAAATCTTCGTCACCAACCCGTTCGGCTTCCCGACCCATTTCCGGTTCGAAAACTATGTGAACGCATGGACACAGTTTAATATTCCGCGCTATTTTATGAACAGCTTCATCGTTTCTATTATATCCACGCTGTTTATTCTGCTGCTGGCCCTGATGTTCGCTTTTGCCGTAGCACGGATGCAGTGGAAATTCCGCTCGGCGGTCAGAACGTATATGATTGTCGGAATGTTCATGCCGCTGCAGGTAATTATGATTCCGTTGGCCCTTCTTGTGCGTGATTTCCACCTTACCAATACGTACGGAGCACTAATCATTCCCTATATAGCTATCGGTCTGCCGTTCTCTACGATGGTGTTCTACGGATTCCTAGTGAGCATTCCCCGGGAAATAGAGGAGGCAGCCTGCATTGATGGGGCCAGCATCTACCGGCTGTTTGGCCGGGTTATTCTGCCATTGGCGCTTCCGGCGATTGCTACGATCGCGATTTTCCAATTCCTGAACAACTGGAACGAGTTCACTCTGGCCTACATTCTGATTTCGGATGAAAATATGAAAACACTGCCGCTCGGCCTGCTCTTTTTCCAGGGCTCTTACAGCACAGACTGGGGAGCGATGGGGGCAGTAATGACGATTGCTTCGCTTCCTATGGTACTTGTTTATCTGCTGCTGAGTGAGCAGGTGGAGCGGGCGATGACGGTAGGCTCTGCGGTAAAAGGCTGATTATTCCGGCAGAATACATTTTGCAGGTATAACAGCAGGACTAACAGGAGTGACAGGATTAGCAGGACTAATATGATGTAAACCGGATTTTAAGATTGGGAAATCTTAAGGTCCGGTTTTTTTTTGATGCAACCTCAACGCCCCGACGTTAACGCCAACACCGAGGCCAACAGCGAAGCCAACCCCGCCGCCAACACCAACACCAACACCACCAGCACCAGTACTAACGCTAACACCAACACCAACACTAACACCAACACCAACACTAACACCAACACTAACACTAACACCAACACCACCACCACCACCACCAACACCAACACCAACATCAACACCAGCACCAACCCGTTAGCCGGCCATATGGGATATTGTCTTTACTCTAAATAATCACCCTTGACGGAGTGAAGCGCCAAATCTATAATCAAACCAAACGGACGAAGAACGTCCCGCACTCCTAAGCTTATTGGGGTGCGGGACTTTTTTGTGTTAAAAGGGGGAAGAGAGTAATGGGATTTGCTGAAGAGCATATGAAATGGCTTGTTTTTCATAAGAAGCGGAGGAGCGGTGAACGGCTGGACCGTCTTGAGCGTGGACACGGCCATGGCGAAAAGATTTTTGTTGAGCGGGTATGGTGGCCGATTTTTGGTCATATGGATGATTTGCATCCTGAGTATGAGGTCTCGGACTGGCGGGGAAGGCCGTACTTTGTTGATTTTGTGTGGAAACGGGGGGAGATAAAGGTAGCTATAGAGGTAAAAGGCTATGGCCCGCATGTACAGCAAATCGATCGGACCAGGTACAGGCAGGAGCTCAACCGGGAAACATATCTGCAAATAGCAGGTTATCAGGTAGTTGCGGTTCCCTATGATGATTTGGAATCGGCATCGGATCTGACCATTTCGTTGTTCAAGTCCTTACTGGCTCCAAGTTTGCTGATAAATACTGATGAGTTAGAGCATCACTACACCAGACTGGAGAGGGACATTATGCGTGCAGTGGTACGATGGAACGGGATGATCCGTCCTGTAGATTTAGCGAACGGGCTGAGGGTTCATCCGCGCACTATACGTAAATCCTTAACCCGGCTGTGTGAAAAGGGGAAACTAAGGCCTGTCCCGGCGAGCGGAAGCAGCAGGATCTGCCGCTATGAATATGTTCCTTCCATAATGAATAACGGACTATGGTAGATTGAGCCGGCTACCGAATGTGAGGCAAAAATGCCCTTGATTCTGCCGAAAGTCGGCCGGACGCCGAAATGAAGGGCAAAAATGCCCTTGATTCCGCCGAAAGTCGGCCGGGCGCCGAAATGAAGGGCAAAAATGCCCTTGATTCCGCCAAAAGTCGGCCGGAAGCCGAAATGAAGGGCAAAAATGCCTCTGATTCCGCCAAAAGTCGGCCGGAAGCCGAAATGAAGGGCAAAAATGCCTCTGATTCCGCCAAAAGTCGGCCGAACGCCGAAATGAAGGGCAAAAATGCCTCTGATTCCGCCAAAAGTCGGTCGGGCGCCGAAATGAGAGGCACAAATGCCCTTGATTCCGCCAAAAGTCGGCCGGACGCCGAAATGAAGGGCAAAACTGCCTCTGATTCCGCCAAAAGTCGGCCAGACGCCGAAATGAGAGGCACAAATGCCCTTGATTCCGCCAAAAGTCGGCCGAACGCCGAAATGAAGGGCAAAAGTGCCTCTGATTCCGCCAAAAGTCGGCCGGACGCCGAAATGAGAGGCAAAAGTGCCTCTGATTCCGCCAAAAGTCGGCCGGGCGCCGAAATGAGAGGCACAAATGCCCTTGATTCCGCCAAAAGTCGGCCGAACGCCGAAATGAAGGGCAAAAGTGCCTCTGATTCCGCCAAAAGTCGGCCGGACGCCGAAATGAGAGGCAAAAGTGCCTCTGATTCCGCCAAAGGCAGGCCGCCCCCGGCCAACCCGTAATCTTTTCCTTCTATATAATACAGTCCAGTCCAAGAGCTTCCCCTCTGAGCCGAATAACATGCTACTAGATTCAATCTCCATATTGAAGAGGTGGTATAAATGAAACGGAAGTCGTCAGCGGGGAAGCGGCGTACCCAATCTGCAAGAACACGGTTACTCTCCAAGCTAAGCCCCAGCTTAAAAAAGAAGCTAAGCGGCTCCTCTCCACAGTCCAAACAGCCCCAGCCAGGCCTGAGGCGCAAGGCAAAGGCTTACACTGTGGATTTTTCCGTAATCGGCGACAGCCATGTGGGCTATGCGAACAGCTCAGCTATTTTCAAAGATTTGTTGCCTAAGGCGGCGGGGAGCGGGAATAAACGTTTTTTCATTTTCGGCGGGGACAATACGCAGGCCGGGGCGAATCACGGGAAGGACGCGGACACATATTACAGGGATTTTAAAAATATCGTCACTGCCACGCTCGGCAGCATCCCCTACAAAGCTTCAATCGGAAACTGGGAGGCCAGCACCCGGGCGCTGTTCACCAAGTATCTTGGAGCAGTAACCGGACGGATGAATTTTCCCGGCACCCAGGGGCTGGTCCGGTATGTGTGGCTGGATTGTGCGCTGGGAAGCTTTTCGGCTGACAGTATCAATCTGCTCAAAAACCTGGATGACCGCTACTATTATATAATCGACTTCCACTGGCCGCTCCAGATCAGCGGGATTACAGTGGAATCCAGCCATGTGCTCAGCGCGGCGGAGACGGCGAAGTTTTTTGCGGCGATCCCCGATAAGGTGAGGGATAAGGTACTGGCGGTTTTTACTCATCACGGCCATAAGTTCTTCCGCAAGCTGACCAATATTTATCCGGGCTTCAGCAAGACCAAATTCTTCGTGACCGGCTGCTCGGGCGATTATAAATGTAAGCCAAGCGGCGACCGGGGGTATTACAACGGGACACTGAGAATTAACGGCTCAACTGTCATGGTAGATGCTTACAGAGTAACTGTATAATGCAGACCGGCTATATGTACTGACCTATATGTACCGAACCCAAGCTCCGCGATGCGGGGCTTTTTGGGCAGAAAGGAACTTCTAGGGTGCCCGCAAAGTACCTGAGTCAGCATCCGCGAGAGCATCACGTTGCGGGGCTTTTCAGCTTTTTCCAGGGGAACGGTGTGCCCTTAACTGTCTGGTGAAATGACAACCCGAGGGTGTGAAATGAACAGCCGGGTGCTCTAAAGCCAGCAGCAGCAAGGGTTTTAGACTGGTACTAAGATGACTATAGACGGCAATTCCGCAGCTACACTATATTGGTGGCAGAGCAAGCAGCTGCTGCCCGAAGGTGCTGTACAGAAAGATGTACTTCTCTGTGCGGCTTTCAAATGAATACGCTTTCCTGTACATGATGAGGTGAAATCCCAATCCAAGGAGGCTGTATGAATGTCATCTAATCTAAAAAAACACCCTGCGCTGACGTGGTTCCTGTGCACAAGCCTGTTCCTTTCATTATTCATTAGCGGCGGCGCGGCAAGTGCCGAAGGGACGCCGGGAACGGTAGCTTTCCAGTCTATAGAAGCGAAGCCGATGGTGGCCCTGATGGGCAGGGGAACCAACCTTGGCAACACGTTCGAAGGGAACTGGAACAGCCAGAGCTATCAGGATGTGAAGAACACGGTAGACGCTTTTATCGCTGCGGGCTACACGAACATCCGGATTCCGGTGAACTGGGGCGGACGGGGAACGAAATACGCTTCGACGGCAGATGAGCAGGGGCATTTCTCAGCCAGCGCCCCGAATGTAGCAACGGTAAAACAGCTGGTAGACTATGTCTTGAACGATGTAAATACCGTGCGGAAAAGCCAGAACAAACAGCCGGTCATCCTGATCATCAACACGCATCATGAAGAATGGGCGATGAGCGCGCTGCAGGGGGAGCCTGCTTTTGAGAGCAATATGCAAAGGCTGGAGACGATCTGGACGGGAATCGCCGGGCTGTTCAAGGATGCGCCGGAGACGCTGCTGTTCGAGCTGTTCAATGAGCCGCATCTGAGCATGAACACCGGGGCGGCGGCCAAGGCAAGCGTCATCGAGCTCAACAAACGGGCGTATGCGGCGATCCGCAGCTTTACCGTAAACGGCACGCAGCCGCACGCTCAGCGGAATCTTATTTTTGGCGGATACAACTACAACAGCGCTTGGGGCCTGTATGATACGTACCGCAATCCGCTGGACCTGCCGGGTGAGGGAGAGGACCGTTTTGTCATCGGCACCTACCACTCGTATTATCCGAATCTGGCAGACCATCTGAAGCGGGTAGACGATGTAAAAAGAGAGTTCGCAGACGTGCACGGCATTCCGGTATATATGGGCGAATTCGGGTACGAGCACCGGGGTGTTATCACCGATACGCTGCTTGATTCCTACCGGCAGATTGCGAGTAAAGCGGTCTCGGGAGGATTTGCCTTCTCGGTATGGGATGACAACGGCTGGTATCAGATCTATAACCGCTCGACCGGGCAATTCAACGCATTGAAGGATCAGGTGCTGTATCCCGGCAATTAATCCTTAGCAATGCTGGAAATGGGGAAGGAACATGGGAAATCCTATCGCGGCTTCGAAGCCGACAATAACAAATGTGTACCGCAGGCAGAGGCTGAGACGGATGGTCCGCAACAAATGGCTGTATATCATGCTTCTGCCCGGGCTGCTGTATTTTATTATTTTCAAATATGTGCCGATGTACGGCCTGCTGCTCGCCTTTAAGAATTACCAGCCTTTTCTGGGCTTTGTGGACAGTGAGTGGGTGGGGCTGAAGCACTTTAACCGCTTTTTCGGGGACCCGCTGTTCTGGAAGCTGCTCAGCAATACGTTCATTCTGGCCGCCTACAACATCCTGTTCTTCTTTCCGCTGCCGATCATTCTGGCGCTGATGCTGAACGAGCTGCGGTCGCAGGCCTACAAAAAATGGATTCAGACGATGGTCTACATCCCTCACTTTATGTCCTGGGTCGTCATCGTTTCAATTGCCTACCTATTTTTCACCACCGAAGGCGGTCTGGTCAATGAGGCGATCGCCTCCATGGGCGGGGAAAAGGTCCAGTTCCTGCTTAGTCCCGGCTGGTTCCGGACGTTCATAACGGGTGAAGTGATGTGGAAGGAAACCGGGTGGGGCACAATTATCTTCCTCGCGGCGCTGGCGGGAGTAGACACACAGCTCTATGAGGCTGCCAAAATCGACGGGGCAGGACGCATGCGCCAGCTCTGGCATATCACGCTTCCGGCCATCCGCTCCACCATTATTATTCTGCTGATCCTGCGGCTGGGGAATTTCCTCGATACGGGGTTTGAGCAAATCTTCCTGATGCTGAACTCGCTCAACCGTGAGGTCGGTGAAGTGTTCGATACCTATGTGTATACCACCGGGATATCGCAGGGGGAGTACAGCTACAGTACGGCGGTCGGGTTGTTTAAGTCCGTGGTCGGACTGGTGCTGGTATTCGGCTCTAACTTTATAGCCAAACGTTTTGGCGAGGAAGGAATTCTCTAAGCAAATCATCCGAAAGGAGGTAGAATTGTGGTAAAAGAAACATCATGGGCCAGCCGGCTGTTCGATATTTTCAATATCATCGTTCTGGCAGTAATCGCGCTGGTCACTATTATTCCGTTCATCTATGTTGTTGCAGGCTCATTTGCCACCCAGCGGGAGCTGCTGGAAAAAGGGTTCATCCTCTTCCCGACCGAGTTTTCACTGGAGGCGTACAAATACATCTTTTCGACCAGCACATTGATGCGGAGTCTAGGGGTTACTATCTTCATCACCATTGTCGGTACGCTGATCAATATTACACTGACCTGCCTGATGGCGTATCCGCTGTCCCGCAGGGATATGGATTTCCGCTCGCCGATCCAGCTTCTGATCATCTTTACGATGCTGTTCAGCGGAGGGATGATCCCGACCTTCCTGGTCGTCAAGGAGCTGGGCATGCTCGATACGTACTGGTCGCTGCTGCTGCCGGGTGCGATTAGCGCCTTTAACCTGATCATTATCCGCAGCTTCTTTCAGCAGCTTCCGCCGGATCTGGAGGAGTCGGCCAAAATCGACGGTGCCAGCGACCCCGGCATCCTGCTGCGGATCGTCATTCCATTGTCCCTGCCGGCGCTGGCTACCTTTTCCCTGTTCTATGCCGTAGGCCACTGGAACACGTATTTCAGCTCCATCCTGTATATTAACGACTCGACCAAGTGGCCGATTCAGGTGCTGCTGCGGCAGATCGTCATGCTGTCCCAGGGCGGCAGCCTCGGGGATACCTCATCACTTGAGAGTAACTTTATTCCGCCGGACCAGGCTGTTAAAATGGCGGTCATCGTCATCTCCACCGTCCCGATTCTGATCGTATACCCGTTCCTGCAAAAGCATTTTGCCAAGGGCGCGCTGCTGGGATCGGTTAAGGGTTGAGGGAGGCTGGATGCCAGCGTAATGCCCTGCCGCCGGAACTTGGCGGGACGCTGCGACGCCGGACTTTCTTAGGATAAGGGTGCACTGGTGTCGTGACGCCTGTCTCCCGGATTCTCAATTAGGTGGAAAAAGATCATCTAATTTTAAAAAATCGCCCGTTTAAAGCGGTTTAAGTGTAAATAGGTAACCTAATTCGGCCGCTAAGCCGCCCGGATGCCCGTAACCTGAAATGTAAGCGGATTAATTCCAACTAATCTCATCATGCAGGCAATTCAACAGAGATTAGGTGCCGAAAATCCAACTAAATATTTCGACCGCAGAACGAAACACAACACAGTCAAGAAAGGAACATAACAATGACAACAAACCAAGGGGCTCTAAGCTTAAAAAGAAAAGCAATGACCGCCATTTCAGCGCTGCTCGTGCTGGGAACATTGTCCGCCTGCAGCGGAAATAACAATGCGGCCGGGAACGCACAGGGCGGAGACAGCAGCACACCCGCCGCCGAGGGGCCGTTCAAAATGTCCATGATGCTGACCAGCTATAACCCGGAGCCGATGGACCCGGAAGGTGAGCTGTATAAGCAGCTGGAGGAACGGACCAATACGGACCTCAGCATCACCTGGGTGCCGTCGACCACCTACTCCGATAAGCTGAGCGCAACAGTCGCCTCGGGCGAGCTGCCGAGTGCTGTGCTGGTGCTGGACCAGAAGCTTCCCTACATCGTGAATTCAGCGCGCTCCGGGATGTTCTGGGAGCTTGGGCCTTACCTGAAGGATTACCCGAACCTGAGCCGGATGGACGATGTGGCCCTGAATGCCATCTCCATTGACGGTAAGGTATACGGGATTTACCGCGCACGGGATCTGGCCCGGGACGGCCTGATGCTGCGCAAGGACTGGCTGGATAATCTGGGCCTGCAGGAGCCCAAGACGATTGATGAGTTCTACGAGGTGCTGAAGGCATTCGTGAATAATGACCCTGACAAAAACGGCAAAGCCGATACGATCGGCCTCGCCGAGCAGCAGGTTGCGTCAGGCTGGCGGGCGGTGCTGACCTGGATGGGCGGTCCGGCCGACTGGGAGATCAAGGACGGCAAGGCAAGCCCGGCGCATCTGTCGCCCGCTTTTCTGGAGACGATGAAGTTCTACAAGAAGCTCTATGACGAGAAGCTGATCAACCTGGATTTCGCGGTGGTCAAAGACGGCAAGCAGATGATTAATGCCGGTAAAGCCGGGGCATGGGTTGCCAACCTGAACGATGCCAACGGCATTGAAGAAAGCGTCCAGAAGGTGACACCAACCGGTGCAATTACTATGGTTAACGCGCTCGAGGGTCCGGCAGGGCTCCGCAGTCCGGGCGGGTCGGGCTCATACGGGACTTTCATGATTCCGAAGACGTCGGTGAAGACGGAGGCGGACCTCAAGGCGGTACTGAACTTTTTTGACAAAGTATCCGACGACGATATGCAGAACATGCTGGTCAACGGGCTGGAAGGCCGCCAGTTCACGCTGGATAACGGAAACTACGTGAAGACAACGGACCCGAAAATGCTGGCCGAATATGGGATGGGCGATTCCTCCCAGCTGGCTGTGTTAAGAGATAAGGTGGTGACTTACGGCAAACCGCTGGTGCATCTGCGTGATGAGATGTGGAAAAAGAATGCCGAAATCGCCGTGGTCAATCCGATCCAGCCATACATTTCTGACACGTACAGTGAACGCGGCTCAGAGCTCAGCAAAATCATTGACGATGCCCGGGTGCGCTTCATCATGGGCGATCTTGACGAGAACGGCTGGAATGCGGCGGTAGCCAAATGGGAGCAGGACGGCGGCTCGAAGGTCATTGAGGAATATACGGCGGCTTACAATCAGGCGAACGGACAATAGTGTTGACAAATAGCCTGTTCATGCCGTTAATAAAAATCCCCATATGCTAAAATAAAGGCAACAAACGATTGCGGGGGTAGTGGGTTATGCGGATATCGAGCTACTTGCGGAAATTAATCATACTTACTTTACTGATCGGTGCTTTTCCGGTGCTGATCTTAGGCTGGTATTCCTATCACTACTCCTCCCAATCGGTGCTGCAGCAGGTCGAGGAACGTAACTCCCAGGTGCTCAGGCAGAGCCAGCTGCGGGTGGAGCAGACGCTCAAAATGATCGATTTTTCCACGACACAGCTGCTCGGGCTGCCCATAGTGACCAAGGCGATTGCGACAAAGCTTGATATAGACGACATGGAAATCATTCACGAGCTGTATAAGCATCTCTCTTCAATCCAGACGTTCGAGCTGGGCATCAAGGATGTGTATCTGTACAGTCTGGAGCAGGATTGGCTAATTACCAACTCGGGCCTTGACGCCTACAATCAGCCGGGGCTGAAGGAGAAGCTCCGTTCATTCTCCGGCATGCCTAACGGCTCGATGTGGGTCAGCGGCAATTCAGCGAGCATCCAGGGGGCGGAGGGGATGGTCGAGCTGAACCATGCCGTCATTAATCTGAAAAAATGGCCGATCAACGCCAGCAGACCGCGGGGCTTGATAGCGGTAGTAATGTCCGCCCAGCAGCTCAGCGATCTGATTGACAGCGATCCGGGCATGGGCGATGTGTTCATTCTGGATGAGGACGGCCGGGTCATTACCCATCCGGATTCCTCGCTGCTGGGTAAGGATCTGTCAGAGGAGCCTTACATTCAAGCGGTCAGAGCGCAGACGGAGGCTAACGGAGTTTTCAGCGGCATGGCCGGAGAGAGCAAGGCCTCTATCTCCTTCCGTAAATCCGGGTATAACGGATGGACTTATGTTTCGGTTGTTCCTACACAGGCGGTGACGCGTGAGGCAACTGCTATCGGAAGGACATCCATTCTCATCAGCCTCGGCGTGCTTGCCGCTACCGTGCTTACAGCGCTGATCGGGTCACGGCGGATGTATACCCCGGTAAGGTCGATATACCGGTCTTTGCTGCCGGACAAAGAGCCGCGGCCCAAAAAAGATGAGTTCACCGCCATCTCCGACCGCATTCAGGGCCTTTTGTCCGATCAGAGCAAGCTGAGGTTCGAGCTGGCCGGACAGCAGCAGCAGCTGGCAGAGTTTTTGGTCCGCAAAATGCTGCTGGGCGAAGCAAGGTCCCAGGGGATACAGGAACGGCTGGCGGATTACGGATACGGCTATACCGGTGGCTGGACGCTTATGCGGGTGCTGCTAGTGCAGATTGACCGGCTCGACAGCAGCCGTTTTACAGAGCAGGACAGGGATCTGCTGCTGTTTGCGGTCAGCAATATCGCGCTTGAAGTGGTTCCTGAAGGGGACCGGCTGCCGCCGATTGTAATCCGCGAGTCTGTTGTCATGCTGATTGGTACTAAGACGCAGTCGGAGGAGGCTTTTAAGGAAGCTGTATACGCCAGAGCTGCTGAGGTGCAGGCTTCCGTAAAAAGCTATCTGCAGCTGCAGGCCAGCATCGGCATCAGCCGCTCCTGTACAGCATGGCCGGAGGTGAGCCGCGGGTATGAGGAAGGCGAGAATGCGCTGAAATACCGGGCCAGATTGGGCGAGGAGGTTATCCTGTTTATTGAGGATGTCCAGCCTGCCCGGCGCAAGGAAATCATCTATCCCAAAACCCTTGAAGATGAGCTGACCGGAGCGATCAAGTCGCTGGACCGGCAGCGTGCGGCGGAAGCCTTATCCTTAATGATGAATGCGCTCGCAAGCGAGGAATATGATCATCAGGAGTATCAGATGTCGCTGGTGCGGCTGCTGATGGATCTCATCCGGCTGCTGCAGGATTCCGGCATTTCGCATCATCAGCTTAAGGCTGACGGGGATTCGCTGTTCGAGGAGCTGCTCGGCATGCACAGTCCCCGTGATATAGAGGAATGGTTCAATGACACGCTTGTCGGGCCTGCCGTCGGGCTGCTTGAAGAGCGGCAGAGAAATCAGTTCACCAGCATTTCCGAAGAGGTGAAGCAGCTGATTGCGGAGGCTTTTGACACCGATCTGACGCTGGAAAAATGCTCTGCGAGGCTGAATTATCATCCGCAATATATAAGCCGGGTATTCCGCCAGGAGACCGGCATCAGCTTTACCGACTACCTGGCGCAATACCGGCTGACCGTAGCCAAAAGATGGCTGAAGGAAACGGACCTGACGATTACCGAAATTGCCATGAAGCTGAAATATAATAACCCGGCGAATTTTATCCGCTATTTCCGCAAGATGGAGGGGATCACACCGGGCCAATACCGGAATAATCTGACGGAATAGCAGCGGAATGTCGCCGGGGTCTACAGCGAACAGGAAAGGTGTGCATTGCAATTGAGCAGAAGCGGACCCTATGGGTTTTTTAAGGATAATGGCAGCCAGTATGTCATCACGACACCCCGGACACCGGCAAGGTGGTTCAACTATTTATTTAATGATTCCTATTATATGGAGGTTTCCCAGACCGGGCAGGGGGACAGTGTGGCTTTTGAGCCACGGCACCGTGCTATTACGCGGGGCTACCGCTTTTTTTATGTGAAGGATCACGGGACAGGGCAGGCTTGGGCACCGCTGTATCAGCCGCTGAAGAGTGAACCGGATGCTTATGAGTGCATTCATGGCCTGGCGGACAGCGAAATCCGTACCAGTACCCATGGGATTGAAACCTCCGTGCATGTGTTTGTCCCGCGTGAAGGCCAGCAGGAAGTCTGGACAGTGACGCTTAGGAATGCCGGGGCAGAGCCGAGAGAGTTATCACTGTTCACGGCGTTTTCCTTGGAGAACGGCGGCGTCATGGGAAGTAAATGCGACTTTGATGAAGAGACGCAGATTCTCTCTGCGTATTCTTTTCCCTATCATGTGACCTATGAGCAAAAAGCCGGCTGTGACGATCATACCAACGTTGTCTATGTCTATTCTGACCGGCAGGCAGATTCCTATGACTGCAGCCAGCGCACCTTCTTTGGCGGTGACGACATTTATGAGCTGCCGGCAGCTGTGCGGAATGGAAGCTGTTCGGGGCAGCGGGCGGAGGCGGAGCATCCGGCGGGTGCGATGCAGCAGCGGATTACGCTTCAGCCGGGAGAGGCTGCGGTAAGCCGTTTTGTAATCGGCTGTGCCCATTCGCTTGAAGAGGCAGCTGCAAATAAGGCTAGGCTGACTGCTAAGGGCTTTGATGTTCTGCATAAGGAGGTTTTGGAGTATTGGGAGCGGATCAACGGCGCGTTCCAGATAGAAACTCCGGATGAGAACGTTAATTCTTTTATGAATATCTGGCTCAAAAAACAGATCGTCATGCAGACCCGAACGAACCGCATGTCCAATTACTGCCCGGTCCGCAACCAGCTGCAGGATGCTCTAGGCTATGCGCTGATTGACCCGGCAGGAGCGGCAGAGTATATGATCTCTGTGCTTAAGGGCCAGGAAAAAAACGGCTTTATTCAGCAGTGGATTATGACGGACGGGTCACCGCCCAAAAATCTGTGCCTCCTAAAGCATACAGACGGTCCGGTCTGGCTGATCATCTGCATGGTTGCGCTGGTGAATCAGAGTGGAGCCCCGGAGCTGCTGCACCGGCAGGTAGCTTTCAAGGATTCAAATGATACCGTTTCCATTTATGAGCATCTGGTGCTCGCAGCGGACTATATGGTGGGTGCGACCGGGGAACACGGCATTTGCCTGATGGGTGACGGCGACTGGAATGATCCGATCAACGGCCCCGGCCGGCTGGGCCGCGGCGAGTCGGTCTGGAACACGATGGCACTGGTCTATGGCATCCGCGGACTTCTGCCGTTCTGTGAACGGCTTGGTGATACGGAAGGTGCAGAGCGCCTCCGGTCGGCGGCTGTAAGGCTGGCGGAAGCGGTGAATACCAGCTGCTGGGACGGTGAATGGTACATTGCCGGGTTCGATGATAACGGCGTGCCGCTGGGAACAGCCCGGGACGAGGAAGGGCAGCTGTTCCTGAACACCCAGACCTGGGCAGTAATGAGCGGGATCGCGGACGGGGAGCGGCTTGAGAAATGCTTTGCAGCGATCGACAGTCTGGATACCCCGTTCGGGCCGCGGCTGCTGGAGCCGCCGTTCAGCGGCTGGAATCCGAAATGGGGCCGGATCAGCCTCAAGCTGGCGGGCACGACAGAGAACGGCTCTGTCTATTGCCATGCCTCCATGTTCAAGGCTTTCGCTGACTGCATCGCCGGGCGGGGTACGGCGGCCTGGGAGACGATCTGCCGGACGCTGCCGACGAACAGGGACAATCCGCCGGAGCGTAACGGGCAGGTGCCGATTTTTGTACCAAATTATTATTTCGGATTGGCTGACTCGCCAAGCTACGGCAAGTCCAGCCATCATGTCTCCACAGGTACGGTAGGCTGGATGCTCTGGACTACCCTGGAATATGCGCTTGGCATCAGAGCAACGGCAGACGGCCTGGTCATAGACCCCTGTATTCCGGCGGAATGGTCCGGTTACCGGGTGGAGCGCAGGTTCCGTAACGCGGTATACCGGATTGAAGTAAAGAATCCTGACCGGATCAGCAGGGGAACAACGAATGTGCTTGTGGATGGTGAAGCCTGGAGCGGTACAGAGCTTCCTTATGAAGACGGCAGAGAGTATGAGATATCTGTTCAGCTTGTGCCTGAAGGATAAATAGATATGGAATAGACAAGATTGGAGTGAATGCAGCATGCTGTTTCCAAAAGATACGCTAACGCGCGAGATCAAGGATCTGTCGGGGATCTGGCGCTTCAAGCCGGACCGGGCAATCAGGGCAGGGAGGAGGAATGGTTCAAAGCGCCGCTTCAGGACACCATTCCTATGCCGGTTCCCGCTAGCTACAATGACATCACCCAGGATGCGGCCTTGCGGGACCATATGGGAGACGTCTGGTACGAACAGTTCTTTATTGCTCCGCGTTCCTGGTCGGGTGACCGGATCGTTCTGTGGGTGGGCAGCGCCTGCCACCATGCGGTTGTATGGGTCAACGGTGTAGAAGCGGCGGTGCATAAAGGGGGCTTTCTTCCTTTTGAGGCCGATATTACGGAGCTGGTTGTACATGGTCAAGAGAATTGGGTAACGATCGTGGTAAATAATGTGCTCAGCTGGCAGACCCTGCCGCCGGGCCGGATTAAAACCTTTGATGATGAGAAGCACCCGGAGGGCTACCGGGTTCAGGAATATTTTCATGATTTCTTCAATTATGCCGGGCTGCACCGGCCGGTGAAGCTGTACCGGACCTCACAGAGCTACATTAAGGATATAACAACAACGGCAGATATACAGGATGGGACGGGGATTGTTCATTATACCGTGGAAGCCTCACGGCCTGAAGGTGAGATCACGGTCCGGCTGCTGGATGAAGACGGGGTAACAGTAGCCTCCGGCAAAGGGAGCTCCGGCATCCTGCGCGTAGAGAACGCCCGGCTGTGGAAGCCGCTGCAGGCGTATCTGTATTCTTTTCACGCTGAAGTATGGGGTGCTGACGGAGAACGGGAAGACCATTATCAGCTGCAGATCGGGATACGGACGGTTAAAGTGGAAGGGACCCGATTCCTGATCAACGGGGAGCCCTTTTATTTCAAAGGCTTCGGGAAGCACGAGGACAGTGACATCAGGGGCAAGGGACTGGATCAGGCTGTCAATGTGAAGGATATGAACCTGCTGCGCTGGATGAATGCTAACTCCTTCCGTACCTCTCATTATCCGTATGCCGAGGAGCTGCTCGATCTGGCCGACCGGGAGGGGATTGTCGTTATCGGCGAGGCTCCGGCGGTGGGGTTCACCTTTTTCAACTATAATGACAAGGTGTATGCCCCGGACAAGGCCAATGATGAGACACTGGCTCATCATCTGGAAGTGCTGACAGACCTTATTGCCCGTGACAAAAACCATCCGTCTGTGGTCATGTGGAGCCTGGCCAATGAAGCGGCTAATTTTCAGGAGGAGTCCGTGCCTTACTTCCGCCAGTTGGCCGGCACCGCACGCAGGCTGGACCCGCACCGCCCGATAACGATTGTGCAGTGGCCGCTGCCGGACAAGTGCAGGGTCTCGCAGTTTTTTGACGTCATCTGTGTGAACCGTTACTATTCGTGGTATCAGGACCCGGGGGCGCTGGAGCTGGTGGAGCATCAGGTGGAGTGGGAGCTGAAGGGCTGGTTTAACACCTTCGGCAAGCCGGTCATCATGAGCGAGTATGGGGCAGATGCCATCGCCGGGTTCCACCAGGACCCGCCGGTGATGTTCACCGAGGAGTACCAGCAGGAGCTGCTTACCCGGTATCATAATGTGTTTGACCGGCTGGATTTTGTAATCGGCGAGCATGTATGGGCATTTGCCGATTTCGCCACCAAGCAGGGAATCACGCGGGTGGGCGGCAACAAGAAGGGCGTATTCACCCGGCAAAGGCAGCCCAAGGCTGCCGCGCACTTGCTCCGCCGCCGCTGGAGTGAGATGGGGGAGTATCCGGTGAAGGTGACGGGCGGGGATGAGTAGGGGGAGTAGTGGTTAATAAGGATATGCAAGGAAATGCAGCTTTCTACCATTCATTGACGAAAGCAAAGACCCGGCACTATAATTTAACAAACGGACGAAGCACGTCCCGTACTCCATCATTTGGGGTGCGGGACTTTTTTTGTGTCCAGGGGGAGGTTAACATATGGGATTTATGGAGGAGCATCAGAAGTGGATACAGTACCACAAGAAACGGAGAACCGGTGAGCGTCTGGACAGGCTGGGACGCGGGCATGGACATGGCGAACGGATGTTTTTGGAGCGGGTGTGGTGGCCGGTTTTTGGACAACTGGATGATTTGCATCCGGAGTATGAGGTTTTGGATTGGCGCGGGCGGCCTTATTTTGTTGATTTTGTCTGGAGGCCGGGACAGGTTAAGTTTGCCATCGAGATCAAAGGGTACGGGCCCCATGTGCAAAATACCGACAGGACCCGGTACCGCCAGGAGCTGAACAGGGAAACTTATCTGCAGATTGCCGGATATCGCGTTGTTTCCGTTCCCTATGACGATCTCGAATCGGTGCCCGAGCTGACCATCTCTCTGCTGAAATCCCTGCTGATCCCCAGCCTGCTGAAAACCACGGGTGGAGAAGGCCATCAATATACTAAAGTAGAGAAAGAAATTTTGAGGATTGCAGCGCGTTCCAACGGTTTCATCCGGCCGGTTGATCTGGTGGAGGAAACAGGAGTCGACCTCAGAACTATTAGAAAGTATATGGCCTCATTATGCGCAAAAGGAAAGTTTAAACCCGTGCTCACTAGACACAATAGCCGTATATATAGGTATGAGTATATTCACTCGATGCTGGATAACGAGCTGTGGTAACTTGAGTTCGAGCTGATGGACCTCACGGTTAGGGGGCCCAAAGAGCCGAAACAACGGTAAAAGTCCCGTTGTTTCAGCCCCCGCCGGCCTGAAGAGCCGAAACAACGGTAAAAGTCCCGTTGTTTCAGCCCCCGCCGGCCTGAAGAGCCGAAGCAACGGTAAAAGTCCCGTTGTTTCAGCCCCCGCCGGCCCAAAGAGCTGAAGCAACGGTAAAAGTCCCGTTGTTTCAGCCCCCGCCCGTTTCCCGAAACTTGACAGCCCTTTCATAGTCCCGCTATGGTAGACTGGTCAGATGAAAAGGGAGGCTGAGGCAGTTGACAGGACTACTAGGCAATCATTTTGTTACGCAGATAGGCATTCTGGTGAATGATGTGGAGAAGGTGAGCGCGGCATATGCGGCATTTTTCGGGCTGGAGCAGCCGGAGATTATAGTGACGGATACAGCGGACGTTGCACAGACCCGGTATAACGGGGAAAAGACGGAGGCACGGGCGAAGCTGGCCTTTTTTGACATGGGGTCTGTACAGCTGGAGCTGATTGAGCCTGACCACCAGCCGAGCACCTGGCGCGACTATCTGAATGAGCACGGAGAAGGTCCGCATCATATCGCATTTGTGATTGAAGGGATGCAGGACAAGATCATGTTACTTGAAGGCAAAGGGTTTGCGCTGCAGCAGAAGGGTGAGTATACCGGCGGGCGTTATGCGTATATGGATACTTTTAAGGAATTGAAAGTGCTCGTAGAGTTGTTGGAGAACGATAATTAATAATGGTTAACCAATAAACTATTCAATAAACTAACTAATAAGGAGGTACTATTGATGAAGAATATTCTTATAACCGGCGCCGGCCGCGGACTGGGCCTCGACCTGACCGCAGAGGCGCTGGAGCGCGGATATTCAGTGATTGCGGGTGTACGCAACCCGGACGGGCAGGCTGAGGAATTGTCCAAGCTTGCGGCAGCACATGGGGATAAGCTGACGATCGCGAAGCTGGATGTAACGGATGAAGCGGGAATCGCAGCACTGGCTGCTGAGCTTAAAGAGCAGGGCCGCACGCTTGGTGCTATCATCAACAACGCAGCTGTGCTGACCGCGCGCAACACGCCGGTTGAAGCGCTGGACCTGCAGGACATGCTGACTACTATGGACATCAACCTGTATGGTCCGATCCGTGTGGTCAAGCACTTCCTGCCGCTGCTTACGGAAGCAGAGCCGTCCATTATTAATATCTCGTCGGAAGCGGGCAGCATCACCAATGCATATCCCGGAGATTACCCGTACAGCATTTCCAAGACAGCGCTCACGATGTTCTCCCAGCAGCTGCATGTGTATCTGCAGGAACGCGGAGTCCATGTGCTCAGCGTCCACCCGGGCTGGATGCATACCGATATGGGCGGAGAGCAGGCACCGACGGACCCGCGCCAAAGTGCGAAGGGAGTGCTTGATCTGATTGAGCAGCGTACAGCACCGGAAGGCCGGTTCATGTTCGTGGACTATACCGGGAAGGACATGAAGATTTAAGCATTCCCGAACAGCATGCTTCCTTTAACTATACTGCGGATAGGCACCGTTCATTTGGAGCCTGTCCGTTTTTTATTTAGCTGCAGCAGTCCTCTGGAATTTCTTCGTTTCGGCTCAGTAACTTTTTTTACAGCGAGTAAGCCTTGCCCGCCAGCCTCCTCATCACAGCGCTCCCCCCGTCTGAACCGGGCTTTTATCGGAATTGGACCGTCCGGAGCTTGGAACCACCATCAGCACAAAAGAAACAACGAGCAGCAGCAGGCAGCCCCAGTAAGCATGACGGTAGCCGAGCCACTGGGCGGCTGCTCCGCCAGCCAGACTGCCGAACAGCCGGCCTAGCGTAGTAGCATTGGTATACAGTGTGGATGCATAGCCGGGCAGATCCGGCAGCAGATCCTGGATGTAGCTGATGCCGATTGCAGAAATCACAGCGACGAATACAGCCAGCAGCACCTGTCCGGCGATAATCTGCCACAGGGCGCCTGAGAACAGGACCACCACATAATAGGCCGCGCCCAGCACGATTCCCCACAGCAGCAGCAGGCGGTTGGAATATTTGGCCGACAGAACGCCAAGCACCAGCATGAACGGAATCTCAAGCAATGCGCACACACTGGACACGGAAGCCACATTCTGCGTGCTGCCGCCCAGCGTATTGATGATAAACAGCGAAATGTTCAGATTGTTCATCCAGTGGCCTGAATAGAGCAGGGTCATCACGAGAAAAGGGATAAGAACCCGGGCATCCTGATGCAGCTTCAGCGGCTGCTGCGGTTTGACCGGAGCGGCTGCTTTCACAGCCGGGCGTTTTGCGGTGCAGAGCATAAGCACGGCATTCAGCACAAAAATCAGCGAGGTGCCGGTAAAAATCCCCTGAAACCCGGAATGCTCCAGCAGAACCGCTCCGATCAGCGGGCCGGTAATGAAGCCCAGGGAGAACATGGAGCGGAGCGTTGAATTGGCAAAGGCGTGATCCGTGCTGCTGCTGGCATTCACTGCCTCACGTGCGCTGGCGAACAACTGCGGCATGGCGGGTGCGCCGATTGCTGTAAATACGGTCATATAAATCAGCAGCAGATAAAACTCATGGATGAATAAATATCCCGAGAAAGCTATGGCATTAAAAAACATGGCCGTGACCATCAGTGTCTTGCGGTTCATCCCGTGATCGGAGCGCTTGGCAATCAGTGAGCTGATCCAGACGCCGCTAATCAGTGTGACAGCCGTGAAGATGCCGAAGACACCTGCCGATACGCCTATCTCCGAAGTGAAATAAACAGCCAGAAACGGGGAGCTGATGGAAATACCCATTCCCTGCAGGATCATGCAGATCATAAACGGGGTGTAGCCTGGAATGCTGAAAAGCTGGCGGATACGGATTGACATAGGGATGAAGGTCTCCTTTTGCGTTCATTGCAGTATTCGGTTTGATTTGTATTTATTATATTGAGTTTTTTATACAGAAAGAAATGTCTAATTTTACAGTGATTTTTCCGTCAATTGTGCTGGTGTTTCTGAAAGCGTTTATATTTTATGATTAAATATGATGTAACCGTTATCATATAGACCGAAGGAGTGACTGTGGATGGAAACCGCGAAATATCCTTTTCAGCAGACCGGACTGCCGCTTAATGAACGTGTGCAGGATCTGCTGTCCAGATTGACCTTGGATGAAAAAGTAAGCTTGATGCCGCAATATCAGGCGGAAATCGAGCGTTTGGGCGTTGGCGCCTATAAGCATGGTACGGAAGGGGCACACGGCATTTCCTGGCTGGGAAAAGCAACCTATTTTCCGCAGCCGGGCGGGCTGGCCTGCACATGGAATCCCGAGCTGCTGAAGCAGGTGGGTTCGGCGATCGGTGATGAGGCGAGAGCTTTTTACAAAAAAAATCCTGCAGTAAACGGCCTGACCCTCTGGGCACCTACTGTGGATATGGAGCGCGATCCGCGCTGGGGGCGGACGGAGGAGGCTTACGGGGAAGATCCTGAGCTGACCGGTCAGCTGAGCACCGCGCTTGTACAGGGGATTCAGGGCGATCACCCGGTGTATTTGAAAGCGGTAGCAACGCTGAAGCATTTCATCGGCAACAACAATGAAATCAACCGCGGAGTGGATTCCTCGAGCATTGACCCGCGCAATCTGCGCGAGTACTATCTGGAAGCGTTCAAGCCTGCCTTCAAGGAAGGCGGCGCACAGTCGATGATGACAGCATACAATTCGCTTAACGGCGTACCGGTTATTTTGCACCCTTCCGTAATGGATGTGGTTAAGGGTGAATGGGAAATGGACGGGTTCATTGTAAGCGATGCGGGGGATTTGTTCGGGATTGTAAAAGATCATAAGTATTACGAGTCGTTTGCCCGGTCGATGGCTGAATCGATCAAAAACGGGATCGACAGTGTAACCGAAGAGACTGAAGAGACCATTAAGGTGATTCATCAGGCGCTGGCCGAAGGCTTGCTGGCTGAAGAAGATCTGGACCGCGCGCTGTCCAACACCTTCCGTGTACGTTTCCGTCTTGGTGAATTCGATCCTGAAGAGGGCAATCCGTATGCGGCTATAGACGATTCTGTCATTCTCAGCAAGGAGCACAGCGAGCTGGCACTGGAAGCGGCGAAGCAGTCCGTTGTACTGTTGAAAAATGAGAATGCCGCCCTTCCGCTGAACCCGCAGGAGCTGTCTAAGGTGGCACTGATCGGACCACTGGCGGATGAAGCCTTCAGAGACTGGTACTCCGGTACACTGGCCTATGGGGTTACCCCGCTGCAGGGTGTGACCAAAAAACTGGCCGGCAAGCAGGTGACCTTTGAAAGCGGGGATGACCGGATTATCCTGACCTCAGCAGACGGAGGCAAGGCGGTAGGCATGACCGGTGAAGACGGCAGACTGGCCGCATTGCATGATGCTCCGGAGCGCGGAGAGCTGTTCCGGCATACAGCCTGGG
Source organism: Paenibacillus sp. FSL R7-0273 (assembly GCF_000758625.1). NCBI lineage: Bacteria > Bacillati > Bacillota > Bacilli > Caryophanales > Paenibacillaceae > Paenibacillus > Paenibacillus sp. FSL R7-0273. Next base: position 1,869,285 of record NZ_CP009283.1, read on the forward strand.
GCTGGACTGCCAATACGCTTAAGGCGACCAGCCGCGGCCAGTATGTCACGCTGAATGATGCAGGAACGCTGACAGCTTCGGCAGATGAAATCTATGGCTGGTATGTGAAGGAATCGCTGGATTTGGTCGCCGAGGAAGACGGAACAGTAAGCCTGCGTACCTGGAACGGTAAGCCGGTTACAGTCTCTGCTGACGGAACACTCCGTTCTGTTGAACAGGCTGCCGATGCTGAAGCCAAAGCCTACAGATTCCGCAAAAAGCTTGTCGTTAACGGTGTGGAAGCGGCTGTTGCCGCAGCGAAGGCTGCCGAGGTTGCGGTGGTGTTTGTCGGTAATCATCCGCTGCTGAACGGTAAGGAGGAGATTGACAGACCGGACATCGTGCTCCCGGAAGAGCAGGAGAATTTGGTAAAAGCGGTCTACGCCGCCAATCCGAATACAGTTGTAGTGATTGTCGGCAGCTACCCGATTACTTCTACCTGGATCGACGAGCATATTCCAGCCGTGCTGTACACCTCACACAGCGGACAAGAGCTGGGCAATGCGGTGGCAGAGGTACTGTTCGGCGGCTATAGCCCGTCGGGCAAGCTGAACATGACCTGGTTCCGGTCTGTAGACCAGCTTCCTCCGCTGATGGACTACGATATTATCAAGGGCAAGAGAACCTATATGTACTTTGACGGTGAGCCGCTGTACCCGTTCGGCCATGGCCTGAGCTATGCACAGGTAGCTTATAAGCAGCTGGAGCTTGCCGCTGAAGAGCTGCAGCAGAACGATACAATTAATCTGAGCGTGAAGCTGGAGAACACTGGCGCAGTAGACGGCGATGAGGTCGTTCAGCTGTACGTGCAGTCATTGTCGACCCGGATCAGGCGTCCGCTCAAGCAGTTAAGAGATTTTGCGAAGATCAGCCTCGCGGCAGGCGAATCTAAGTCAGTCACATTCTCTCTGCCGGTATCGGAGCTGGCGTTCTGGGATGTAACCCGTGAGCAATACTGTGTGGAAGACGGGGAATACAATATTCTGGTCGGCCGTTCCTCCGGTGACATCCAGCTGTCAGCAAGAATCAGAGTGCATGGCGACACTGTACCTGCCCGTAATCTGTATGCTACTGTAAAGGCAGAGAACTATGACGATTACGAAGCGGTCTACCTGGACGAGTGCAAGGCCGGCGGCGCTTCCATCCATCCGGTTCAGGACGGCGCATGGATTGCTTTCCATAATGCTGCGTTTCCTGATGGAGCAGCAGCGTTTGAAGCGCTGGTCTCCTCAAGCAGCGGCGGCAGCATCGAGGTCAGAACCGGCAGCCCGTCCGGTAAGCTGGCAGCTACGCTGCAGATCCCGGCAGGCGGACAGCAGGAATGGCACAGCCTGACGGCTGATGCCGTAGTGGATGCCGGAAAAGCAGATGTGTTCCTGGTCTTTACAGGTGAGGTACTGCTGAGCCGGTTCAGCTTTGCACAGTAATTTGCATCCCTATGCAGGTTGTGAAGCCTTACAGATTTAACACGTGGAGCCCCCGTTATGCGGGGCTTTTTGTGCTGGTCACAGCATCTATACAAGGTACAGATGCACTCCGTATATAACTGCTGCAGCACAAAAAAACGCAGGACCAGGTTTAAAGGTCATGCGTCATCGCTGATAAATTACCTTGAACAATCAGTCCCCGCCACCACCGCCGCCGGAATCTCCGCCACCCCCAGAATCCCCGCCGCTATGGCCTCCGCTGTCCCCGCCGCCGTGGCTGCTGTGGCTGCTGTCATGACTGCTGCCCCAGCTGCTTCCGCCATGGTGATGGTCATGATGATTGTGGTGAAGGTTAAGATGTTTGTTGTGGTGATTTTGATGGGTGTGACTGTTATGGAGCTGATTGTGGTGGTGTTGATGCTTGTTGGTACCGTCCGGATCATCGTCCTGGCGGTGAAGATCACTTGTCATCAGATTGGGGTCCGCTCCTGTATAAAAATAATTGCCGGATGAATCGCTGTTTTTGAAAGATCCGCCTCTCCTGCTCCCCGCTTTGTTCCCCTGTCCAGCAGCCAGAAAAAAGATAACAAAAAAAACAACTGCAAATATGATTATTATAGTCAAGCTGGTCCCGCTCCTTTTTTAGGAAATGATAAAGAGGACTTCTATGGTGATCATAACATAATTTGCAAAATAGGGGTGTGATCATGTCTCCTGCTAATAAAGCTTCCCCGCATCCTTCCTGTATTGCCTTGGTGTCAGTCCCGTATATTTCTTGAACACCTTGGTGAAATAACTCTGATCGTTAAAATGCAGCCGGGTGGCAATATCCGACAGGGTGATGCCGGGCAGCTCCATCAATCGTTTGGCTTCCTCGATCCGTTCACGCTGAATGTAGTCGGTTACGGCGAGTCCGGTTTCTTTTTTGAACAGGTGGGAGAGATAGCTTGCGTTCATTCCGGCAATTTCCGCGAGCCTGCCCAGTGTAATTTCTTCGTACAAATGGTTAAAAATATAGTTCTGGCACAGCGCGGAGGTGCGGGACTGCTTCGATCTGCGGTTATCGCGGACAGAGTCGGCAAAATCGCACAGGGCGGCGGTCTGTGCCCGCTCCACCGCCGGAATACCGTTAAGCTCCTCGATGTGCTGAATATGAAAATCGCTGAGCGTATAGGCGATCTCCCAGAACAGCCCGCCCTCGATGGCTGCCCGGGTTGCCAGGGTGATGGAGGAGATGGCCAGGTTTTTTTTGCTGCGCAGCCGGCTTTTTTTGGACAGCTGACCGAAGCTCTCCTCCGAAAAAGCTGCCTGGCTGCCCAGCAGACCCTCCTTATCGCCGCTGGAAATGTAACGGAACATTTCGCGCTCCAGCATCGGGTCATGGTGCAGCCATTCATTTTCACGCCGGTAGGAGAGGTCAAGGTCAGGCCCGTCACCGGGGTGCTCTGTCTGCTGCTGAACAGGGGCGGCCAGCAGCAGGTCTGTAACGGACAGCTCCTCACCTGTAACAAGCGTGTGCAGCAAAAGCGCCGCATGGTACCATCTCATCCGGCTCAGCACAGGCAGGCTCCGGTAGTATTGAAGCCAGCTCTCCTGCAGGCTCGGAGGCAGCTTATAATCACGCATCAGGTCAGCTACGTTGTCTGCAGTAATTGGAGCAGATAGCACCGGCCCGATAATAACTGTACCGTCTGTGCCGGGCTCTCCTTCCGCCAGCCTGAGCAGAATGAACTGCTCCAGAAAGCCGGTCGTGTACAGGAGCGGGAGAGCAGAGACGTCATCGTCCCGGTCTGCTTGCTGACGTCCGGAGGCGTAGGCTGTAACCTCGTCCAGCAGGCTGCCGTTTCCCTGAAGCGGTGCCCGGCATTCAAAGGAGGCAGGCAGTCCTAGCCGGACACTGCCGCCGGTATCCAGCCAGAATACCGGAACGCGGTAGGCCTCATAGATTAGCTTGCAGATATAGGGGATACGTACAGTAGCGTTGGCAGCTTCAAGCATAAACTCACTCCTTTTGTCCAATTAAAATACCAAAAAACCAATGAAAGTGCCATAAAAACATGCTGAACTTCGTTAGAATGATAAAAAAGAAAACGCATTCTTAGGAGGCTGACTCAGTGACAAAGACGAAGACTACAACCGGTATCCGCGAGCTGATCGCACAAATGACGCTGGAAGAAAAGGCCGGGCTCTGCTCGGGTCTGGATTTCTGGAATACAAAGGGCATTGAACGGCTGGGTATTCCCTCTGTTATGGTGACGGACGGGCCGCATGGCTTGCGGAAGCAGCAGGGAGAAGCGGATCACGTGGGCCTGCACGACAGTGTGCCGGCAACCTGTTTTCCTTCCGCGGCCGGATTGGCCTCTACCTGGGACCGTGATTTGATCTCGCAGGTTGGTGAAGCGCTCGGCGCAGAGTGCCAGGCGGAGAATGTAGCTGTGCTGCTCGGCCCGGGCAACAATATCAAGCGTTCGCCGCTGAACGGGCGGAATTTTGAATATTTTTCCGAAGATCCGTTTTTGGCCTCAGAGCTGGCTGCAAGCCATGTAAAGGGAGTGCAGAGCCAGGGCGTCGGGACATCGCTTAAGCATTTTGCCGCCAACAACCAGGAGCACCGCAGAATGTCGGTCGATGCAGTCATTGATGAACGGACACTGCGGGAAATCTATCTGGCCAGCTTCGAGGGAACCGTGAAGCAGAGCCAGCCCTGGAGCGTAATGTGCTCCTACAACCGGGTGAACGGTGAGTTTGCATCGGAGAGTGAGACGCTCCTGACTAAGATTTTGCGGGACGAATGGGGCTTTGAGGGCTTTGTGGTATCCGACTGGGGCGCGGTAAATGAGCGGGTGAAGGCGCTGCAGGCCGGGCTGGAGCTGGAAATGCCGGCAAGCGGCGGGATCGGAGATGCCAAGATTGTTGCGGCTGTGAACAGCGGCGAGCTGCCAGTGGAGACACTGGATAAGGCCGTGGAACGGATGCTGGCTTTTGTGTTCAAAAGCGCGGAGAGCCGCAAGGAGAATGCGTCCTTTGATAAGGAGCGTCATCATGCGCTTGCGCGTCAGGTGGCCCGGGAGAGTATGGTGCTGCTGAAGAATGAGGAGCATACTCTGCCGCTGGCCAAGAGCGGAACCATCGCGATTATCGGCGAATTCGCCAAAAAGCCCCGCTATCAGGGCGGCGGCAGCTCGCACGTGAATCCGACGAGGCTGGATGACGCTTTTGCCGAGATGCAGGCGGTTGCCGGAGCTTCAGCCAGCTTTCTGTATGCGCAGGGGTATGAGCTGGACAACGATGACATTAATGAACGTTTGCTGGCAGAAGCGCGTGATGCTGCAGCGCGAGCGGACGCTGCGGTATTGTTCCTGGGATTACCTGACCGGTATGAGTCAGAAGGCTATGACCGCACCCACCTGTCGCTTCCGGCCAGCCATAAAGCACTGATCGATGCGGTAGCTGAAGTCCAGGGTAAGGTTATTGTTGTCCTGAGCAATGGTTCGCCGGTCGAGATGCCATGGCTGTCCAGAACGAAGGCGGTGCTGGAGGGGTATCTGGGCGGACAGGCCTTTGGCGGCGCGGTTGCCGACCTTCTTTTTGGCGAGGCGAGTCCGAGTGGCAAGCTGGCTGAGACGTTCCCGCAGAAGCTGAGCGACAATCCGTCGTTCCTGAACTTCCCGGGTGAAGGCGATAAGGTGGAATATAAGGAAGGGCTGTTCGTCGGCTACCGTTATTATGATAAAAAAGAAATTGAGCCGCTCTTTCCGTTCGGCTACGGGCTCAGCTATACCAGCTTCGAGTACAGCAATCTGCAGCTTAACAAGCGCAGCATTCAGGATACCGAGACTGTAGAGGTTACAGTGACCGTGAAGAATACCGGCACTATAGCCGGAAAAGAAACAGTGCAGCTCTATGTCAGCGATGTGGAGAGCAGTGTGATCCGTCCGCTGCAGGAGCTGAAGGGCTTCACCAAAGTCGGGCTTCAGCCTGGTGAGGCACGTGAGGTTACGTTCACGCTGGATAAGCGCTCGTTCGCCTATTATAATGTGCAGCTGGGTGACTGGCATGTGGAGAGCGGGGAATTCACGATTGCTGTGGCTGCGTCTTCACGTGACATCCGGCTGACCGCTTCACTGGAGGTAATCTCCAGTGTGAAGATGGTATCTAAGTTTCACCGTAACACCACAGTAGGGGATCTGCTGGACAATCCGCTGACCGCGGACAAGGCGAAGCATTACGGCAGCATTTTCGGCATGGAGAGTGCCATGGACGATAATCCGGAAATGTTCCTGGCGATGATGAGATATATGCCGCTCCGTGCGCTGGTCAATTTCGGCCAAGGCAAGTATTCCGAGGAGAATCTCACTGCTGATCTGCGCGAGTTCAACGCTCTGGCCGGACAGGAATAAGCGCCTGGATGTATTGAAGTTGCTGAAGAGGAATATATGGACCCTGCCCCGGGTGGAGCGGGGTCTTTTTTAGGGTGGAAGCTTAAGTAGGGTGAAAGTGGCGGCTTGAGTGCAAGTAAAGGGACTTTTCCCTCTAAGTAAGACGGAAGTGGCCGGCTTGGTGGTCAATAAGGGGATTTTTCCCTTTAAGCAGGGCGAAAATGGTCGGCTTGGTTGCAAATAAAGGGATTTTTCCCTTTAAGCAGGGCAAAAATAGCCAGCTTGGTTGCAAATAAGGGGATTTTTCCCTTTAAGCAGGGCGAAAATGGCCGGCTTGGTTGCAAATAAAGGGATTTTTCCCTTTAAGTAAGACGAAAGAGGTCGGCTTGGTTGCAAATAAAGGGATTTTTCCCTTTAAGTAAGACGAAAGAGGCCTGTTTGGCTGCAAATCTCCACAGCCCCCTAAAGAAGTTGGAGTCCTCCCCCACAAAAATGTAGACTAGATACAGGAGGAGGATGAACGGTATGGGACACTTAACAGGAACAAGAGAGAAGGCCGCGCAAGAGGTGTTGTCTGGCATTAAGGCAGCGGTGGTTGCCCGAAAGTATGGAGTGACCCCATCGACGGTGAATCAGTGGGTGAGAGATTACCGGGAAGCCCATGGGGAACAAGATCATCCGTATCCCCAAGATCAGGTGGAGGAACTGAAACGCCTGCTGGATGTCGAGCAGAAATACGAGAAGGCTGTGAAGATCCTCGGTGAAAAGGAGCTAGAGATTGAGATTTTGCGTGAACTGCTAAAAAAGCCAACCCCTGCTTATCCGAAAAAATCGAGGTAGCCGATATGTTCATTAAGCAGGGGAATAAAGCAGCGTTGGTACTACGTCTCGTGGGGCTAGCAGAGTCTACGTATTACGACCGTAAGAAACGCAAGTCACAGGATGCCCAGGCCGTACCTCAGGGGCGCGGAAGACCCGTACCCGGCTATTCCCTGACCGAGTCTGGAGAGAAGATTAGCGACGGGCAGATCCAGGAAATGCTTCTGGAACTGGTCGCTGGAGAAGAGCACGTGTACGGGTACAAGCTCCTGGCCAAGTGCTTATGGAACCAGCACAGCCTTAAGCTCAATCACAAGAAAAGCTACCGGCTGTGTCAGGCGCTGGAGATCCTGCAGCCCCAGCGTCACAAGCGCTTTAAGCATCCCCGGAAGCTGCCGGAGAACCGGGTTATTACCGGAGCGGGTCAGCTCTGGCAGATGGACATTAAGTACGGGTACGTGGCGGGCCGGGACCGGCATTTCTTCGTCCTGAGCATTATCGATGTGTTTACCCGTGTCATCGTCGGCTACCACCGCGGATCGTCGTGTGAGGCCAAGCACGCCTGCCAGACGCTGGGACGCGCCATGGAGCAGCACTGCGCCCAGGACAGTGCACGCCCGGTGATCCGCACCGACAACGGCCCACAGTTCGTCAGCCACCTGTTTGGTGACATGTGTGAAAGCTGGGAAATGACTCATGAACGCATTCCGCCTCGAACACCGGATTTAAATGCTTTTATTGAATCGTTCCACAGTAATATTGATCGGGATTTGTTCCGTAAAGAGGCATTCGAAACGTTCGACGAGGCCTATGAAGCCGTGGACCGGTACATGGATTTCTACAACAACCGGAGAATGCACACCAGCCTTCGCAACATGCCACCGGTTGAATTTTCAGAGTGGGTCATGGGCCTAGAAGACCGGTCCGCCTTCTTCTGGCCGAGGAAAAAAGCGAAATAAAGAGCATAGCTACGACAAGTACCGGTTTTATACTGAGGACTCCGGGATAAGGGGGTCTCACCGAAATAAAGGGATTTTTCCCTTTAAGTAAGACGAAAGAGGCCTGTTTGGTTGCAAATAAGGGGATTTTTCCCTTTAAGTAAGGCGAAGACGGCCCCATTGCAGAGCAGCATCACTCTTTTCCAGAGTGGGGGCTGCTCTGCGTTGCTTGCTCTCTTATGACATAAGAGTGTTAGAGCTGCCTGCTCAGCAGGAATTCTAGGTTACGCTGGAATACGGCGGCGGCGTCCCAGGTCCGGTATGCCTCGGGAACCGGGATTTCGGCAGCCAAAGGCTTGGACTCACCCCCGCTGTATGGTGCACAGATGTCCAGCAGGTCGTTTATGTACTGCTGCATATACGTGATGCTGGCTGCATCGCTGACCGGGCCGTGCCCGGGCACAACCCGGCGTGCATCCAGCTTGCCAAGCAGCTCCAAGGCACTCAGCCAGTCATGCGGATCGCCATCGGTAAGCAGCGGATGATTGTTAACTGCAACGGCATCACCGGCGAAGACGATGGAGTCGTCAGCGAGGTGCAGCACGGAGTCACATTCTGTGTGGGCGCGGCCGAGCGACAACAGCCGGGCGCTTCTTTTAGATCCGTGAATCCATAGCTGACTCTCGTAAGTTACATCAGGATAAGTAACAATCAGCGTCTCAATCGATTCGCGGATTTCCAGCAGGTAGCTGTGGCGGGCGGCCGGCAGCTTAAGGGTAACCTCATCTGTTGCAGCCTCGACAGCTGCCGCCGCTGCTGCAATATCTGCGTTCAGCTGCGGGAGCAGCGGTGTCATACGCTCCAGCCACTGCGGCTGGGTGGCCTGCATGAGTGCTCTGGTCCGGGCGGAGGAAACAATAGACACACCGGAAAAGCACTGGTTACCACGGACATGGTCGCCATGCCAATGGCTGTTGGCGACATAACCTATAGGCTGATTCAGCAGCTGCAGGGCGGCCTCCCGCAGATCGCGGCCGGCCTGAGGTGTGTTAAAGGTATCGAAGACCAGTGTGAAGCCGCCCATGTCAATGATGCCTGCGTTACTCATAGCACCGCCCTGATCATTGGCGATCAGTGCATAAATTCCTTCGGACAGCAGGTTAATGCTGAAGTGCCGTGATTGGAACATTGCTTTACCTCTTCTCTCTAAAATAAATAATATAATCACAATAATATATTTAATAATTGTATAAGTCTGTAAAAAATGAGTGTGCAAGTCTGTAAAAAAGGGGCTTTGTACTTTCGCTGTTCTGTACTCTATAAACCTGATTAACTGACTGCTCTGCTATAGCTAATAATGATTTCTAACGAGCAGGGGTTGCTTTCCTGCACCTAATTTGCTAACATACGATGTAACTTAATCAATTTGGTTTTCTAGGGTTCCGCGGCCGGCAACGGCCGGACTGGTCCGAGGGAAAACGCACGGATTCCAGTCCGTGTCTACACGGAGGGATAAAAGCCCGGGAGGTATCGTCAGTGATGACGGTGACCTTCCGGGCTTTTGTGTTGCTGCAGGAAGGTCTGGATTAAGAATTCAACTAGAGCAGGAGGAAAGAAAGATGAACAAGAGCAGTAAGGCATGGCTGAAAATTGTAGGCGCAGCCTGTTTTGAGGTAGTGTGGGTGATCGGACTGAAGCATGCAGCGGCCCCTTGGGAATGGACAGTAACGGTGCTGGCTATTATTATCAGCTTTTATGTTCTGATCTCCGCGAGCAGCAGGCTGCCGGCAGGAACGGTCTATGCGGTGTTTGTCGGACTGGGAACGGCAGGCACTGTGCTGGCGGATATGATCTGGTTCGGACAGCCGTTTCAGCTGGTGAAGGTGGCATTGATTGTATTGCTGCTTGCCGGTGTGATTGGATTAAAGCTCGCTACTAAGGATAGTGCGAAAAAGCAGATCAAGGAGGCGTCTTAAATGGACTGGATTATGCTGATCGGTGCCGGGCTATGCGAAATGCTCGGTGTAGCAATGATGGCGAGGCTGCAGACGCACCGCAACTGGCAGACACTGGCGCTGCTGATGGCAGGCTTCGGTGCCAGCTTTATCCTGTTATCCCTGGCGATGGAGACCCTGCCCATGGGGACAGCTTATGCGGTATGGACCGGCATCGGCGCTTCCGGCGGAGCAATTCTCGGCATGGTGCTGTACGGGGAGTCCCGGGACATGCGGCGTATTCTATGTATTGTGCTGATCCTTGGCGCTGCAGTCGGGCTTAAGCTGGCGGGCTGACTTACTCGGTAAAATGTTAAAAATTTAGACACCTGTACGATGTTTCGGACGCAGCTACATGGTAAGTATAGTAAGTATACAATCCATCTGTTAAGGAGACATCCGCATATGAACAACAGCATTCACAACCGGATCAAGCTGCGGGGCGGCGCCACTGTGCCGAGAATCGGCCAGGGCACCTGGTTTATGGGAGAGGATGCAGCAAGCCGGAGCGAGGAGATTGCCTCCCTGCGTCTGGGTGTCGAGCTGGGCATGAATCTGATCGATACCGCTGAAATGTACGGGGACGGGCGCTCAGAGGAGCTGGTGGGTGAAGCCATCCGGGGCATCCGGGATGATGTGTTTCTGGTGTCCAAGGTATATCCGCACAATGCGGGTAAGGAACGGCTCATCCGCAGCTGTGACAGCAGCCTGAAGCGGCTCGGCACGGATCATCTGGACCTTTATCTGCTGCACTGGCGGGGCGATATTCCTTTGGTGGAGACCGTTGAAGGGATGGAGGAGCTGGTGGCTGCCGGCAAAATCAGACAATGGGGCGTATCCAATCTGGATACCGAGGATATGAGAGAGCTTCTGGATATTCCCGGCGGCGAAAACTGTGCTGTGAATCAAGTGCTCTACCATCTGGGCTCCAGGGGTATTGAGCATGAGCTGCTTGCCTGGGAGCGGAGCCACAGAATTCCGGTCATGGCGTATTCTCCGCTTGCCCAGGCAGGCAGTCTGCGCAAGGGGCTGACCGAGAACGGAACAGTCCGGAACATTGCCGATAAGCACGGGGTTACCCCGCTGCAGATTCTGCTGGCCTGGAGCATCCGTGAAGGCGATGTCATTGCCATCCCCAAGGCGGCTTCCCGCAGGCATGTGGAAGAGAATGCGGCGGCAGGCCGTATCCGGCTGAGCGGTGAGGAGCTGCGGCAGCTGGATGAGGCATTCCCGCAGCCGGCCTGGAGAGTTCCGCTTGATATGATTTGATAGACCGGCTGTCCGTGATTTCACGGGCAGCTTTTTATTGACTTTTTACTGATTAATAATGAAATAAGCTGCTGCGTAGCTGACGTGTAACCAGGGTGAGCAAAATGAAGGGCACAACTGCCTTTAATTCCGCCCGATTCGGCGAAATGTGCAAAATGAAGGGCACAACTGCCCTTGATTCCGCCCGATGCGGCGAAATGAGCAAAATGAAGGGCACAAATGCCCTTGATTTCGCCCGGCGCGGCGAAATGAGCACAATGAAGGGCACAACTGCCTTTGATTTCGCCCGGCGCGGCGAAATGAACACAATGAAGGGCACAAATGCCTCTGATTCCGCCCGATGCAGCGAAATGAACACAATGAAGGGCACAAATGCCCTTGATTTCGCCCGATGAGGCGAAATGTACAAAATGAAGGGCACAACTGCCCTTGATTCCGCCCGATACAGCGAAATGAGCAAAATGAAGGGCACAACTGCCCTTGATTTCGCCCGATGAGGCGAAATGAGCAAAATGAAGGGCACAACTGCCCTTGATTCCGCCCGATGCGGCGAAATGAGCAAAATGAAGGGTACAACTGCCCTTGATTTCGCCCGGCGCGGCGAAATGAACACAATGAAGGGCACAACTGCCTTTGATTTCGCCCGATGAGGCGAAATGAGCAAAATGAAGGGCACAACTGCCCTTGATTTCGCCCGGTGCGGCGAAATGAGCACAATGAAGGGCACAACTGCCTTTGATTTCGCCCGATGCGGCGAATGAGCACAATGAAGGGCACAAATGCCCTTGATTCCGCCCGATGCGGCGAAATGAGCAAAATGAAGGGCACAAATGCCCTTGATTTCGCCCGATGCGGCGAAATGAGCAAAATGAAGGGCACAAATGCCCTTGATTTCGCCCAATGCAGCGAAATGAGCAAAATGAAGAACATAAATGCCCTTGATTTCGCCCAATGAGGCGAAATGAGCAAAATGAAAGAGCACAAATGCCCTTGATTTCGCCCGATGAGGCGAAATGAGCAAAATGAAGGGCACAAATGCCTTTGATCCCGCTGTTTTTTTCTGTGAGTTAGGCCGTAAGACCCGGGAAAAGCCTGTGGCAACAGCTCTTAAATGTTGTCAACAACGTTCATGCCGAAACCGTGTTTTCAATTTGGTGACAAAGAAAGCGCTTTGATTTACGATGTGTGCATAGGGGATGAACTTACAACAAAGCTTAAGTGTAGGAAGTCCCATTCAATTCAATAGGGGGGCATTTTAAATGGCCACATCGGCAACTACGCCTGCAACACAACCTTCATCCGGCGGAGCAAGGGTGAAAGTCCAACAATTCGGCCGCTTGCTCAGCGGTATGGTTATGCCAAATATCGGTGCTTTTATCGCCTGGGGTTTGATTACAGCATTGTTCATTCCAACAGGCTGGTTTCCAAATGAAAGTCTGTCGGCACTTGTAGATCCAATGATCAAGTACCTGCTGCCGCTGCTGATCGGTTACACCGGCGGTACAATGGTACACGGCAAACGCGGCGGTGTTATCGGCGCCGTAGTTACAATGGGGGTTATCGTCGGCTCCTCCATTCCAATGTTCCTCGGAGCCATGCTCGTTGGACCGCTGGCCGGCTGGATTCTGAAGCAGTTTGACAAAGCGGTTGACGGCAAAATCAAAGCCGGCTTCGAAATGCTTGTTAACAACTTCTCACTCGGTATCATCGGCGGCGGCTTGTCCATTGCTGCACTGAAGGGGATTGGACCACTGGTAGAAGGTCTGACCAACATTTTGTCCAATGGTGTGCAATTCCTGGTTGATCACAACCTGCTTCCGATTGTTAACATCATCATTGAGCCTGCGAAGGTGCTGTTCCTGAACAACGCCATTAACCACGGGGTTATGGGACCGATCGCGCTTGAAGAATCACAAAGACTGGGTAAATCCATTCTGTTCATGCTTGAATCTAACCCGGGACCTGGACTTGGTATTCTGCTGGCTTACTGGCTGGTAGGACGCGGTTCTGCCAAAGCTTCCGCACCTGGTGCCGTAGTTATCCACTTCCTTGGCGGTATTCATGAAATTTACTTCCCGTACATCCTGATGAACCCGCGTCTGATTCTGGCGGTAATCGGTGGCGGTGTGTCCGGTACATTTACATTCCAGATGCTGGGTGCAGGTCTGGTAGCTTCTCCATCACCAGGCAGTATCTTCGCTTACTTCGCTATGACGCCTAAAGGTGGATACTTCCCGATGATTGCCGGTGTAGTTGTAGCAACCGTTGTTTCCTTCGTGCTTGCAGCACTGCTGCTTAAGACTGTGAAGAAAACGGATGAGGAAGATATGGATCTGGAAGAAGCAGCAGCAAAAATGAAAGACATGAAGACTGCCGGTACTGCAGCTTCCGCAACAGTTGCAACAGCAGCTGCAAATAACGTTGCTGCTAATGTCCGTAACAAAGCTGATGTACGCAAAATCGTCTTCGCCTGTGATGCCGGAATGGGCTCCAGCGCAATGGGCGCATCCGTACTGAGAAAGAAGCTGCAGAGCGCAGGCGTTAATCTAACGGTAGTTAACTCGGCGGTAAGTGAAATTCCGGCTGATGCTGACATCGTGATTACGCAGAAAACGCTGACCGACCGTGCTATTGCAACCAATCCTAATGCAGAGCACATCTCCATCGACAACTTCCTGAAGAGTCCGAAGTACGATGAGCTGGTTGAACGTTTAAAATAAGCGAATACCGTTTAGATATGACGTATAACGCTAAATAAGGAGACGCTGGCCCCCGGGAGCCAGCGTTTGTCTCCATTTAGGGCGGAGGTACACGGTTATGAGGAAGGTTACCGCCAGGCAGCGCCAGATTATCTGGCTGCTGCTGGGCGTAAATGAGGAAATCACAGCCGCCGAGATCGCCGAAGGGATCGGGGTAAGCGTAAGAACCGTTCACCGCGAGATGGAAGACATTGAACACACGCTTGCGGATTTCGGGCTGGATCTGATCCGTAAATCGGGAAAAGGCATACAGCTGAGCGGACCGGACGACGGACTGGCTGAGCTCAGGCTATTCCTGCGCCAGGAGAAGCCTGCCGAATATTCCAGCGAAGAACGCAAAATTTATGAGCTATGCACGCTGCTTGAGGCGGAAGAGCCGGTGAAGCTGTTCACTCTGGCGCATTGGCTGAAGGTAACCGTTGCAACCGTGAGCTATGATCTGGATGAACTGGAACCTTGGGTCCGTAAATTCAATCTTCATCTGGTCCGCAGGAGAGGCTACGGGGTTGAAATTACCGGCAGTGAGGTGGATAAGCGCAGGTCGATCGGCCGTCTGGCGGCAGAGCATCTGGATTTGTCCGATCTTGTAGGGCATACGCCCCAGCTGGCGAGCAGCCCGGTTTACAAAAGCCTGCTTATGACCGTCGGAAAGAACAATTTGCTGGAAGTGGAGAGCACGCTCTGGGATATGGAATGGCAGTGGACGGCAGAGCTTCCGGAAATAGTATACATGGAGATGCTGCTGGGCCTTTCCGTCACCACCCGGCGGATCTCGATTGGCCAGGGAATTGAAAACGGCAGTGACGCCGGATATCCCAGGATGTCCGACCACCGCAACATCTCCGGGGCGGAGCAGTTTGTCCAGCGGCTTGGGCCTGCACTTGAGGAAGAAATACCGCGGGCAGAGATTCTGTATATCGCCGGCCTGTTTGACCGGGCCCAGGATTCATTTCCCTCCGGCGGAATCGCCTACGGGGATATGGAGCTGATGGAGACGGTCTACCGGCTGACCGAACATGTGGTCAGGCGGACAGGATTGCCGTTCCAGAGCGACCGCTCCCTGCGGGAGGGGCTGCTCGAGCATATGGACCCGGCCTTCAAGCGGCTGCGTGAGGGAACGCGCATCCGTAATCCGCTGCTGGGCCCGATCCGTAAAGATTATGAATATCTCTTTCAGATCGTAAGGGCTGCGGTAGAGGACCTGCAGCTGGACCTTGATATTCCTGATGAGGAAGTAGGCTTTCTGGTCATGCATTTCGGTGCTTCAGTCGAGAGACTGAACCAGCTAAGGCGTAATGTCAGGGCTATTCTCGTCTGTGCCAGCGGGCTGAGCTCCTCGAGGCTGCTGGCTACCCGGCTCGCCAAAGAGATGCCGCAGATTGAAATTCTCGGGAATATCTCCTGGTATGAGGCAGCCCGTCTTCCCGAGGTAGATTATGATCTGATTATATCTACGATTGATTTGCCGCTGGACAAGGAGCGTTATATTAAGATCAGCCCTCTGCTGACCGGGGATGAAATGGAGAAGCTTTTGAGCTATATTCAGAATATGACGCTGCGTGAACGGGAGAGTATTCCCGGCAGTGAAAGTGACCGTCCGCTGCGGGATGACAATGCGCTGGACCGCTTAAAGAGCTACAAGGGCATACTGGATGAGACGGTCAGCCTGCTAGAGCGGTTCCGCTTCTATCCGCTGGATAATGAAGGCATCCCCCTGCAGACTACGATTGCGGCAATGCTTGATTCTCTTAGAGGTACCGGGGTAGTCGGGGATGCGGATATTCTGCTGGAACGGCTGCTGGAGCGGGAGAGGATGTCCAGCCAGGTCATCCCCGATACCGGACTGGCGCTGTTTCATACCCGCAGCAGTCATATCATGCTGTCTTCCCTGACCCTCTACCGGCTGCGCGAGCCGGTTGTGCTGGAAGGCAACACTGAGGTAAGGGTCATTCTGCTGATGCTTGCTCCGCGCAGGCTGTCCAGAGAGAGCCTGGAGGTCCTGAGCGAGATCAGCGCCATGCTGCTGAATTCGGAGCTGGTGAAGCTGCTGGAGGAGAGGACGGAGTCTGAAATCCGCAGCTATCTGTCGTCAGAGCTGCTTCATTTCTTCGAAAATAAAATGTGAAAGCGGGAGAAACCATATGAGTATACTGTCAGAAAACAAGATTATTATGAACGGTGCCGCCAAAGACAAATACGAAGCGATCACCATGGCCGGCAAGCTGCTGGTTGATGCGGGACATGTAACTGAGGAGTACGTGCCGAAGATGCTGGAGCGCGAGGAAGTTGTGTCGACCTACATGGGTGAGGGGCTTGCCATTCCGCACGGTACGAAGGAAGCAAGACCATTTATCAAATCTACCGGCCTTTCCATCATCCGTTTTCCGGACGGCGTTGATTTCGGCGGGGATGAGCCTGCATTTGTCGTGATCGGGATTGCTGCTGCCGGTGACGGCCACATGGAAGTGCTGACGAATGTGGCGATGATCTTTACCGAAGAGGATGCGATTGAACGGGTGATGAATGCTCCTACACCTGCTGATGTCATGGCAATTTTTGAAGGAGGCCTTGAATAATGAAGGCTGTTCATTTCGGCGCAGGCAATATCGGCAGAGGGTTTATCGGACTTTTGCTCTCGCAGGCTGGCTACGAGGTCTGTTTCGTAGACGTGAATGAAGCGTTTGTATCCCAGCTTAAGGAGCGCGGAGAATATCCGGTGACGCTGGCCAGTGAAGGACAGGAGACTGTTATCGTAAAAAATGTCACTGCGCTAAGCAGCGTTACCCATGCTGAGGAAGTAGCGGCTGCTATTGCAGAAGCTGATCTGGTCACCACCGCTGTCGGTGTATCTATTCTGAAGCATATTGCCGGTGTTGTGGCTGAAGGGATCAAGAGACGGGTTGCCGTCTCCGATGCCCCGCTGCACGTAATCGCCTGCGAGAACGCCATCGGCGGCAGTGCGCAGCTCAAAGAGCTGGTCTACGCCATTCTGGATGAAGCCGCCCGTGCCAAAGCGGATGATGCTGTAGCCTTCCCGAATGCAGCGGTTGACCGGATTGTGCCGCTTCAGCAGCATGAGGACATCCTCAAGGTTGTAGTAGAGCCATTTTATGAGTGGGTGGTGGATGCTTCCCAGATGCTTCCGGGGTATACACCGGTTGAAGGCGTTCATTATGTCGAGAATCTGGAGCCTTACATCGAGCGCAAGCTGTTCACCGTTAACACCGGACACTGCTCTGCAGCCTATCTCGGCTTCCTGCGCGGCTACGAAACGATACAGCAGGCCATGGCGGATGAGGGACTGACTGCTCTCGTACGTGAAGTGTTGGAGGAGACCGGTGCGGTGCTGGAGCAGAAGCACGGCTTTGACAGCGCAGAGCACAGCAAATATATCGATAAAATCCTGGAGCGCTTCCGCAATCCGGCGCTTACCGATGAAGTATCGCGTGTAGGCCGCTCGCCGATCCGCAAGCTGTCTCCGAATGACCGTCTGGTCTCGCCGGCCCTGCAGGCCTTTGACCGCGGTCTCAGCTACAAGGCGCTGACCCGTTCCATGGCCGGAGCCCTGCTGTTCCAGGCAGCTGATGATCCTGAAGCAGTTGAGCTGCAGGCTGCTATTGCCGAGCTTGGCGTAGAAGCTGCCTTAGCCAAATATACCGGGCTGGCTGCTGACCATGCCGTACACCAGTCCGTGATGGCTGAATACGCAGCACTTAAATAAGAGGTTATAAGACTATAGCAGCATTAAAAAGAGCAAGACCCTTCCGATGCCGGAGAGGTCTTGCTCTTTCTTACTTTTGAAGAATCGGTTCCCAGTGTCTGAGCTCGCCGATCGAATCACGTTCGGACGAATAGCCCCGCAGCTCGATGGAATCTCTTGTTACCATAAAGCGATATTGCACATCCGGCTCGTTGGCAAACGTTACTTCAATAACATAAGGATTGTACGGTTCATAGCCGTCCTCGCGGTGCGGAACCGTCCAGAACGTCCAGGTTTCCTCGGGGTATTTCTGTTCCAGATACCGGTTCAGCTCAACCGATTTGCGGGCGATCTGGGTATCGATATAGGCCGGACGATACATAAAGAAACCGGTGGACAATAGAACGTATAGGCCCGCTGCAAAATAAATCCACTTTCTCCTGGACTGCCGGAAGAAGAGAGAGGCAAGCAAAATGACGAAAAACAGGATAGTGGCTAGACCATATTCCATTATTTCAGTAGGATGCATGTCTTCTCTCCCCTTTACTGCCTATTAGCTATTTTCCAAAATGGTCTGCAGCGTTGTGCGGTCCAGCCCTTCCACCAGCTTGATCAGCAGCTCTTTGGCCGCTTCGTAATCATCGCTGTGGATGACGGAGGAGGCCGTGTGGATGTAGCGGGAGCAGATGCCGATAACCGCAGACGGTACGCCGATGCCGCTGGTATGAACCGCTCCGGCATCCGTTCCGCCCTGGGAGACGAAGTACTGGTACTTTATCTTATGAGTATCTGCCGTATCCTGTACATATTCTATCAGCCCGCGGTGGGTAATCATCGTCGGGTCATAGATACGCAGCAGCGCGCCCTGGCCGAGCTGTCCAAAAGCCTGGCGGTCGCCGGTCATGTCAGCGGCAGCGCTGGCATCCAGGCCGAAGAAAATATCCGGGTTGAGCAGGTTGGCCGCTGTTCGCGCACCGCGCAGTCCGGCCTCCTCCTGAACTGTGGCGCCGGAATAAACGGTATTAGGGAGCTTTTTGCCGTGCAGCGCCTTCACCAGCTCAAGGGCCAGCCCGACACCATAACGGTTGTCCCAGGCTTTGGCCATGATCTTCTTCGGATTGGCGAGCGGGGTGAACGGGCAGACAGGCAGAATCTGCTGGCCGGGCCTTACACCGAAGCTTTCCGCTTCTTCCTTGCTGTCCGCGCCGATATCAAGATACATCTTGCTGATTTCACCGGTCTTGGTGCGTTCCTCGGGCCCAAGCAGGTGAATCGGTGTACTGCCGACAACCCCGTCAAGCACACGGTCAGGCGTAAAGATCTGCAGCCGCTGTGAAGCGACAGCTGAAGCCAGCCAGCCGCCTAGCGGCTGGAAACGGATCATCCCGTTCGCGGTAATCCCGGTGACCATAAAGCCAACCTCGTCAAAATGGCCGGCAACCATAATTTTTGGGCCGTTCTCCTCACCGCGCAGCACGCCGAACAGGCTGCCCAGCCGGTCCTGTACAAACTCATCTGTATAGGCTGACATTTCATTTTTGAAGTATGCGCGCAGTTCACGCTCAAAGCCCGGAGCTGCGGGGAATTCAGTAAGTGTTTTAAATAAATCCATTGTTTCCTGATTCATACGGGTAGCGCTCCTTTTTTATCTCAAGTATACAAACTTAACCTATATAGTATGAACTTCACCTCGCCGCTTGTCTATCTTTACAGGGACCGGGCATACACCCGGTATTGCTCTCCTGAATATTATACAGTAACGGGTCTGCAGGCAGGAGCCGGGAAAGGAAGCGGATAGAATGTGGGTTGCAGGAAGCATTTCCGGACCGTTCACCCCAAAAGGTGTCCCCCGCAGGGTGCGGACGCGCGGCATTCAGCGGAGATACCGGCGCCGCAACAGGCGGGAAAGTGAAATAGTGCTGGTATTGGTTCTGTTCATACTGCTTATAGTGGTGCTGCTGTTTTTTTCCTGAGTATGCAGGGACATAACAAGACGGAATACGGTGAACAATAAGGAAAACTTCTAGGCGAAGAACAATTGCGGGGAAGCAGGCAGCAAGGCAAGCAGAGGCAGCTTCCCTTCGCACATATTCCAGGAGGTGTCCTAATTTGCCGGCAAAAACAAAGAAAAGCGGTGTGAAGCTGCGGCTTGACACCATGACTCCCCAGGACTACGAGAAGCTGTCCAAGCCGTTCGTGCCCTCACGGCCAGTCTTCAAAAACTGTATCCGCGCCTTTCTGTCCGGCGGTCTGATTTGCGTGCTGGGACAGGCCATACAGGAGGCCTTTATGGCCATCTTCGATATGACCTCCCGGGAAGCCGCGAGCCCGACGGTAGCGGTGCTGATACTGCTCTCCGTAATCCTGACCAGCTTTGGCGTGTATGACAAGCTGGCCCAGTGGTGCGGTGCAGGTACAGCCGTGCCTGTTACAGGCTTTGCCAACAGCATGTGCTCTGCAGCACTTGAACATAGAGCAGAGGGCCTTGTGCTCGGCGTAGGCGGCAATATGTTCAAGCTGGCCGGCTCCGTTATCGTCTTTGGTGTAGTAGCCGCCTTTGTGGTTGGCGTAGTATATGCCGTTATGGGCTGGGGAGGTGCTCACTAACGATGGAGCAGCTGGGCAGCCAGACCTGGAAATTTACCACCCGTCCTGTCATTCTTGGTTCCTCTGCAGTTGTAGGTCCGGAGGAAGGGGAAGGTCCCTTGGCCTCGGATTTCGATTTTATTTATGATTCACTTGAAATGGGGCAGAAAACCTGGGAAAAGGCAGAACGCGCCCTGTTTGAAAAAGCCTCCAAGCTGGCGCTGATGAATGCCGCAATCGAGCAGGAGCAGCTGGAGTTCTTTGTCGGCGGCGATCTGATGAACCAGATTATCAGTAGCTCCTTTGCCGCCCGGAAGCTTGGTGTTCCGTATCTCGGTGTCTTTGGGGCCTGCTCAACCTCTATGGAAAGCCTGGCGATTGCCTCGATGATTATTGATTCGGGAGGCGGCAAATACGCGCTGGCCGGAACCTCAAGCCATAACTGTACAGTGGAAAAGCAGTTCCGCTACCCGACCGAATACGGCTCGCAGAAGCCGCCGACCGCCCAGTATACCATTACCGGCTCAGGCTGCGCGATAGTCGGCCGCAACGACGGTACCTTACAGGGAACGCAGGTTCATGTTGTTTCAGCAACGATCGGCCGGATCATGGATCTGGGCCTGACAGACCCGTTCAATATGGGGACCGCGATGGCGCCGGCCGCTGCCGATACGATTACAGCCCATTTCCGTGATACGGGCCTGACACCCGGACATTACGACCTGATTGTGACCGGAGACCTTGCTTCAGTAGGGCTGCCGATTGCCAAGGAGCTGCTGGCCGAGGAAGGTATCCCGATGGAGCAGACGACGTTTGACGACTGCGGCCTGCTTATTTTTAATCTGGACAAGCAGAAATATGTAATTGCCGGAGGAAGCGGCTGCGGCTGCTCGGCTGTTGTCACCTACGGGCATATCCTCAAGCGGATGCGCAAAGGCGAGCTGAAGCGGGTGCTTGTTGTGGCAACAGGAGCGCTGCTGTCTCCGCTGTCCTATCAGCAGGGTGAGAGTATCCCGTGTGTAGCGCATGCGGTAGCCCTGGAGATCGGAGGTGAAGAACAGTGATCTATCTTTGGGCTTTTCTCGTGGGCGGGGCGATCTGCGTCATCGGACAGCTGATGTTTGATGTGCTTGCATTGACCCCGGCGCACACTATGAGCACGCTGGTTGTGCTTGGAGCGGTCGCAGATGCATTCGGGCTGTATGATCCGCTGGTGAAGTTTGCCGGTGCCGGAGCCAGTGTGCCGATCACGAGCTTCGGCAATTCCCTGGTCCATGGAGCATTAACCGAGCTGGAGCGCGACGGCTGGGTAGGCGTGGTAACAGGCATTTTTGATGTAACCAGCGCGGGGATATCGTCAGCCATCGTATTTTCGTTCCTGGCAGCGCTTGTTGTTAGGCCAAAGGGCTGAGTTGTTCGTCAAGGTGAACAAAGTTTGAACCGGGACCGCTAATTAGCGGTCTTTTTTTCCGGGGAATAGGTAATTAATATCAAAAAAATGTCGATTCTTGACGATACATAACAGTGAGCTAAAACATAAAGATAGATGACAGGGGACGTGCGGAAGTTGCAGAATCAGCAGAGGGTTGAGTTATTTTGGAGTAGGAACAAAATTATTATTGCTATTTTTTGGGCTGTTACGGTGGTCGGTGTGATTCTTGCCTTCCAGACTCCCAAGCTTTGGATTAGCAGTGCGGTAGCTGTGCCGCTTGCAGTGGCGCTGACCCTGTTCAACAGCCGTCGTAAGGGTGTAATGGTGATCCCCTGGATTATTACAGGTATTCTGGTTGTAATGGCGTTATATTTGACACTGGATAGATTGAACAGCCTGGTGGTAGTGCTCCTGTGCTCGCTGCTGCTGCTCTATCCGCATTATAAATACTATGCTGCCGCTTCCGGAATAAGCGCTGTCCAGATTCTGATACAGCTGCTTGCCGGATCTGATGTGCCGGGTGAGGAAAGCAGGCTGTTTACTTATTTTTCCGGAATTGGCCTGTATCTGATCCTCAGCGTGGTGCTGTTTGTCGTTTCGTACCTGAACGAGAAGCTTCAGCGTCAAAGTGATGAGCACCGCCGCCTGGTCGAAGCCTCCGGGGAACAGGTCAATTATCTGCTCGGACGGGTTAAGACAGCCGTGGACGGCCTTTACGAATTTACCGGCACCTTCAAGGTGGAGGTGGAAATGGCCGGAGCCATTACCAATGAAGTGGCGATCGGATTCCAGGAGGTATCCAAGGGGATCGAATACCAGGCAAGCAGCATCGGGGAAATCACGGAAGCCGTCTCTGTATCTGACCGGCATATCCGTGATGTAGCCGGGTATTCGCAGGATATGAAGCGGCTGTCTGCAGAAACGGCAGCGGTCAGTGAAGAAGGCAGCGGCAACATCACCCTGCTGGCGGGACAGTTCGCCGAGCTTAGGGAAATGATGGAGCAGACCTCCTTCCAGATGCAGGAATTCAGCCGGCGCAGTCAGGATATCCATGAGATGCTGGACGGGATCACGCAAATTTCCAGACAGACCAATCTGCTTGCGCTTAATGCTTCTATAGAAGCTGCGCGTGCGGGTGAACATGGCCGTGGCTTCGCGGTGGTTGCCGGAGAGGTGCGTAAGCTGGCAGAGGACTCCGGGAAGACAGCAGACTCTATCAGCGTTGTTATCGGCAGTCTAAGACAGCAGACGGATTCGCTAAGCGCGCAATTCGAGCAAAGTGTCGGCATTCTGCAGACAGGCAGTGAATCGGTGCAGCGCACTGAGGCTGTATTCCGCTCCATTCTGCAAAACGCCCATAAGGTGCTGGAGCAGGCCGGTGAGGTTGAGCAGAGCTCGGAAGGCATGAAGCAGTTCTCAGAAAAAATTGTTAATGAAATCACGGAATTCTCAAGTGTCACGGAGCAGTCCAGCGCGGCAACAGAAGAAATTCTGGCCGGTGTCGAGGAGCAGCGTACGATGACCGATAATATGGTGGGCAGCTTCAAGCAGCTCGAAGGCCTGATTGTCAGTCTGAACGAGCTGGTCGGTGACCACAAGAAGGATTAACAGATAACAGTCAACAGGCAGGGCTGCGCTTCTTCTTTTAGGAGGAGGGCGGCGCTGCCTGTTCAGCTTTTGCGGGCTAACGGACCGGCTCTGAAATTTTGTGAATTATTACAAGAATAGAGCGGAATCGCCTCTTTCCTTTGTAAATCGGGCTATATGTGGAGTGACCTGTACTTTCAAAGTCTTCAATAATGTACTTTGGGTCCTATAATCATGTAAAATATAATTATTACTGCTTATTCTGACATAGGAGGTCTCATCATATATGCCCGTACGTCAAGAATCTACGCAAATTATTAAGGCTGTCCGCACTAATCTGGAATCCTGTATACTTGGAAAAAGCTTTGAAATAGAACTGCTGCTCACAGCACTTCTGGCCGGTGGACATGTCCTGATCGAGGATGTGCCCGGAACCGGTAAAACCCAGCTGATACGGGCATTATCACGGTCCATGTCCGGTGATTACCGGCGGATTCAGTGTAATCCTGACATCCTGCCGAGTGATATCACCGGCGTTTCCGTCTATCATCCGCGCGATGAAATGTTCTATTTCCGGCCCGGGCCGGTAATGACCAATATTCTGCTCGCCGACGAGATCAACCGGGCGACGACAAAGACACAGTCAGCGCTGCTTGAGGTAATGGAGGAACGGAATGTGACAGTGGACGGCGAGACGTATCCGCTCCCACATCCGTTCATGCTCTGTGCCACCCAGAACCCGATTGATTTTGAAGGCACCTATACGCTGCCGGAAGCCCAGCTTGACCGCTTTATGCTGCGGATCAGCCTCGGCTATCCGGACAGCGAGACTGAGAAGAATCTGCTGCTTAGCCATCAGGCGGGCCAGCCGGTGGACAAGCTGGCTCCCGTAACAGGCATGGAGCAGATTGCAGCCATCCAGGAAGAGATCCGTGAAGTATACATCAGTGAACCGGTCCTGGGCTATCTGCTGGATATTGTCCGCCAGACGCGTGAGCATCCGCTCGTGCTGCTGGGGGCCAGCCCGCGGGCTTCGCTGTCCTTCATGATGGCCTGCAAGGCCTATGCGTTCCTGCAGGACCGCGATTATGTCCTGCCGGATGATGTGAAGATCCTCACGCCCTATGCCCTGGGGCACCGTATTATTCTGCGTCCGGAATCGCGGCTGGACAATGTCAGCGTGGAATCCCTGCTTCACAAGCTGCTGCAGGGCATCCATGTGCCCGTTACGATGAGGCAATAGCGATGAAGAGCTATTTGTCCGGAGTGGCAGCAGGCATCCAGCCGCGGAAATTCGCCGGCATACTCGCGATTTGGACCGTTACGCTCCTATATGTGCTGTTTCAGGGCGGCAAAACCTCATTCATGCTGTTTATTATGGTCTCAGTCCTCATTCTTTATTTAATCATCGGCGCCATTGGCGGCGTACGGCGGGCCAAGGGCACGCGCAGCCTCCATTCGGAGCAGGACAAGCCTGAGCTGCTGTATGCCGGCGGCTATCTTCGCGTGAAGCTGCAGGTAAATATCCCGGGGTTTCTGCCGCTGCCCTATGTGGTGGTCAGAGAAATCCTGAAGCGGCATAACGGTGAATCCTGGGTGTTTGAGGAGAGTCTGATCCCCAGCCTCAGAGGGCACGGGGAGCTGCAGTTCCAGACACCTGCGCTTGAGCGCGGCAGCTACAGCTTTGAGCGTACAGATATTCTGGCCGAGGATATTTTCGGGCTGGTAGAGCATAAAGGGACCTTTAAGGCGGAAGGGCAGTTCCGTGTTCTTCCCAGGGCCGTCTTTGTGCAGCGCTGGCAGCTGTATGAGCGGAGATCACGGCTTGCCGGACTGCAGACCTCGCTGCTGAATTCACGGCGTGAGACTACACAGATCAACGGAGTCCGTGACTATGTGTACGGCGACCGGATGAGCCGTATCCACTGGAATGCTACGGCCAAGACAGGCCAATGGAAGTCCAAGGAATTCGAGCATGAATCGGTTCCGAAGACCATTCTGGTCCTCGACGGCAGCGCAGATTCATACAGCAGCTCCAGCCAGTTTGAGCTGGCCGTATCCGTTGCCGCGTCACTGCTGGGCTACGGCATCCGCGACCGGATCGGCATCGGCCTCTGCTGTCTGGACCGGACTACCAAGGTCTTTGTTCCTGCCGAGAGCGCAGCCGAGCGCCATAAGATGGTCCAATATCTGATTGATATTAATGCTGAAGGCCGCGGGCCGCTGGTACCGAAGCTGGAGCAGAGCCACCGGATGTTCCCCAAGGGTGCTTATTTTGTTCTAATCAGCCCGCAGAGCGGCCAGCCGGTGCTGGATATCCTGCGCTGGGCGGAGAGCCGGGGGATGACGCCGGCCCATATCCGGGTGCAGAATCAGGCAGCAGCCGGCGGCAGAGAATGGGCCGATGTGCTAAGGTCCCGCGGGATCACAGGCTACAGCGTACACTCACTGCAGGACCTGCCTGCAGTGCTTGGAGGTGATGCAGCAGTATGAACCGCTGGTGGAACAGTATCAAATCATCCTGGCATCATTCCTTCAGCCTGCTCTGGCTGGTAGTAATCGGCCTGCAGTGGGTGTCCTTTACAGAGCCATTCTGGCTGCAGGCTACAACTGAGGTTGTGCTGGTGACGCTTGCCGCAGTTGCGGTCATCGAAATCCTCCTGCCAGTCAAATGGGGAATAAGACTCCTGCTTGAAGCAGCAGCGGTGCTGTACGTCACGTACCGGCTGATTCTGAATAAGGGCATTTATACTCCTGATCCCTGGGCAGCCACACTGAGTGACCGGCTTAATGATATCTCGGTCCATATGGTCCCGTATATCTGGTTCGCACTGGCAGCAGGGGCGCTGCTCCTGCTGTCGTCCTGGTGGGTGAACTCCAAAACACGGATTCTGATGTTTCTTACCGCTAACATCGTTGCTTTTGCGGCGCTCGATTCCTTTACCTCGGCCGTTCTCTGGCAGGAGGTAGCCTGGACCGTGGCCGCAGGCATGGGCTGGCTTGTTACACAGCATCTGCGCAGCTTCCAGCTGCATTATCCGCGCGGCTGGACCTATCTGCTGCGTTATCCGTTCAAGGTATTGGTTAACATTGCTGTTATTTTCTCGCTGGTCATTGTGACCGGGGTCAATATGCCAGAGGTCCGGCCGACGCTGACTGATCCGTATTCAGCCTGGCAGGATTGGAACGGAGGCAGCGGGCCGTCAGGAACAGGCACCTCCGGAAGCCAGGATACAAGCTCCGGCAGCGGGGGGACCGGCAGCGGCAGCTCCTCCTCCGGCTACAGCCTGGATGATGATAACCTGGGCGGCGGCTTCAGCTTTGACTATTCACCGGTGATGACGGTGACCTCTAATCTGCGTACGTATATGCGCGGAGAGTCACGGGCTGTCTACTCCGGCAGCGGCTGGAGCGATGACGACCGGTGGAACAGAGGTCCGCTGCAGCGGGCTGCCGTAGGCCAGGAGCTGGAGCGTGAGGCTGCACCGAAGGCGCAGACAGAGACGCTGCAGCAGACAGTCAGGCTGCTTGGCGGCAATGATTATCCTGTGCTGTTCGGCGCTTATTCCATCTCGAGAGTGGATACGATAGACGGAGAGGAAGCCAGTAACGGTTTGTTCTGGCGGAGCCAGGATAATGAAATGATCTGGGGCTCTGACGATGTCCTGACATATCCGCAGACGTATGAGCTGACCTCTGAGGTCCCGGTTGTCCCGGTCCAGGAGCTGAGCCGTCAGACCTTTGAACAGCTGTATGCAGGCCAGGACAATGAACGGTACCTGCAGCTGCCGGACAATTTCCCGCAGCGGGTTAGCAACCTTGCCGGGGAGATTACCGCAAGCGCACAGACTCCTTACGAAAAAGTGGCGCTGCTGCAGCAATATCTGCAGGTAACCTTCCCTTATACCAACCAGCCGGATCTTACCCGTAAAAGAAGCAAGGATATGGTGGAGAGCTTCCTGTTTGAGATTATGGAGGGCTACTGTGATTATTATTCTACTGCGCTTGTAACGATGGCCCGTTCGCTTGATATCCCGGCCCGCTGGGTAAAAGGCTATGCTCCGGGTGAGCAGGCCCAGCTGCCGGACAATCTGATGGCACAGGGTGCGGCGAACAACAATTACACCATTACCAATGCGGATGCCCATTCCTGGGCAGAGGTGTATTTCGGGGAATACGGCTGGGTTCCGGTCGAAGCGACCCCCGGCTTCACTGTACCGCTGCTGACCCAGAGCGAGGAGCAGACTCCAGAGGAGCCGGTGCAGGAAGAGGAAGAAGCCGAGGAGCCGGTGGTTGAACCGGTCCAGGGAGACTCCGGAAATAGCCGGAACATCGGTGCGTGGATTGTAGCTGCGGCTGCAGCCGTATTGCTGCTCTGGAGCGGTTATCTGCTGTGGCAGCACCGGCTGCGCCTACGGTTCCTGCTGCAGCGGCTGCGCATGGGCCGTCCGCTTACGCCGGTCCAGAAAGTGGTCGCTGAAACAGAGAGATGGGTAAGGTATGTGCGCAGAAAGGGTATGCTTAAGGAAGAGCATGAAACGCTGCGTGAGGCTGTCGGCCGGTGGAGCCGTGAAACCCCGGAAGCAGCGGGCAGCTTTTCATCACTGCTGTACCTTTTCGAGCAGGCCAAGTACAGCCCTGATATTATTAAAGACAAAGACTGGTACAGCGTGTATACTGAAGCTTTGCAGCTTCAGCGCAGTCTTAAAGGGCGGAGAACAAAGAGTACAATATAGTTTTTGAGCTACTTGTATGAAAATCGAGGTGAACGTATTGTTTGAGAGGCTAGTCCCGAAACTGCGGGTGAATACCGTTTTTGATATTAACCTTGAAGATTTGTACCGGCAGGGCTACCGCGGCATTATTACAGATCTGGATAACACGCTCGTAGGCGCCAAAGCGCCGCTGGCTACCCCGGAGCTGCTGCTGTGGTTCGCAAAGGTAAAGGAGCTTGGATTCAAGCTTGTCATTGTTTCCAATAACAATATGGACCGTGTGTCCCGTTTTGCCACGCCGCTGGATATCCAGTTTGTCCATCAGGCGCGCAAACCGATCAATACCCCGTTTCTGAAAGCAATGAAGCTGATGGAGCTTCAGCCGGAACAGACCATCGTGGTCGGTGACCAGATGCTTACGGACGTGCTGGGCGGCAACCGCCTGGGTCTGTATACGGTATTGGTCCTGCCGATCTCCGTTAAGGATGAAGGCTTTGGAACAAGGATTAACCGCCGTGTTGAACAGATTGCACTGACACGGCTGCGTAAGCAAGGATTGTGGCAAGAGGAGGATAAACATTAATGAGTCAACCCAATGAAACTGAGCGCCCGGTGAAATGCAGCGGCTGCGGTATTAAGCTGCAGACCGGAAATAAAGAGCTTCCGGGCTACATCCCGGAGGTGGCCTTTGAACGGGAGCCGGTCATTTGCCAGCGCTGTTTCCGGATTAAGAATTACAACGAGGCTTCTTCAGTATCCGTCGATCAGGATGAATTCCTTCATCTGCTGAGCGGAGTCGGCGAGAAGAATGCGCTTGTAATCCACATTGTGGATCTGTTTGATTTTGAAGGCAGCCTGATCTCCGGGCTTCAGCGCTTTGTCGGCAACAACCCGGTTATTCTGGCCGTTAACAAATGTGATCTGCTGCCGAAGGTGACGAACTGGAACAAGGTACGCAACTGGATGCAGCAGCGCTGTAAGGAGCATGGCCTGCGGACAGCGGAGATCGTTCTGGTCAGCGCCAAGCGCAACCAGGGCTTTGAGCGCCTGCTGGAGACCGTCAGCGAGCTGCGCGGACAACGCGACATCTATGTTGTCGGGGCAACAAATGTAGGCAAGTCCACACTGATTAACCGTCTGATCTCCGACTACAGTGACCTTGAGCAGGAGCTGACGACCTCGCGTTATCCCGGCACAACGCTGGATATGGTCAAAATTCCGCTCGATGACGGCCACTCTATTATCGATACTCCCGGGATTGTATATCCTTGGCGTTACAGCGAGCTCGTGGAGCGGCGTGACCTGGGCGCAGTAATGCCCGAAAATCAGCTTAAGCCGGCGGTATATCAGCTGAACGAGGGACAGACACTGTTCTTCGGCGGCCTGGGACGGTTCGACTTCATCCAGGGCCCGCGGCAATCCTTCACCTGCTATATCAGCACTACGCTGAAGATTCACCGCACGAAGCTGGAACGGGCGGATTCGCTGTACCAGGATCACCGCGGGGAGCTGCTGACTCCGCCTTCGGCAGAGGATATGGACAAGCTGCCGCAATGGCAGCGCCATGAATTCCGGATCGGCCGGGCCAGCCAGACGGATCTGTTCATCTCCGGGCTCGGCTGGATCAAGGTGAACGGAACAGAAGGTGCGGTAGTAGCGGTGCATGTTCCGCGCGGCGTTAAGGTGCTCACCCGTCCTTCGGTGATTTAACAGGCCATATTATACATTCAGGGGGATTATGCCTATGACCGGCAATACCACGAATACTGATATGCTGCTGGGCGTCATGGGCGATCCGATTGCCCAGTCGAAATCCCCGCTGATGCATACCGCAGCGCTGAAGGCCCTGGGCATACCGGGAGCGTATGTACCGCTTCACATTGCTCCGGGGCAGCTCGGCGAAGCCGTACAGGCAATCCGTACGCTCGGGTTCCGCGGAATCAACGTGACCATACCGCACAAGATTGCGGTAATGGAATATCTGGACCGGCTGGATGAGAGCGCACTTGCCGGAGGCGCGGTCAACACCATTGTCAATGACAATGGTGTGCTGACCGGCTACAATACCGACGGAATCGGCTATGTCCGTTCGCTGAAGGCGGAGGCCGCCCCTGAGCTGGCAGGTGCGCGCATTCTGGTGCTTGGCGCCGGAGGTGCGGCCAGAGGCGTCATCAGTGCTCTGCTGCAGGAGAATCCGGCTTCTGTCGTGATTGCCAACCGTACGGCTGACAAGGCGCATGAGCTTGCGGCCTCGTGGCAGGCTGCAGGCTCAGTAACCGGAGTGTCTATGGAGGAGATTGCGGGGATTATCCCGGATTCTGATATTGTAATCAATACAACCTCTGTCGGGATGTATCCATATCCGGATGAGCTGCCGCTTGACCCGGGCCTGCTTCATAAAGGGCTTGTTGTCAGTGACCTGATCTATAATCCGCTGCGTACACGGCTGCTGGAGGAGGGCCTCAAGGCAGGCTGCAGCATTCATGGCGGCCTGGGGATGTTTATCTACCAGGGTGCCTACGCGCTCGAATACTGGACAGGCAGGGCTGCTCCGGTGGAGACTATGCGGCAGGCGATGCTTGAGGCCTTCGGAGTCAGCGAAGCCGACATGTAATGACTTAAATAGGGTAATAATAATGATATTAATATTTGTTAATTAAGGGGTTTGTTCATTTATGTTAACTGGTAAACAAAAACGTTATCTCCGCTCTTTGGCCCATCATCTAGATGCTGTCTTTCAGGTTGGTAAAGGCGGCGTTAACGACCATCTGATCCGTCATGTTGAGGAAGCCATCGAAAAGCGCGAGCTGATGAAAATCAGCGTGCTGAATAACAATGCTGATGATCCGAAAGAAATCGGCGCAGCCCTCGCAGAGCAGTCCGGTTCAGAGCTGGTGCAGGTGATCGGCAAGACGATCGTGCTGTACAAGGAATCCCGCGACAACAAAACGATTGAGCTGCCGCGCTAAAGCTTTTTATCCGGATGATAAGAGGAGGTGCACCTCTTGAAGGTTGGAATCATGGGAGGAACCTTTGATCCTCTTCACATAGGCCATATGCTGGCGGCGGAAGCCGCCAGGGATTCGTATTCGCTGGATGAGGTCTGGTTCATGCCCTCGCATATCCCGCCGCATAAGCACGAGGCCGGCGCCTCCGGTGCAGACCGTCTGGCCATGGTAAAGTGTGCTGTGGAGGGAAATGAAGCATTCGGCATTCTCGACTGGGAAATTGTCCGCGGCGGTGTCTCCTATACTATTGAAACCGTACGCAGCCTGAGGCAGGAATATCCGCAGCATGAGTTCTATTTCATTGTTGGAGCGGATATGGTGGAATACCTGCCTAAATGGCACGGGATCCGTGAGCTGGTGGAGCTGCTGACCTTCATCGGTGTGGGGCGTCCCGGAACTCCGCTTGAGCTCACTGCCCTGCCGGATTTCATCTCAGGCAAGGTGCTGCTGGCGGACATGCCGCAGGTGGATATTTCATCAACGGCGCTCAGGTCAAGGGCGGCAAGCGGCCGCTCAATCCGCTATATGGTGCCTGAGCAGGTGTATGAATACGTGCAAAGGAGTGGATTGTATGGCTTACAGCCGCGAAGCGCTGATTGAGTCCGTCTCCGCCCAGATGCCGGACAAGCGCTGGCAGCATACGCTGGGTGTCATGGAGACTTCGGTCAAGCTGGCCAGGCATTACGGAGCCGATCCGGAGCGGGCCGAGACAGCGGCTATCCTGCATGATGTAGCCAAGTACTGGCCGGTAGAGCGGATGAAGGACATTATTGTGCAGAACGGCCTTTCCGCCGAGCTGCTTCAGCATGACAAGCAGCTGTGGCATGCCGAGGTAGGCGCATTTGTTGCCGAGCATGAGTATGAGGTTACCGATCCCGGTATTCTGGGAGCAATCCGTTACCATACCTCAGGCCGCGAAGGAATGACTCTGCTGGAGAAGGTGGTCTGCCTGGCGGATTATATCGAACCGGGCCGTGATTTTCCCGGAGTGGACGAGATCCGTGAGAAATCTATGGTCAGCCTTGAAGAAGGGCTGATTGCCGGCTTTGATTCCACTATCAGCCTGCTGCTGCAGAAGCGCAGGATCGTATTTCCGCTTACCGTGCTTGCACGCAATGATTTAGTAAGAATACTGGAGGAAAAAATATGAGTGTACAATCAAACAAGCTGCTGGAACTGACTCTGAAGGCTGTCGAAGATAAAAAAGCAATGAACGTTGTCGCCTTGGATCTGCGCAGTGTATCCCCGATCAGTGATTATTTCATCATCTGTCACGGTAACTCCGATACCCAGGTGCAGGCGATTGCCACCGAAGTGCGCAAAGTGGTGCATGAGGCCGGCGGTATTATCCGCGGAATTGAAGGCATGGATGCCGCCCGCTGGGTACTGATGGATCTTGGTGATGTAGTTGTCCATGTCTTCCACCGTGATGAACGGGAGTATTATAATATCGAGCGTCTCTGGTCTGACGCCAAGGTTGTGGAGACGGTATGAGTCTGATTGCAGGAACTATTGTTACACTGGAAGTGCTTCGTGAGGTTTCCCCCTACGGGTACTTCCTTGGTGCGGGTGACCAGGATGTCATGCTGCATTATACAGAGCTTGTCGGCAGTAAGCCCAAGATCGGTGCCAAGGTGGAAGTGTTTATCTTCTTTGACACGGAGGACCGGCTTGCCGCTACCATGAAAAAGCCGCTTCTGACGCTCGGCGAAATGGCGCTGCTTGAAGTGGCGGATATTCATCCCCGGCTTGGCTGCTTCCTGGAGATGGGGCTTGGTCGCCAGCTGCTTTTGCCGATCGGCGAGCTGCCTGAGCTGATTGAGCTGCGTCCGCAGATTGGCGACAAGGTATTCGTGCTGATGGAGCACGACAAGCAGGGACGGCTGCGCGCGAAGCTGGCCGGTGAGCAGGAGTTTGCTCCGCTGGCCTTTTCAGCACCGGAATCCTGGAAGGGTCAGAACGTTACAGCAAGAGTGTACAGACCCCTGCAGATGGGCACATTCGTAATCATAGACGGCGGTGTACTTGGTTTTGGAGTAATCGGCATGATTCATTCCTCCGAACGCAGCAGGCTGCTGCGCCTTGGAGAGCAGGTGGAAGCACGGGTCTCACATATCCGTGAGGACGGCCGCGTCAATCTGGCGATGACCCAGCGCAAGGAAATCGGCCGGGATGTGGATTCCGCAGCCCTGCTGGACTTTCTGCAGACACGTCCGGGCGGGGCAATGCCTTACTCGGATGCTACACCTCCTGAGGTTATCAAGCAGCGCTTCGGAATCAGCAAGTCTGCGTTCAAACGGGCGATGGGCAAGCTGATGAAGGAAGGCCTGATTACCCAGAAGGAGAACTGGACTTACCTGGCCAAGCCGGAAGAAGGCGCTCCGGAACAGAATCAGGAATAGAAAGCGGTGTGCGCATTGTCTTCCTACGGGAAATTTGCTTATGTATACGACGAACTGATGGCGGACATGCCGTATCCAGACTGGCTGGCCTTCGCGGAAGCCGCATGGGCTAAATACGGCAAGCCGCGGACCGTGGCTGAGCTTGGCTGCGGTACAGGCAGCATTACGATCCCGCTGGCTGGAGCAGGCTATCATATGACCGGAATTGATCTCTCTTCGGATATGCTGTCTGTGGCCCAGCAGAAGATGGAGCGGCATCCGCAAGGACGCCGGTTTCTGCGTGAGGGCAGCGTGCGCTGGATCAGACAGGATATGACAGAATGGGAGCTGCCGGAGCCGGTCGATGCGGTCATTTCCTTTTGCGACTGCCTGAACTATGTGCTTGAGGAAAAGGATATTCAGGCAGTTCTGGCCCGGACCTATGCCGGACTGAAGCCTGGAGGGACATTCCTGTTCGATGTGCATCATCCGAATACGCTGGTGCGCTACGAGGAAGAGCAGCCCTTTGTGCTGGACGAGCCTTCGGTATCCTACATCTGGACCTGTGAGCTGGATGTGCCGCGCCGCGAGATTGAGCATCATCTGTCCATCTTTGCACGGGAAGAGGGAAGCGGCCTGTACCGCCGGTTTGAAGAGAGTCATGTGCAGCGCGCCTATGATCCTCAGTGGCTTACGGAGGAGCTGCGTAAGGCAGGCTTCAGCGAGGTGCAGCTGTATGCTGACTTTGAATGGCTTCCGGCGGATGACAGCGCGGAGCGCCTGTTCTATGTAGCTGTGAAATAAACGTATGTAAGATAGAGGTCCTTACCCGCCGGGTGAGGGCTTTTTTATATGTTCATCATTAAAAGAATCATTAAAGGGAACCGGTCCTGCACTGCTGTACAGAACCGGCATCTTCCAACCTTTTACCGGTGCTCAAACAAGTCGATGGCACCCAGGACAATATGGGCCAGACCAAAGCCGAGTACGCCTGTCGCGGCCAGCTTATACTTGCTTCCCAGAAAAGCTGCGCCGGAAGCGGAAACTACGGTACCAAGAACAGTGGGAATCAGACCTTCGCGCATTCGAAACACTCCTTCTCGGTGGTATGGGAGACAAAGTTATTGTCCGCTCTTCCCATCCTGATTATGTATGGCTGATGCTGGAGCATGTTGTTTTAAATGGATATAAAGGAAACAGGCCCGTTCTGCGCAGAAACTATCTTTTTCGGCAGCAATAAACCAATATTTTACTATTATTCAGAAGCTTTACCGGTTTTGTTCACAAGAATCAGGAGCAAAGAAGCATCTTTTTCGCAATAAATTTGAGTTTTTTCCGCAAAAAGGCAGATAGTACACACAACTTTACAGAGCGGGGAAGAAATAAAACGTTTTTTATGCCTCAAAAGTTTCTATTTCCTCTTTCAGCCGAATACATTATAACAGCCTAAAACATTTAATAAATGTGTAAAGGAGGGAGCGGCGCCAGCTGCCGGACCGCAGCCTAAGCAATAAGTTATTTTCCATCAGATTTGAGTTGTATCCGTTTACATTCTACTTTCTATACAGGAGGGTCATGCATGAAAAACAAATGGCT
This sequence comes from Paenibacillus sp. FSL R7-0273, assembly GCF_000758625.1. NCBI lineage: Bacteria > Bacillati > Bacillota > Bacilli > Caryophanales > Paenibacillaceae > Paenibacillus > Paenibacillus sp. FSL R7-0273. The sequence goes on from NZ_CP009283.1 coordinate 1,903,914, forward strand.
GATTTCTTTACTGGTCGTATCCATGCTGGTGTTCTTGGCCGGCTGCGGCGGTAAGTCTAACTCAGGCAATTCCGGCGGAGAGTCCTCCGTCCTGAACGGCGGTGCCGGTGATGCGGCCACGGAGCTGTCCTATTGGACGTTTGTCGAGCTGCACGGGCAGCATTTTGAGAAAATGCTGGAGAAGTGGAACGCCGCCAATCCTGACCGGCAGATTAAGCTGAATGTAACCGTCATGCCGTACGATGATATGCACAACAAGCTGTCCATCGCTGTGCAGACGGGTGTGGGAGCGCCGGATATTGCCGATATTGAGCTCGGTAAATTCCCGGATTTCCTGGCCGGTGACCCGCAGCTGGAGCCGCTTAACGATGTAGCAGAGCCGTTTAAAGGTACGGTTGTGCAATCCCAGCTCGATCTCTACGCCAAGGAGGGCAACATCTACGGTTTATCCACCCACGTAGGGGCGACGGTCGCTTTTTATAATACCGAAATTCTTGATGAGGCCGGAGTGGATTACAAAAGCATCGTAACCTGGGATGATTTCAAAAAAGCGGGCATTCAGGTCTACGAAAAAACCGGCAAATACATGGGCACCGCCGACACCAGTGCAATCTGGCAGGCTTCGCTGCTCCTGGCCCAGCAGGAATCAGACCTCACGGATGCTGACGGCAAGCCGCAGGTGAATTCTCCTGAGATGGTCAGAGCGATGACGATGCTGAAGGATCTGCAGGACAATCACGTCATTTCCACTATTGCCGGCGGGCAGCCGGATACGGAAGAGGCTTACGGCGAGTATAACTCAGGCAACTATGCAGCCGCCTTTATGCCGCTGTGGCAGATGTCCCGCTACACCAACTATATGAAAGACCTGAGCGGTAAAATCGCCATCGCCCCGTTGCCCGTCCTTGAAAAAGGCATGCACAGATCCTACGGCGGCGGCGGTACCGGAACAGTCGTGACCAAGACGGCTAAGGACATTCAGCTGGCAAAGGATTTTATCGCCTATGCAAAGCTGTCGCTCGATGCCAATATCGAAATCTGGAATACGCTCGGCTTTGACCCGATCAACATGAGCGTCTGGGATATGAAGGAGGTAACCCACAATCCGGAAAACCAGTTCGTCAAATATTTTGTCAACAACCCGTTTGATGTGCTGAACGAAATTAAAGAGGAGATCAATCTGATCAAATCGACCTCCGCCTCGCCTACGATCAATAATGTGCTGTGTACAGTGACGCTGAATGAGATTTTTGAGGACGGAAAAGATGTCCAGCAGGCGCTGGATGATGCCCAGACGCAGATTGAACAGGAGCTGAAGTAGCAGGTACGGTTACTCTTTGGGGCTGTCCACCCGGTGGGCAGCTCTACTTTAAAGGAGCATTAGCCATGATCAAAAACTTCCTTTATTCGCAAAAAGTAGCTCCCTATGTCTTCGTGCTGCCTTTTGTGCTCATATTCATCATCTTCTGGGTCTACCCGCTGCTGAGCTCGTTCGGCATGAGCTTTCAAAAGGTGACGCTCGGCCAGGAGGCCAGCTTTATTGGAGCGGATAACTACACCAAGCTGATGGGGGATACCATCTTTTTCAAAGCGGTACGCAACAGTGCGGTGTATATGATTCTGACTCTTCTGATCCTGATCCCGTTCCCGATGCTGTTCGCCGTACTGATCAACAGTAAAGCCATGTGGGGCCGTGAGTTTTTTAAATCCTCGTTCTTTTTCCCGGCGTTGACCTCGGTGGTGGTGGCGGGAACGATTTTCCGGCTGATGTTCGGGGAGATGGAGGGCTCGCTGATCAACAGCCTTCTGGGTATGTTCGGCGTGGAGCCGGTTAAATTTCTGAAGGGACAGACTACCGGTTTTGTTGCTCTGGTGGCGCTGGCGAGCTGGCGGTGGATGGGTGTGAACATGCTGTATTTTCTATCCGGACTGAAAAATATCCCTGACGACTACTACGAAGCCGCCTCAATTGACGGGGCATCCGCCTTCCAGCGGTTCACCCGGATCACCATACCTCTGCTGAAGCCGACGACGATTTATGTGCTTACGATCAGTATTTATGCCGGACTGGCCATGTTTATCGAGAGCATGATGCTCTGGAACGGGAATAACTCTCCCAAGAACATCGGGCTGACCATTGTCGGTTACCTGTACCGGCAGGGGATCGAAAAAAATAATCTCGGCTACGCGGCTGCGGTCGGTATCGTGCTGCTCATCATCACTATGGTGATTAATCTGACCCAACTGGCGATCAGCGGGATGTTCAAGAAGGAGGAGGATTAGAGAATGAATACAGGGACGCTCCGTAAAATCCTCCTGTTTGCCTTTTTCAGTGTGCTGTGCCTGCTGATCCTCGTGCCTTTTTATGCTGTGACGATTGCTTCGTTCAAGCCCGGGGAGGATCTGATCCGCTACGGCCTTAATCTGCGTTTTGACCTGTCGGCGATGAGCCTGGACAATTTCGTCTTTCTGTTCACCGGGGAGCATGCCTATTTCACCTGGTTTTTCAATTCACTGCTGCTGACAGTGGTACAGGTTGTATTGACGCTGCTGGTCAGCGCTACGGTTGCTTACGGCTTTTCGGCCTATGAATTCAGAGGGAAAAACCTGCTGTTTGTCTGTGTGCTGCTCATTATGATGGTGCCGTTTGAGATTCTGCTGCTGCCGCTGTACACCTTGACGTTTAATATGGGGCTGATGAACAGCTATTCGGCGATAATTCTGCCGGGTGTGGCGGGTGCGGCGACGATCTTTTTCTTCCGGCAGTATCTGCGGGGCATTCCCAAGGAGATGATTGCGGCCGGGCGGGTGGACGGGGCGAATGAATATGCGATTTATGCGCGCCTGATTCTGCCGGTGATGAAGCCGTCCTTTGCGGCGATGGCGATCCTGAACGGGATGAACAGCTGGAACAACTTCCTCTGGCCGTTTATGGTGCTGAGTGATGAAAATAAATATACCCTGCCGATCGGCCTCAAGACGCTGCTCACTCCCTACGGTAACAACTACGATCTGTTGATCGTGGGCTCGTTTTTTTCCATTCTGCCGATACTGGCGCTGTTTCTCGGGTTTCAAAAGTATTTTATTGACGGAATGACGGCGGGTGCGGTGAAGGGGTGAGGCTGGTGAAGAGTGAGGCTAGTGAAGAGTGGGCAGGTAAAGGGCTATATGTCTAACCCGGCCTGCCCTTCGCCTGCCCCTAGGCAAGACAAGTATATTATATAGACCGGTATAAATTTAGCAGGCGGCTTACCTTGAGTGGTGGGCGGCTTGTTTTTTATCTGCAATTTCATTTGCTATCAGGATGGTTTTATTTTATTATTTGAATATATGGAAAAAATTACTTGGGTGCGGAGGACTAAATGATGAAGCAAACTGTGCTTAACATTACGTTATGTTTTGTGCTCATAGCAGCAGTAGTTACCATGCACGACGTATTTCCTGATTTCAGTTACAGGGTGCCTTTCACTGTACTGTTGGCACTGGCCGTGTTATATGTTTTTTCAAAAGCGGGAATCCAGAAGCCGGCATCGTACAAAGGGATTTCGCTTCTGTTCTTGTCTTTGTTTCTATTTACCTGTGTGTACCATGCGGTTCTGTCGGCGGTAACCGGGGGCGGCTTGTTCGATAACAGCTACTGGATATTCCTGTGCGTTATCTACGTTTTGGCCTGGCTGCGGATGCGCTTCAGCTTCAAAGGAAATAGCGGTACTGCATTATAAGCGACTCATCTGCGGATGAGTTGCTTTTTTCTTTGCTGGCCGCTCCGGGCGCGCCGGATCAAGGGCAAAAATGCCTTTGAAATCGGGCGTCTAAGCAGAATGAGCCAAATCAAAGGCAAAAATGCCTTTGAAATCGGCCGTCTGAGCTGAATGAGCCAAATCAAAGGCAAAAATGCCTTTGAAAAGGGCTATCTGAGCTGAATGAGCCAAATCAAAGGCAAAAATGCCTTTGAAATCGGCCATCTGCCCGCGTGCATCCGTAGACCTGCTGGCTTTCACTTATGCATCTGCCCTAACAAAGGCTATTCCCGCCAACCACGGGGATAGCCTTTTCGGCATTGCATCAATCCCTATTCATCACTGCCGATCTCCCGGCTTCCCAGCGGTTGAACAGGGCGGTTATCATGCGGGAAAATCGCTGCGAATTTGGCGATCTGCTCCGCGGACCAGGTTACCGGGTTCTCCAGGACGATCCACTGAACGCCTTCGGTACATGGCGGTGTGGTGAGTGAGCCCTGGTAGCGGAAGGAGTGAAGATCGGCAGGCAGCAGCCCGGCCGGATCGAACGATCCGTCGACCACAATCGCCTCTGCGCTCTCTTCGGCCGGAAGCGCAGACCAGAGCTTGTTCAGTACGGTGTTTTCGCTGCCTGAATGGATCAGCACACCCAGGACGGCGAGCGAGCCGTCTTCACTTTTATGTACCAGATGCAGCTCCATCTCCGCATGCTTGCCGTCAACCTCGTGCTCGCTGGGCAAATGGAAATGGAATTGCTGCAGCAGGTAGGTTTTGCCTTCGACAGTAAGCTTATTATCCTTGCTGCTGATATTCACCTGGATAGTATGACCGTTGTTGATGATAGATACCGGTGAAGGAGAATACTCAACTTTGACAGGTGACAGACGCTCATCTTCCTTCACTTTATCATGAAGAATATTAACGGGCGACTGGGCCGAGCCGGTACTGCAGGTTGTGAACAGCTGATCGAGCTCCGCCCAGTGCTCAGGGGATGTATCGCCCTCATAAGACCAGTGTGTGTGATGGGCGGCGGCCGGGACGGAGGCTTCTTTTGCGGCTGCGGCGTCATGGTTAGGGCTGTTGTTCCCGCAGCCGGCCAGCACAGTCAGGAATATAGCCGGGAACAGAATCTGAAATCTACGATTACTCATTTGCATAATGCATCCTTCTCTCTAATGAATGGAACAATGTTGTTTATATTCTAAATAATGGGTGTTGTTATATCCAGTGAACAAAGACTCATCTGCACAGGTAGTTCAAAATATCCATATTAACCCAATTATTCAGGAACAATAAGGGCAGGAGGGGAGAAGCATCAGCGCAGTAAAAACAAAAATGCCCCTCCAATCCAATAGGATGTGAAAGGGCATGAAAGCTGATATAAAGTTATCCAGACCGTCTGTAACCGATTGTCCACTCTTGAGCTCCTCAGAGCAGGCTCTTTTATTCGGCAGTAGCCGGAGCAGCCGGGCGGCAGTTCACTTCCTCCACCTCATGCACATTATAGAGCACACGTGCCAGCAGATCCTGGCTGTAGTTGCCGAAATGCTTGCCGTAAATGGTCAGGCCGCGCTTATTGACCGGCTTGTCGGTGACGGCGATGCGGAAGGTCAGCTCGCTTTTGTAATCAAGCTTGATATCGTCCAGCGTAATGTCGGAAATCCGGCAGCCGTCGATGAAGCTTCCTTCATTGTTGATCCGGATCAGCTTCAGCATTCCGTATTGGTTAAGATGCGGCGGCCACCAGTCCGGGTTGAACGTTCCGCGCTGGTCGCCGAAGTCGCCGGGGCTGGTCCAGTAGCCGATCTCGATCCCGTTAAGGTAGAAGTACAGATCAGACGGATAATTATCGCTGAAGCCCGGTGCTTCCGAGCCGATCTCCATGGAGAACTGAATCTCCCGGAAGGTCTGGTTTGCTTTCAGGTAATTTGGTATACGGTACTCTAGGAAGCCTTCGGCCATCCAGATAATCTCGGAATCTATCCGCTGGGGGTCGGCGAAATAACGCGGCTCGTCAAAGTCACCGATTATACTGTCTTTGGTAGCAAGCCCGCAGGTAGGAACCGCCTGATAGTTGCTGTAGTGGCCAACCTGGATCTCCACCTCATACAGGTTGTCGACATCCTTGCTGCGCAGATCCACCATCAGCTTATCTTTGTTCAAATAGCAGACCTTCTGGATGCCGTGCTTGCCGACGGAGGTGTTAATCTCAATCAGCCCGCTTTCCTCCAGCTTCTTAATGTGCATTGTGATAGCACCGTTGCTGAGGTTCAGCTTCTTGGCGATTTCATTCAGGTTAAGCTCCTGGTTACCGGCGAGCAGCTCCAGAATTTGAATCCGGATTTCAGAGCTCAGCGCTTTGAAAATATCAATGCCACTCATCAGATCTTTTATATATATCATCTCAAACCTTCTTCCGCAGACGTCATTATTGACTATTTTATAAAATTATAAACTAATTGAGATCAAAAGGAAAGCTTTCTGCCTTTATTTGTACAATACAATTAAATTTAAGCTAAAATATGTGTAAATAGTCTGTTTGTTTTAATGTTTTCTGAATTATATTTCACAACAATCCTTGAAAACATGCTGTTTTTTTCAGAAAAGGCTTATAACTATCTTTTGTTTTGAATATATTTAAATAGTTTTATATTTTTATGTTTACAATGATCCTTCTATATGCTATTTTATACCTGTAAGCGAATACATTCAAATGTTTTTTAACCGTTTAAGAAAAATGTGAAATTGATTCGCCGGAAACGGTAATCTGAACGATGTCCGCCGGACAAACGGATAGGATAGCTTGAACTATATACAACCGTGAGCGGTTACTTTAGTTCTTTCTATATAGCTTCGCAATTGTTCACAACACTCTAGGAGGGGTTTCAGTGTTAAAGAAAAAGGGCTGGTTTACACTGCTGTCGTTAGTTTTGCTGGTATCAGTTGTATTGGCAGGGTGCGGCGGGAACAACAATGCATCGTCAAGCAGTAATGCGGGAAGCAACGGGGGAAGCGGCAATTCTCAGGAAACCAAGAATCTGACGTTTATGTTCAGAGGCGGACCTGATGAGCAGAAGGCTTATGAAGGGGTCGTTAAGAAATTCGAAGCTGACCACCCGAACGTAAAGGTGAAGATTGTAGTTACCGCAGCCGACCAATATGCAACCAAGCTGAAGGCCTCCATTACAGGCAACAGCCTGCCGGATGTATTCTATTTTGAATCCGGTGACCTTAAAGCTTATGTTAACAGCGGCGTTCTGCTGGATCTAACAAGCTATATCGAAGGCAATTCTAACATTGATCTTAATAATATCTGGAAATACGGTGTAGATCTGTACCGCTACGACGGCACCATGGCCGGGCAGGGAAACATTTACGGTATGCCGAAGGACGTTGGTCCGTTCGCACTCGGCTACAACAAAACCATGTTCGAAGCAGCCGGCATTCCGCTGCCTGACAAGGACAAGCCATACACCTGGGATGAGTTCATCAAGGTTGCCCAGCAGCTGACAATCGACAAGGACGGGGACGGCAAGCTTGACCAGTTCGGCGCAGGCTTTAACGTAAACTGGGCTTTGCAGGCGTTTGTATGGAGCAATGGTGCAGACTGGATTGATGCAACCAAAACCAAAGTGACCATCGATGATCCGAAATTTGCGGAAGCGCTTCAGTTCTTTGCAGACATGCAGAATAAATACGGCATTACGCCATCCACTGAGCAAGCCCAGACGCTTGATACCTACCAGCGCTGGATGAAGGGCGAAATGGCCTTCTTCCCTGTAGGTCCATGGGATATGAGTACTTTTGAAACACTGCCGTTCGACTATGATCTATTGCCTTACCCTGCCGGTTCCACAGGCAAATCCGCTACATGGACAGGCTCCCTGGGTATCGGTGCATCTGCCAAAACCAAGCATCCGGAAGAAGCAGTCGAGCTAATTAACTACCTGACGGCCTCGAAGGAAGGCATGGACGCGCTGGTTAAGGCTAAGGTCCAGATTCCTAACCTGATTGATATGGCAGGCGAATGGGCTGCTGACAGCTCCACCAAGCCGGCTAACAAAGAAGAGTTCCTGCAGATCGTTGAAGAGTACGGAAGAGTGCTTCCGGGCCACTATACTTACAACGCTGAATGGTACAACCTGTTCTTCACTGATATCCAGCCTGTGCTGGACGGCAAGGTTACAGCTGCAGAATACGTAAAATCCGAACAGCCTAAAATGCAGAAGCTGCTTGATAAAGCGATTGAGCAGGAAGAGAAGTCCAAGAAATAATTCCCGGTAAATCTGCTGTACTCCAGAAAAAAAGTGATGTCGGCCCCTAAAGTTGCACCGGCCGGCATCCTTTTTATCTGATATCCGAATTTGAGGTGATTGCCATGAACCAGAAGTCGAACCTCTACCGGAAGGAGAAAATCTACGGATTTCTGTTTATTCTTCCTCCGCTGCTGGGGCTGCTGATTTTTACCCTGTATCCAATGATTTATTCCATCTACGGTTCGTTTACGGATTGGGACGGCCTCGGCCAGATGAATCTGGTCGGTCTAAGCAATTTCAAGGATTTGTGGACGGATGAGCTGTTCCATAAAGCGCTGTTCAACACCCTCTTTATGATGCTCGGCATTCCAATCGGAATCGTGCTGGCCCTGCTGCTGGCGCTCGGGCTTAACCGCGGTGTACCCGGCACTACTGCTTTCCGTGTCATTTATTATGTTCCGGTAATCTCGTCACTGGCTGCAGTATCGATTATGTGGAACTGGGCTTACAACGGGGACTACGGTCTGGTTAACCAGTTCCTTGACCTGTTCGGCATATCAGGGCCTAACTGGATGGCCAACAAGTACACGGTCAAGCCGGCGCTGATCATTATGGCGGTCTGGAAGGGTGTCGGCTATACGATGCTGCTGTATCTGGCAGCGCTGCAAAGTGTATCGAGATCCTATTATGAAGCCGCTGAGCTTGATGGAGCGGGCAGCTTCAAGGCCTTCTGGCATATTACCTGGCCGATGGTGCGTCCGGTTACCTTCTTTATCATCGTTACGAATATTATCGGAGGATCGCAAATCTTTACCGAGATGAACATTATGACCCCTACCGGCGGACCGGAGTATGCTTCGGCTTCAGTCGTGTTCTATATCTGGCAAAAGGCCTTCGGCAACTTCCAGATGGGTTATGCTTCCGCCATGGCGGTTGTTCTGGGCGCGTTTATATTTGTCGTGACTCTTATCCAATTCAGAATGAACGAGAAGCAATCGTTCGATGTTGATTGATATGAGAGGAAGGGGCGAATAAAGTTGAAGAGCAGAAGAAGAGTTACCAATACCATAATTTTTATATTGCTGTTAATCGGTGCAGTTTTCATGATCGGCCCGTTGCTCTGGATGCTGTCTACCTCACTGAAGGACAAGCAGGACGTCTTTGCCCTGCCGCCTGTATGGATTCCGAATCCGTTTCAATTCGGGAAATACAAGGAAATCTGGGAAGCCGGCCCGCTGCTTAGCGGGATTAAGAACAGTGTCATTATTGCCGTTTCAGTAACGCTAATAGGGACATTTACCTCGTCGCTGGCAGCCTTTGCTTTTGCCAAGCTGAAATTCCCGGCCAAGAACAAAATCTTCCTGCTGATGCTTTCATCCCTGATGATTCCGTATCCGGCGGTTATGATTCCGCAGTTCTTCATGTTCTCGAAGCTGGGCTGGGTGGATACCCTGCTGCCGCTGATTGTACCAGGCCTGTTCGGCAACATTGTCATGATCTTCTTCCTGCGGCAATATCTTAGCAGTGTGCCTAATGCCATTATTGAAGCCGCCAAAATCGACGGCAGCTCTTATTTCCGGCTGTACAGCTCCATCACCTTCCCGCTGATTAAGCCGGCTGTTGCCGCGCAGCTGATTCTGTGGTTCATGGGGATCTGGAACGATTACCTGTCGCCGATCATTTATCTGAATTCACCGGAGAAGCAGACCCTGCAGCTGGTTATTGCCAACTTTAATGCGACCTATGCCATCCAGACGGATTATCCGCTGATTATGGCGGCCTCTATTATCGCGCTGCTGCCGATGCTGATTATCTTCCTGATATTCCAGAAGCAGATTATCGAGTCTGTAGCGATTTCGGGAGTTAAAGGCTGATGAGTACGGCGGGTCAGCAAAAAGGTGCGGACGGCGGAATTCTTTTTCCGGATTCCCCGGGTGAGCAGAAGCTCTATGATACCTCCATACTGGATACGGAATCTGCGTGGGGGACACATAATGCCCATGATCCCGGGATTATCAAAACGCCAGGCGGCTATTATATCTTTTCTACAGATGTAAGGGTAGGCGGAGCGCCGGTACCCGGCGTGATGGTACGCAAATCGGCGGATTTGATCCGCTGGGAGTGGGTGCACTATGCGCTGCCGGGCATTCCGCAGATTGCGGAAGAGTGGGCCCGGGCAACAAATTTGTGGGCGCCTGACGTTGTCCGGCATAACGAAAAATACCGGATGTATTATTCAGCCTCCTCCTTTGGCAGCCGCCAGTCGCTGATCGGGCTGCAGACGGCGGATTCCATTGAGGGTCCGTGGACTGACGAAGGTGCTGTGATCAAGACACGTGATGAGGACCCTCTGAATGCGATTGATGCCAATGTGGTATGTGATGCGGAAGGCCGGATGTGGATGGTGTATGGCTCCTTTTTTGGCGGAATACATATTGTAGAGCTGGATAAGGAGTCAGGGAAACCGCTTAAGGAAGGCTTCGGCCAACTGCTGGCTGTCCGCGACAAGACTACAGAAGACGGTGCAGTGGAAGGTCCTTACATTGTCTATAATGAGCAGTTCCGTAAGTATTATCTGTTCGTTTCGTATGATTCGCTTTTTGAGGATTACAACGTGCGGGTGGCGCGTGCCGATTCCATAACCGGACCTTATACGGATGTACACGGCCGGGATATGAAGGACAGCACGTACATGCCCCAGCATGAGACAGGTGTCAAAATCCTCGGCGGATACCGCTTCGGTAAAGATGCCGGCTGGATCGCCCCTGGGCATAATTCGGTGTTAAATGACAACGGGACCTATTATATGGTGCACCATGCCCGCGGCGGAGAGAACAAGCATTGGCCTTATCTGCACATCCGCAGAATCCTCTGGACAGAAGAGGGCTGGCCGGTTGTTTCGCCGGAGCGTTACGCAGGAGAAGTGGAGCAGGATATTCCCGCCGGGCTAATTCCGGGTCAATGGGAGCGGCTGGTGCATGATCCCTCTGCCCACGGCCAGGTAAGTCCGCAGCTGCTTAAGCTGCAGGAGAGCGGGGAAATGATGGGTGAGCACGGAATAGGCGTCTGGTCCTTTGACGGCCGGCAGACAATGACGCTGAGCTGGAATGACCCTGCAGAGGGAAAAGGACAGGTGGAGAAGGTGCAGCTGCTGCCGGCCTGGGACTGGGAGGAAGACAGGCAAGTGCTGGTCTTCACAGGACTGGATGACAATGGCATCGCAGTGTGGGGCAAAAAAACTCCTGAAGCCTAAACAGACAGGAGAACAGAGGGATGGAGGAGCGAACGATGACCAAAGCTGTGCTTAATGCAGATATTACGAAAAGCAGGATCAGCCGTCATATTTACGGCCATTTTGCCGAGCATCTGGGCAGATGCATCTATGAGGGCTTATGGGTAGGCGAGGACTCGCCGGTCCCGAACACGGACGGCATTCGCAATGATGTCGTGGCTGCACTGAAGCAGCTGGACATTCCGGTGCTGCGCTGGCCGGGAGGCTGCTTTGCCGATGAATATCACTGGAAAGACGGGATTGGCCCGAAGGAAGGCCGCAAACGGATGGTTAATACCCATTGGGGCGGCGTTGTGGAGAATAACCATTTTGGAACGCATGAATTTTTCCGCTTGTGCGAGCTGCTGGAATGTGAGCCTTATATTTGCGGCAATGTCGGCAGCGGCACGGTTCAGGAGATGTCGGAGTGGGTCGAGTATATGACCTTTGACGGTGAATCGCCGATGGCCGCCTGGCGGCAGGAGAACGGGCAGGAGAAGCCGTGGGTTCTGAAGTATTTTGGCGTCGGCAATGAGAACTGGGGCTGCGGCGGGAATATGCGCCCTGAATATTATGCGGATCTCTACCGGCGTTATCAGACCTATGTCCGGAATTACGGCGATAACCGGCTGTACAAGATTGCCGGCGGAGCCAATGTGGATGACTACAACTGGACAGAGGTAGTGATGCGGGAGGCAGGCGGCATGATGGACGGCCTCAGCCTGCATTCCTATACCATTCCCGGCAGCTGGGAGGAGAAACGTGCGGCACTCGGCTTCGATGAAGCGGAATGGATCGAGACCATGCAGAAATCCTTGCGTATGGACGAGCTCATTACCCGCCACAGCGCGATCATGGATAAATATGATCCGCAGAAGCGGGTAGGATTAATCATAGATGAATGGGGCACCTGGTTCCTGAACGAGCCGGGAACCAATCCCGGGTTCCTCTACCAGCAGAACACCCTTAGAGATGCGCTGGTAGCCGGCATCCACCTGAATATTTTCCATCATCACAGCGACCGGGTGCATATGGCGAATATCGCCCAGATGGTCAATGTGCTGCAGGCACTGATTCTAACCGAAGGCGATAAGCTGCTGCTTACCCCGACGTATCATGTATTCCGGATGTACAAGGTGCATCAGGATAATGAGCTGCTGGAGGTTGCTTTTGATAGTCCGCTTTATACTTACGGCGGTGTAACAGTGCCACAGCTTAGCATTTCTGCATCCCGTGACGGGGAAGGGCATATCTATGTATCCGTCTGCAATCTCAGTCATGAAGCAGACGCCAGTCTGAGCCTGGACATCAGAGGTGAACAGGTCAACACAGTATCAGGAGAGATACTGACTCATGCCGAGCTTGGTGCGCATAACACGTTTGAGGCTCCGGAAACGATAGCACCTTCAGCCTATGAAGGCGCTCTGCTTACCGGCGGCACCCTAAGCTGCACGCTCCCGCCGGCATCGGTTACTGTACTAACACTTAAATAGATCCACTTTAAATGGACCAAAGGAGAAACTGATATGAGCACTGGCAAAGAGTATAGCAACCCGCTTGTGGAGCAGCGTGCTGATCCTTGGGTGTATAAGCATACAGACGGTTATTACTACTTTACCGCTTCCGTACCGGAATATGACCGGATTGAGGTGCGCAGAGCTGCAGCAATTGAAGACCTCGCTGAGGCTGTTCCTGTGGTAGCCTGGCGCAAATATGATACCGGACCGCTCAGCGCCAACATCTGGGCACCGGAAATCCATTATCTTCAGGGTAAATGGTATATCTATTTCGCCGCTGCGCGTACCACTGAAACACAGGACGGACTGTTCGACCACCGCATGTTTGCACTGGAGAATGATTCGCCTAATCCGCTGGAAGGCAGCTGGGTGGAAAAAGGCCAGATCAAGACGGCCTGGGAATCCTTTGCCCTCGATGCAACAGCCTTCCAGCACAAAGGCATTCTTTATTATGTATGGGCCCAGAAGGACCCGGATATCCCGGGGAACTCCAACCTGTATATCTCAGAGATGAGCAATCCGTGGACCCTGACCGGGAAGCAGACCATGATTGCCCAGCCGGAATACGCCTGGGAAAAAATCGGCTTCAGCGTGAATGAAGGGGCAGCGGTGCTTAAGCGGGGCGGAAAGATCTTCATGAGTTTCTCGGCCAGCGCGACCGATTTCAACTACTGCATGGGCCTGCTTACTGCAGATGAGGACAGCGATTTGCTGGACGCAGCCTCGTGGAGCAAGCATCCGGAGCCGGTGTTCCAGACCAGCGAGGAGAACGGCCAGTTCGGCCCGGGCCATAACAGCTTCACCGTAGGCGCTGACGGGGAGGATGTGCTGATCTACCACGCCCGCAGCTACAAGGACATCACAGGCGATCCGCTGTATGATCCGAACCGCCACACCCGTGCCAAGGTGCTGGGCTGGAAGGCTGACGGCACACCGGACTTCGGCGTACCGCTGCCGGATAACAAGTAGCAGCCCTTAGCCCGGGTGGTGAAAGGCAAAAATGCCTTTGAATTCGGCCGAGGCGGCCAAATTGGCGGAATGAAAGGCATAAATGCCTTTGAATCCGGCCGACACGGCTAGATCGGCGGAATGAAAGGCAAAAATGCCTTTGAATCCGGCCGACGCGGCCAAATTGGCGAAATGAAGGGCATAAATGCCTTTGAATTCGGCCGACGCAGCCGAATGGGCGAAATGAAAGGCATAAATGCCCTTGAATCCGGCCTACGCGGCCAGATTGGCGGAATGAAAGGCAAAAATGCCTTTGAATTCGGCCGACGCGGCCAGATCGGCGGAATGAAGGGCATAAATGCCTTTGAATCCGGCCGACGCGGCCAGATCGGCGGAATGAAGGGCAAAAATGCCCTTGAATTCGGCCGACGCGGCCAGATCGGTGGAATGAAGGGCATAAATGCCTTTGAATTCGGCCGACACGGCTAGATCGGCGGAATGAAGGGCAACAATGCCCTTAAATCACAACAGCGGCAGTTATGGACATTGTTTGTCCATAAACTGCCGCTGTTTTTTACTTATCCGTCTCCGGCCCTTCCGCCTTACGAAATCAGCTTCAGCCCCACGGCAGCCGCCAGCACCATCCCGATGAACAGAACGCGGCGCCATTCTCTGGATTCTCCGAAGAAGAACATGCCGACCAGCGCTCCGCCGACTGTACCGATTCCCGTCCAGATGGCATAAGCCGTTCCCATAGGAAGCTGTCTCATGGCCAGACTCAGGCAGGCGAAGCTCAGCACAATGCCGGTGATAAAAATAAGATATGCTTTTTTATTACGGTCCCGCTTGATCCGGTTCATGCCGAGCACGCCCACGACTTCAAACATACCGGCGAACATTAGTGTCAACCACGCCATTATTATGCCGCCTCCTTTGTTTTAGCCGAGCCGCTGTACAGCTTCAAGCCGAGTACACCTGCCAGCAGCAGGGCGATCAGCAAAAGCTTTGCCGGCTTAACAGGCTCATCAAATAGGATCATTTCCGCGAGTACAGTACCCGCTGTTCCGAGTCCCGTAAATACCGCGTACACCGTGCCGACTGGCAACTTAATGGATGCGGTAATAATGAGATAGAATGATACGACAAGCGCAACCACAGTTGCTCCCCAGGTAACGATGTCGTCGGCATGCTTGAATCCGATGACCCATACGACTTCAAATAATGCTCCGATAAAAATATATATCCAGCTGCGGTTCATCTGTAAATCCTCCTCTAGTTGTTTCTAATCCCGCGCCAATAGACAAGCCATGATGCATCAAGCCTTTGGGCAGCACTTTCCATATTCCCGTACAGCAGCTCAACGAACATTCCGTCCAAGACTGCAATAAAAGCGGCTGAAGCTGTTGCAGCAGTCACTTCCGGATGGATAGTTCCGGCAGGTTCAGCGGATGTAAAATGCTGTTCGAGCAGCTTGCCTATCGTTTCGAGATGCTTGTTGCTATATTCCACGACCTCTTCGCGCAGATGGGCAGGCGGAAAAAAGGCCATCCGCAGAAAGAACCGGGTATCATCCTCCTGCTCGTAACGTTTACTGTAGCTATGCAAAAAACCATACAGCATATCCTTCAGCGGGGTTGTGCTGCTTCTCTGCAAATAGCTCTCCGTAAACTGCATCTCCCTATCCGCCGCATCGCGGAATACCGTCAGGAACAACTCGTCTTTGCCTTTAAAATAGTTATAAATCGACTGCTTCTTAATTCCCACCTCGGCAGATATATCGGCCAGCGAGGCCCCTTCATACCCGTTTTTGGCAAAATGGGCCAGCGCGGTTTCCCTGATCCTGTTGGATGTCATCAGCTCAATCCTCCCTTACGAACGTTCGTCAGTATATTTAAGCACATAACTATCGGTAATGCAAACAATTTTAATTAATTATAAAAAGATAACGCTGCTGTGCTGTCTTTCCTGGTAAATGATGTGTATTATCTACTAGAATTATTCTCGGAAGAGAAGGGTTTTTCTTGCTGGCGGAAATGAACTGTAGAGAACCCGATTTTACGGGTGGAAGGGGTGTAAACGTGGAATTAACCTACAAAACAAGCAAAGTAATAGAAACCGAGAAAGTAATCAAATTGTACAATGACGCGGAGTGGACCGCATATACAAGTGATCCATCCCTGTTACAGCAGGCCTTATTACAATCCCTGATGGTCATCTCAGCCTGGGATGAAGCTGAATTAGTTGGCTTAATCCGGGTGGTAGGGGATGGGCTAACAATCATTTATATACAAGATATTCTTGTCCTGAAGACTTACCGGAACCGGGGAATTGCAACTCAGCTCATGCAGCATATTTTGAAGCAATACGCAGCTGTCCGCCAAAAAGTGCTTTTAACCGACGATGCACCAGATGTAAGAGGCTTGTACGAAAAGAACGGCTTCACCTCCTGTGATCAAGGCACGCTGGTGGCTTTTGCACAGCTGTCCTGATTGTATAACTTAGCCTGCCCAACCGGAGAGCCTGTCCGCTTAGTGGGGGTTGGCTCTCCTTCGCTTGTCCAAAGCGCTTACTCATAAAACAACAGCCGCTTGGCGTATGCATTGCGGAATTCGGTGGGTGTGAGGCCGGCGATCTTTTTGAACGATTTCATGAAATTATGGCAGTCCTTGTAGCCGAGCTGGAGCGAGACCTCACTGATATTCTGGTTGGTGTCGGTGAGCAGAAACTTGGCCAGCTCCATCTTTTGCTGCAGGATGTACTGCTTGAGCGGGATGCCGGAGATTTTGGTGAACAGATGGGACAGGTATTTTTCGTTATAGCCAAAATAGGCGGCGATCTGCGATACCTTGATATGCTCGCTGCGGCTCCATTTAATGTAGTCTACAATATCGTTGTAGAGCTGCTCCTGCTTCGTTTTTTTGACAGGGCTATGTTCATTTTGGAATACCTGATTGTACAGCTCGCACAAAATGACCGTGGTCATATAATTGTTGAGCGTTTTCTGGTTGTATGACCTTACAGAATCCTGGAGCTGCTTCATCATGACGATGATCTTCTCCAGGCTTTTTACCGTGCCGTATTGAGGTAGCAGCAGCCGGTTGTCTGTTTGATCTGCTGTATGGCCCGTACTATCTGTAATGACAGGTCCGCCGGCCGTCTTAAAATGAAGCCAGTAAAAGCTGCAGCCGGAGGCTTTGTAGCCATATTGCCTTGTGTAGGGAGGAAACAGCAGATACTCGCCTTTGGAGAGGGTATAGCGGGTATCGTCACCGGCCAGATAGAGCACGCCCTCCGTCATTATGATCAGCTCATAATCCTGCAAGATCCGGCTCAGATGAATCCAGTCACTGGAGGGGGCGACGAACTTTCCTGTCATCTCCAAATTTACCGGCCCAGCCACGTTCAGCTCAAAAGCACGCATACATAGATCTCCTTTATCTAACGTTAATACACTTTGTTACTTCCTAGTATTGGGGATGGAACCCTTAAAGTAAAGTGCTTGTTCTCGGAAAAAGACAACCTTTTTACACCTGCTTGCAGATAGTTGTCTCATCTGGCTCAAGTACTCCCTGCAAACGTTCTGTCATTAAAAAGAGGCTACCCTGAAAGTAGAGAATTCTACTGCAGGATAACCTCTGTCCGCTGCTTGCGCAGGTATGTGATTATGGGATGTACTGCTGAACGATTGAAGTAATATCGCCATTCTCAATCGTTACATGATAAGGCGTCCAGCTGAGGTCAAACACGTCCGTCTGTGCAAATTCCTCGGTGAACTGCTGGAGAGTAATGCTCTCGTTCCAGTTAATGTCAAGATCCTCAATATTGCCGGTATGATCAAAAATCTGCATCGTCACTGCGGCGTTATCTGCGACCGGATAGGTGCTGAGCGTATCGCTGTCATTTACGATGTAGTAGCCATCCGGTGCTCCGCCAATCTCGGCAGCAGCCTCCGGCTCACGTCCGGCAAAAATGCGGTCCGCCTCAGCGCCTTCATACCATTCAACCGGATCGGCTGTCAGCTTCAGGCTGCCGTCCGCAGCTTTCTGGATTCCATTAATATATACTGTCAGGTGCTCTGACTGAGCTCCGCTCTGCGCTTCTACTCTAGTACCTGGCGTGCTTGCCGTCGTAATGAGGGAAAGGAACAGCAGAACCAGCACAGGCAACACAACTTTAGGTTTGTTAATAGACATCATATCATTTCCCCCTTGGCAAAATGTGACCCGAAAAGTCACTCATACTCATTCTTTACCCGCCGCCCTGTTGTTCAAACGGGATGTACCGTTATAAACGTTGATTTACTGAAAATGTTGCAACTATTTTTTGGGAAAGGGCCGGTTGGCCGCAGATTCCGTCCGCAGCATATTAGAATATTCAAATTACAGCTGTAAGGTGTCTGATTAATGAGAGATATTTTGTGGATAAATTGTGAAGCGGGCGGGGGGAGCCGCGGCGGGAGATAACTGGACTGATGGGACATAGCTGTCTGGTGTGAGCAGGAGTATTTGTTGATGGCGGGGCGCAGGGATGACTCCGGCTGCCGGAATGAGCGGCTTGCTGGTCTAGGACTAACCAAGGCTCAAGGGTGTTAGCGGAGGCTGCGGCCCCCGGGACTCTGCCTTGACTCCAAATAGTATTGGCACGCAGCACGGCTCCTGCAACAGCCTTTCAGCTATCAGCTTCTCCCCGCGTATGCCTGCCACGCAGGAAGGAGACATTACCGGGCTAACGGACGCAGCGGACGTTATATACAGGGTTAATGGGGACTGCAGATTCTAACGGACTCCAGCGGCGTTATTCGGGTGTTTTTGTGCTCAAATGAGCCTATTTAGCACAAATAACGTCACCCTGGTCCGTTAGCCGGTGAATACGCGCCAAAAGCTGCAAATAGCGTCAACTGTGTCCGTTAGAATGAGTAACAGTTGCACGGGGAGTGCCCTAAGGACAAAGTGTCTCTAAATCATGAAACGGGAGCAGGAGAGACATTGTGAGTCAGATTGGAGAAAGCGGGACTTCGCTGCTGGTTTGAGGAGGCTACAGTGCGCCCGGCATGCCTCCGGCACTTTGCGCAGCCTGTGCGGCGTGCGCAGTGAGCACCGCGCGTGCCTCCGGTCGCCTCCGCGCCTCGCGCAGCCTGAGGCGCGGCCCCCGGGTCACGCCAAACAAGCAGAGCAGCGGTCCCCGAAGGAACCGCTGCTCTGCTTGTTGTATCGCTCACCGGCTCTCTACCTCGCCGGTGCGAAATCCGCCACTTGGCTCAGGAGGCGGTCGATGGTCTCCAGCGTGTCCGGCTGGAGCACAATGTCCACGGCCTGCGCATTTTCTTCGACCTGCGCAGGCTTGCTTGCGCCGATCAGCGCGGAGCTGACGCCCGGCTGGCGGAGCACCCAGGCCAGCGCGAGCTGCGACAGCTTCACGCCGAGTCCGGCGGCGACTTCGTCAAGCTGGGCGACAACGCCCAGCACATCGTTGCGCAGGTAGCTGCGGATGACGCCGTTGACCGAGTCATCGGCGCCGCGCGTGCCTGCCGGCGCCTGCTGGCCCGGCTTGTATTTGCCGGTCAGGATGCCCTGGGCCAGCGGGGAGAAGACCACCTGTCCCAGACCGGCTTCCCGGGAAGCCTCCAGCACTTCCTGTTCGATGTAGCGCTCGAACATGTTGTAGATCGGCTGGTTGGAGGCCAGCGGGCGCAGGTTCAGGCGGCGGCTGATGCCGCTGGCTGTGGCAATCTGCGCTGCGCTCCATTCACTGACAGCGGCATAGAGGATTTTGCCCTGGGCAGTAAGGTCATCCAGCGCCCGCAGCGTTTCTTCCACCGGTGTATCCTGGTCAAAACGGTGGCAGAAATAGACGTCGATGTAATCGGTGCCAAGACGGCGCAGGCTGGCCTCGCACTGCTCCATAATGTGCTTCCGCGACAGGCCGCGGTCGTTCACGCCTTCGCCCATCGGGAAGAAGACTTTGGTGCTCAGCACGTAGTCGGAGCGTTTATACTGGCGGAGAGCAGCTCCGATCGCTTTTTCCCCTTCACCGCGGTTATAGGCATTGGCCGTGTCAAAAAAATTGATACCGCATTCAAAAGCTGCAGCTACACATTCATCAGCAGCCTTTTGTTCTGCCGCAGTCCCGTAGGTCAGCCAGCTGCCAAGTCCGATCTCACTTACCTTCAGTCCCGTATTGCCAAGTCGTCTGTATTTCATACTGTTCCATTCCTCTCTGCACCGCTAATGTAGTAGTTTCGAAACATTCAAGTTAATAGTATCACAATTTTATAGGGCACCGGGAGATGGAGTTGCTATAATGAGAAAGAATCTGTGCTGCTCAGCATGAGAGTTGTGCAGATAGTAATAATGCCGCCTGCAGGGACGATGCTATTCCCGGGCTGATGTCACTAATATGAGGGGTTCCCGGCCGTCCGCAGGCGTGCTAATATAATGCAGTCAGGGCTGAAAGCCCTTACTTTATTTCAGGCCGCCAGGGTATGGCTTGTGACAAGAGGAGGAAGAGGCCGTGTGCGGTGGCTGCAGTCAAGGTTAAAGTTAAATACACTCAGAAATCAGATGCTGCTCGGCTTTCTCGCCGTTATGCTTTTTATTCTTATACTGGTAGGTTTCCTTACCTTTCATTCGGTCTCGACGCTGCTGAAGAACAACGCGGAGAAGCATATCCAGCAGACGGCTGTTCAGGCTAACGGCCGCCTGGAGGGCATTCTGGAGCAGATCAACTCACTGACGACACTGGTTTCGACCAATGAGTATATCCAGCAGCTGCTGCTGCGGGATGTGGAGGGCCAGGCGCCGACCTTTGCGGAGCGGCAGGCGCTGCCGCCCGTTATTAACCTGGTCCAGCTATATACGGACGGCATCCGCTCCGTTGAGCTGTACAGTCAAAAAGGGGCCAGGCTGTATCCGCTCGACGGCAGCAGCCTGATAGGGAAGGCGCCTGAGGATCTGATTGAGCTTGCGACCAGAAAGGAAGGGAGCCTTGTCTGGTACGGCATTGATCCGCTTGATCCTACCTCGCTGCTGGCGGTCCGGCAGATCAGTCTGATCGACCGCTATTTCACGACGGGCGGCTATTTGCTCATCCGCGCTGACCGCAGCAGGTTTGCGCTGGAAGACTCCTTATCTGCGGAGGGGGAAAAAGAGACGATACTGCTGCTCGCTGCCGACGGCAGGCTGATCACCTCAAACGATGATACCATCTCGCAGGAAACAGCCGCCCTGCTTGCCGGGAAATCCGGGGATCAGACCGCAGCGGTCGGCAACCGTTCCTTTGTTGTTGTCAAACAGCGGTCTGCCGTAACCGGCTGGACGCTGCTTATCCTGACACCGGTTAACGTCATCACCCAGGGGATTTCAGTCCTGCGGACAACGATTGTTGTTTCAGCTATAATCGGCACTGTACTGTTCACTGTGCTTTCTTTTTTCCTGTCCACGCTCATTACCCGGCCTGTCTTTAAGCTTATTAAAGCGATGAGAAGCACGAGGCTCGGCATACTGAGGCCAACCGAATATGCATCGTCCACTATGGAAATCCAGGAGCTCAATTATTCCTATAACAAAATGGTAGATAACATCAATGAGCTGATCCAGCTGGTTTATGAGAAAGAGCTGTCCCGGAGCCACACTGAGCTGAAAGCGCTTCAGGCGCAGATCAATCCGCATTTTTTGTTCAATACACTGGATGTGCTGTACTGGTCACTGCTGGACAAGGAGGAAGACGGGCTCGCAGGCTATGTGGTCGCGATGTCAGATTTATTCCGTTATACCATTACCGGGCAGAGTGAGGAGGGCTGGGTGAAGCTCCGCGATGAGCTGGAGCATATCGGCAGATATATGTACATCATGAAGGTGCGGTTTGAAGACCGGCTGGAATGGGAAATCGAGGCTGCTCCCGAGGCACAGGATGCTGAGCTGCCCCGGCTGCTGCTGCAGCCGCTGGTGGAGAATGCGGTGCTGCATGGAGTGGAGAGCAGAATTGAGCCCGGCCGGGTGAAGCTGAGGGTTGTCCGCGAGGGAGAGCGGATTATCATTACAGTGGAAGACGACGGGATCGGCATGGATGAGGAGAAGCTGTCCTCCCTGATGAATGAGCTGGAGAGCGGAAAGGTATCCTCTGCAAAAGCCTCCGGCGTCGGAATTGCCAACGTGCAGAAAAGACTGCAGCTGTTTTTCCCGGGAACAGGCGGGCAGGCAGCAGCCATGCGTATCGACAGCCGGAAGGGCCAAGGCACCACTATCAGCATCGAAATACCTGTCCGAGGAGGCACAATGCCATGAGGAGCCGAAATATACTTATCGTTGATGATGAACCGAAATCAAGAGAAGGCTTAAAAAAGATGCTGGGGGTGTGGTCCGCCGGCCAGTTTGAGGTGCTCACCGCCAGCAATGGAGTGGACGCGCTGCAGATCCTGGAGCAGATTCCGGTCGAGCTGATGATAACCGATATCCGCATGCCGGAAATCACCGGTCTTGCCCTGGTCAGCCAGTTGCGGGAAAAAGGAATCCGGTCCCAGCCATCCGTTATTCTTATTTCCGGTCATGCCCAGTTCGAGTACGCCCAGCAGGCGATTCATCTGTCGGTAGTGGACTATTTGCTTAAGCCTGTCAGCCGGGACAAGCTGGTGGAATCGGTGGAGAAAGCGCTTAAGGCAGGCGAGGAACAGGAGCATCTGCTCTTCATGCGGAAGACCGCCGATCCGCAGCTGCTGGCTGTGAGGAATGAGGAGGCCGCCTTAAGCGACCCGGTCCGCCAGGCCATCCAATACGTGGAAATGCATATAGAGGAGGCAATCAGCCTGCAGGAGGTTGCCGGGCTTGTGCATCTGAACAGCAGCTATTTCAGTGCGCTTTTTAAAGAGCAGTGCCAGATGAATTTCAGCGAATATGTCACCCGCAGGAAAATGCAGAAGGCCAAAGAAATGCTGCTGCGGACCAATCTGCCTATAGCCGAAATTGCCGGCCGTACCGGCTATCAGGCTGTAAAATATTTTAATAAGCTGTTCAAAGAGCATGAAGGCATGAGTCCGGGGCAATACCGGTCTATGAGGAATGAGACGAAAGCGGAAGTCCGTTAAGTTTAAAAATCGCCGGGAGGGGATTCCAACGAAAAGAACGGGATTATATGCTGGCCTTCTCCTGGCCCTGCTGCTGGCTGTGACGGCCTGCGGCGGGAGCGGCAGAGATAACGGAGACGGCGGCGAAGGCAGCGGTGAAAAAATCACCCTCAAAATGATGCATTCCTGGCCGGACAGCAGCAAGTCAGCGCAGAACAAAATGGTTAAGGATATTATCAGCGAGTTTGAAAAAGCCAATCCGAACATTACCGTTAAGACGGAGGCGCTGGAGACCGAGCAGTACAAGAGTAAGCTTACTGTGCTGGCTGCGTCCAATGATCTGCCGGACATCGGGTTCACCTGGGCGGCCGGGTCCATGGATCCTTATGTTAAGGGTAACAAATTTGCGGCGCTGGACGATCTTTTAAAGACAGAGCTGAACGGCAAGTTTGTAGCCGGCACGACGGAAGCCTATTCTTTTGACGGGAAAACGTATGCTCTTCCGGTGGAACTGAACATTGTTCCGGTCTATTATAACAAAGCCATTTTTGCACAATACAGCTTGCGGACTCCCCGGACGCTGGATGAGCTGAAGACGATTATCCGTATTTTGGATTATAACGGAGTTACTCCGGTTACCCTAGGCGGCAAGGAAGGCTGGCCGTCCTCCTTCTGGTATATGTATCTGGCTGATCGGATCGGCGGGCCTGATCTGCTGGATAAGGCAGTTGCAAATCAGGACTTTACGGACCCGTCTCTCCTTGAAGCCGCCAAAGCGGTGCAGGAGCTGGTTAATCTGGGCGCCTTTGTCAAAGGCTATAACGGTTTGTCCAATGATGAAGCCAAAGTCCAGTTTCTGAACGGGGGAGCGGCCATGTTCGCTACAGGGACCTGGGAGCTGCCGGACTATACGACTACTGCAGGCATCCCGCAGGAATTCAAGGACAACATTGGATACTTCAAGTTTCCGGCTGTGGCTGGCGGGAAAGGAACTGTCGATGACTGGGTGGGCGGTCCGGGGACCGGCCTGTTCGTATCGCGGAATTCCGCTCATGCAGCGGAGGCTAAGCGCTTTGTCAGCTTTTTCGTTGAAAAGTGGGGCGAGCATTCCGTGGTCGATGCGGGAGTCATCCCGGCCACCAGAGTAGATACGGCATCCATCAGGCTGCCGCGCCTGTTTATTGACCTGCTGGACGAGCTCAATAAAGCCCGTAAAGTAACGCTGTATCTGGATACGCAAATGAAGCCGGGCGCTTCCGGCATACACATTAACCAGATCCAGGCCCTGTTTGGTAAAGCGGTAACGCCGGAGGAATTCATCAGGAAGCAGGATGCCGCCCTTAAGACGGATAAGTAGCACAAGGAATAGAGCGGGACAGGAAGACGCCGGGGATGATCCCTGGTGTCTTTTTGGCCTCCCGGGGCAGCTGTACCCAAAAATAGTGGAAGTTTTCCCAATCCCAGGTTCCTTATGGGGAAGCATAATCAGCTATATAATTATGTATGCGGTTACATAAAAACCGCAGGCTTAAACAAAAGGGGAGGCAAAGTATGAAAAGTTTGAAACGTGTGTTTACAGGGATTTCTGCACTGCTGGTGATGTCTACTGCTCTTGCGGCGTGCGGCGGCAACTCTAATTCAGGCTCAAACTCATCCGGCTCTGAAGCAAGTCCGGCAGCGTCAGTTGCTGCATCCGAGGCTCCGGCCAAAGGGGGCGGCGAAAAGGTGACGATCAATCTCTGGAGCTTCACCGATGAGATTCCGAACATGACCAAGAAGTACCTGGAGACCCACCTGGACGCCAATGTGGAATTTAAAACGACGGTGATTGCAACGACCGACGGCGCTTACCAGCCTGCACTTGACCAGGCCCTGGCGGCCGGCGGAAAGGATGCACCGGATATTTTTGCGGCTGAAGCGGCCTTCGTGCTCAAATACACGCAAGGTGACGCTTCCACCTATGCAGCTAACTATGCAGACCTCGGGCTTGATGACCAGATGGTTAAGGATGCGGGCATTGCCCAATATTCGATTGATATCGGCAGCAAGGACGGCCAGCTGAAGGGCCTCGGCTACCAGGCGACAGGGGGAGCTTTTATCTACCGCCGCTCGATTGCCAAGGATGTGTTTGGAACTGATGATCCGGCAACTATCAAAGGTGAAGTCGGACCCGGCTGGGAGAAATTCTATGAAGCCGCAGCGAAGCTGAAGGCCAAAGGCTACGGCATCGTTTCCGGTGACGGGGATATCTGGCACGCCATCGAGAACAGCTCGGAAAAGGGCTGGATTGTTGACGGCAAGCTGCATATCGATCCGAAGCGCGAGGAGTTCCTCGATCTCTCCAAGAAGCTGAAGGATAACGGGTACCACAATGATACGACTGACTGGACGGAAGCCTGGTATGCGGATATGTCCGGCGCCGGCGCCCAGCCTGTATTCGGATTCTTCGGCCCGGCATGGCTCATTAACTATGTAATGAACGGCCAGGTGAAGGACACGAACGGCGACTGGGCCGTGACTGAATCACCGACAGGCTTCTTCTGGGGAGGCACCTGGCTCCTTGCCAGCCAGGAAGCTGCCAAGGACGAGGCCAAGAAGCAGGCTGCTGCGGACTTTATCAAATGGGTAACACTCGACACCTCCGAAACGGGCCTCCAGTATTACTGGGCTAACGGAACGATGAAAGAGGGCGAGCAGGGTACCAAGGACAGCGTGGCTTCCTCTGTGGTAATGGCGAGCTCTAACGGTGAAGTGCCGCTGCTCGGCGGACAGAACATGTTCGACGTATTTGTTCCGGCCAACGCCAATGCTTCAGGCAAGAACCTGACCCAGTATGACGAAACGATTAACCGGCTGTGGCGTGACCAGGTCCGTGAATATACTGCAGGCAACAAAGACCGCGATAAAGCGATCGAAACGTTCAAGCAGCAGGTCAAGGACCAGCTCGGCATTGACAGCGAATAAGAAGAAGACAGTAAAGGGGCGGGGAATATCCCGTCCCTTCATATAACAAGGGGTGAGATCATGCGCCGCAAAGGTGTGAATTACGCAAAATTCGGCTACATCTTCACGTTTCCGTTTGTCCTGGCCTTTCTGATTTTTTCGTTATATCCCATTCTTTACACCGCAGTCATCGGATTTACAGATATGCAGGGGCTGATACCCAAACCGGTTCATATACTGGATAACCCTTTTCAAAACTTTAAGGATTTGCTGTTCGATAACGTCTCCTTCAGAAAATCTCTGATCAACACCGGACTGCTCTGGATCGTCAACTTTATCCCTCAGATTGCTCTTGCGCTTTTGCTCACGGCATGGTTCACGAACAAGCGCCTCAACATAAAGGGACAAGGAGCATTTAAAGTGCTGCTGTACATGCCCAATATCATCACCGCGGGTACAATTGCCGTATTGTTCAGCACTTTGTTTGCCTATCCGATGGGTCCCATGAACAGCCTGGTTGAACTGATGGGCTGGTCTGATGCACCAATCTTCTTCCTGCAGGACAAGACAACAGCACGCGGCATCGTGGCGTTCATCCAATTCTGGATGTGGTACGGCAACACGATGATTATTCTGGTCGCCGGCGTGATGGGTATCAATCCTGCTCTTTTCGAGTCTGCGGCAATTGACGGTGCGAACGGTGTGCAGACCTTTTTCCGGATTACACTGCCGAGCCTGCGGACCATTCTGCTGTTCACGCTCATTACCTCAATGATCGGCGGTCTGACGATGTTCGATATCCCGCAGCTGTTCCTGGCAGGCGGACCGGATGACTCCACGCTTACTACGTCCATGTTCATTTACGGGCAGGCGTTCAAGGGAAGCTATATGTATAACCGCGCTGCGGCGGCAAGCATGATCATGTTTGTAATTGCAGCCATTTTGTCGGGGCTTGTGTTCTATCTGATGCGTGACCGCGATGCGCAGAAGCTGAAGAAAGCGGAAAAAATGTACCGGAAATCAGCCAAAGCAGCTGCTGCGAGGGAGGCATAGCATATGGACCATAATCATTCAAGCGGAGCTGTTACCCGGAAGATCAACAAGACGATTATTTATGTGGTCTGTATCTTTTTGGCGGTGCTCAGCATCCTCCCGTTCTGGATCATGTTTGTTAACGCAACCCGGTCTACAGCGGAAATTCAGAGCGGCCTGTCCCTGATTCCGTCCACCCATATGATGAACAATCTGCGGGTGCTGCTGGACAAGAGCTTTGATCCGGTGCAGGGCTTTCTGAATTCCTTTATCATCTCCAGCTCGGCGACGGTTCTGACCGTCTACTTCTCGTCACTTGCGGCGTACGGGCTTGTCACCTATGACTGGAAGCTGCGCAAGCCGTTCTTTACCTTTATCCTGTGCGTGATGATGATTCCTTCCCAGGCAAGTGCGATCGGGTTCTATCAGTTTATGTATAAAATCCACTGGACCAACAGCTTCCTTCCGCTGATCCTGCCTGCGATTGCCGCACCGGCGGTGGTGTTCTTCATGCGCCAGTACCTGCTCGCGACCTTGTCGCTGGAGATTGTGGAGGCTGCACGCGTCGACGGGTCCGGCGAATTCAAAACCTTTAACCGGATCATCCTGCCCTTAATGATGCCGGCGGTGGCGACCCAGGCGATCTTTGCCTTTGTGGCTAACTGGAACAACCTGTTCATGCCGCTCATCCTCCTGACCCAGAAGGAAAAATATACGATGCCGGTCATGGTGAGCCTGCTGCGCGGCGATATTTACAAAACGGAGTTCGGCTCGATCTATATGGGCCTGGCGCTGACAGCCCTGCCGCTGTTTGTGGTGTATTTCCTGTTATCCAGGTATATCATTGCCGGTGTAGCGCTGGGTGGCGTGAAGGAATAAGCTGCCGCTGCACAATCATACTTATGGAGCTTCTGAAACCTGTTGAATTCGTTCAGCAGGTTTTTTTATTTTGTTGACACCTTCCCCGGAGAAGTCGTATGGTACAGAAAATATAGTCTGTGCTTGGCAGGCATATGGACTACGGGGGTGCGGGAAGGGGCGTCGCGTATGCGAAGAGTTTCGGCGTGGGCAGGTCTGATTTGGGGGAGGCTCAGCGGCTTATTTTACAGGATCTCCATCAAGCAGCGGGTACTGCTCTCGTTTCTAGTCTTGATAACGCTGTCAATTACGGCCATGGGGATACTGACCTACCGGATTGCCGGGAAGGAAATTCAGAATAACGCTTTTGATAACAGCAGGGAGACTGTGGACAAGACGCTGCAGCTGCTGGATTACCGGCTAAATGATGTGGCGATGTCGGTACAATCCCTGATGCTGAGTGATGCCTACAGGAAAATGATGCTGGATGTACAGGCACACGATGTATCGAATTACTATGTGCGCCTCTCGGAGCTGCAGTATGTGCTGTCCCAGGTCACCTTTAATGAGCCGATGATCGAGAATGTCCTGATTGCCACGCCGATCGGTGATTTTTATTCTACAACCCAGGCGCGGACGCAGGATCATTCCTTCTACGGCTCCGAGCTGTATGACAACAGCAGAAAAAGCCCCGGCGGCTATTGGGCAAAAGGCCATTACGACCGGCTGTTTACAGGCAGCCAGCGCGTGGTCTCCTTTGTGGTGCGGGGAATTTATGACTACACTCCGGTGACCAACGTGTTCATCGTAGTCAATATAAGGGAGAACAGGCTTGCTTCGCTGCTGGGTCAGAATACCGCTGGTAACGAGCGGCAGTACATGCTGCTGAATACGGAAGGTGATGAGGTGGTCCTAAGCGGCCTGAGCCGTCAGCCGAGCCGGAACTTTCTGCCGGACAGCCCGGCAGGCGGTGAGGGGAATTTCTTTTATACCTTCGGCGGTGAGGAGTATCTGATTAATTATAAGCGTTCAAGCGCTGCACCGGATTGGACGCTGGCGGGACTGCAGTCCAAGGACCAGCTGCTGGGCCAGCTCAAGGGCATTCAGCGGACCATTGTCCTGGTCATTCTGATTTTTCTGCTGACGGCGTGGTTCTTCTCCAACAAGCTGACGGCAGCTTTGCTGGGACCGCTGTTCAAATTGAGCAGACTAATGCGCCGGGTGGAGGAGAATCAGCTGGGCGTAACGTTTGAGAGCAGGTATCAGGATGAGATTGCCCAGGTCGGCTTCCAGTTTAACCGGATGATGGCCGAAATCAAGGCGCTGATCCAGGATGTGCGCAAGAACGAAGAGGGCAAGCGGCATGCGGAGATCCGGGCGCTGACTGCGCAGATGGAGCCTCACTTTTTATACAACACGCTTAATACGATCTACTGCAAATCGGTCATGGAGGAAAATGAGGATGTCAACGAGATGATCCTGTCCCTGTCGCAGATGTTCCAGCTGGGGCTCGGCGGCGGCAGGGATCTGATCCCGCTAGAGGATGAGCTGTCGCATGTACAGCAGTACTGCGCGATTCAGCAGAAATGCTATGAGGACCTGTTCGACTACCGTGTCTTTATTGAGGATGAAGAAGTAATGAAAGTGCCCATCCCGAAAATTCTGCTGCAGCCGGTTGTCGAGAACTGCATCCAGCACGGCTTTGCCGACCGCCGGAGCGGCGGGGTGATTACGGTAAGCATTAAGCTGGAACAGGCGCTGCTGCATATTGCGGTTGAGGATAACGGCAAAGGAATGGACGCAGTGAAGGTGGAGCAGGGAATGGCCGGAAGGGAATATTCCAAAAAAGGCTATGCGCTGGTAAACATCAGGCACCGGCTTCAGCTCTATTACGGTGATGCAGCCAGAATGGAGCTTTCAGGCGTTGCGGGTGAGGGCTCACGCACCGATCTGTGGATACCGCTCAGCCCGCTGAGAGAAGAGGGAGGCAGCTATGGACTACCGGCAGACCAGAGCAGTTAAATTATGCATTATCGACGATATCAAAAGCGTTGTGGAAATGATCGCCCGCAAGCCGCAGTGGGAGGAGCACGGGATCGAGGTGGCCGGGACAGCACTCGACGGCGAGGAGGGGCTGGAGATGATCCGCAGCCGGCGGCCGGATATTGTGCTTACGGACATCAGGATGCCGCGGATGGACGGGCTGGAGATGACCCGGGCGATCCTGCAGTTTGCCCCGGCCTGCAAAATTATCATCCTAAGCGCCTATTCAGAATTTGCTTATGCACAGCAGGCGATCCGGCTGGGGGCGATGGATTTTGTCAAAAAGCCCTTTGCAATCGATGAGATCGTGAACGTCGTGCTCAAGGCCAAGGAGCAGTGCCTGCAGGAGCGGGTGGAGCAGGAGCGGATCCAGGCGATGGAGCTCCGGATCAAGGAGAGCCTGCCGGTGCTGCGCCAGGAATATCTGACCTTTCTGATGCAGCATCAGACCGCAGAGCACAGCTCCCATTCACGCTGGGAGTATCTCGGCATCCCGCTTGCGCAGCATGATTTCGCGGTGTTTATCGCAGAGATCGATGATTTTGCTGAGAAGTACTACCGCCAGCCGGTGCAGGAAATCGAGCTGATCCGGTTCAGTCTGCAGAATATCCTGGAGGAGACCGTTGCCGAGTGGACGAAGGGCGTTGTATTCCGGGAGGCGGCGAGCCGCTATGTGTGCATCCTCAATACGGATGACCCGGGGATTGCCGGGCAGATTGCAGAAGCCTGCTGTGCCAATGTCAGCCGGTATTCCCGCAGCACCCTTTCGGTAGGGGTGGGACTCTGTGTCCCGACGATCCATGGGCTGGCGGATTCCTACAGCCAGGCGCTAAGCGCGCTGGCCTATCACTTTTATACGGACGGGAATGCGGTGTACAGCTATGCCAACATCGTCCATAAGCCGCAGGCGGTGAACAGCTACTCCGCCGCCGCCGAGCAGGATTTCCTGTTTGCGCTGCGTTCCGGCAATGAAGACAGGAGCCGGCTTATTTTGCAGAATATTTTTGGGGAGCTGCTGCAGCTGAGCCCGCTGCCTGCCCCGCAGTATGTGGAGAGCATCGGCTATGAGCTGGCGTTCAAAATCTGCCGGGTCATGCTGGAGCTGTTCCCGCATGAAAAGGTGCAGGTGCTCGAGCAGCAGGTAAACAGGCTGAAGAGCCGCATGCATCCGCAGCTGCATGAGATCCGCCTGCTGCTTGAGGAGCTGTGTGCGCAGAGCTGCCGCTGGATCGAGGAGGAGCGCTCTACCGAATCCAGCCGCATCATTTACCAGGCCAAAGCGTACATCTGTGCCAATCTGCATACCAGCCTGACGCTGGAGCAGGTAGCCAGGCAGATCAATCTCAGCCAGGGTTATTTCTCTAACCTGTTCAAGAAGGTGACGGGCATTTCCTTTCAGCATTTTGTAATGCACGAGAAGATGGAACGGGCCAAGGCGATGCTGATTGAAGGCCTGCAGGTGCAGGAGATCGCCATGGAGCTCGGGTATGAGCACCGGCGTTATTTCAGTGAGGTGTTCAAGAAATACACCGATATGACTCCTTCGGAGTTCAAAATCTATTATCAGGGCAAGGCCTGATTACGGCGATAGCGCCTGCAATTCTACGGGGATGAACGAGCTGCTGCAGGGCAGGAAGTTCATTCCCGTTCGCTATTGTTCAGCAGAAACCTGCCCTTAATGTGGGTTTACCCGCATTATGCGAAGAAGCGGACTGCCCTATAATTTAGGTGTAAGGCAACCACAGGTTGGACCATATAAGGGGGTTATCAGAATGAAGAAACAACTGCTTCTGGCTTCGCTGAGTACAGTGCTGGCATTAGGGCTGGCAGGCTGCGGCGGCTCCGATAATACAGAGAATGCCGGGGGAGATCAGAAACCGGGGGCTGCAGGCGAAAAAACCAAAATCAGCTATTGGACAGGTGACCGGCATGATGCCGACTTTGTAAAAGAAAAGGTCGCAGAATTTAATGCGACGAATACGGACGGCATTGAGGTGGAGCTGGTCGTTAAGGGCGATGATTTCGATACCGCACTCGACCTGTCCTTCCAGACGGCCGACTCGCCGGATGTGATCCGGGTGAAGGAGAACACCATCGGAACCTTTTACAAAAAAGAATACCTGGCTCCAATCGACGAATTCCTGTCTGAAGAACTGAAGACAAAATTTCCGGAAATGAAGGATCTGAATACCTTCGACGGCAAGCGCTACAGCCTGCCGAACTATGGCACGACGATGCGTCTGGTGTACAACAAGGACCTGTTCGCCAAGGCGGGGGTCACCAGTCCGCCAACCACCCTGCAGGAGCTGGTCGATACCGCCAAAAAGCTGACAGAAGCCGGGAAGGCCGACGGCGCCTACGGCTTCGCCCAGAATTTCAAGAGCCCGCCCAGCGCACTCGGACGTTCGGCCCGGGTTATCGCGGAGATGAGCGGCTTCGGCGGCTTCGGTTATGATTTCCGGACGGCACGCTTTGACTTCAGCGGGTTTAAGCCGATCATTGAAGCCTTCAAGCAGATCAAGGATGACGGCAGCATGCTGCCGGGTGTCGAATCGCTGGATATCGATCCGCTGCGCGCACAATTCGCAGAAGGCAAGATCGGCATGTACTTGAGCTTCTCCTCTGAGCCGGGAGTATACAGCAATCAGTTCCCGGCCAAAATTGACTGGGCTGCGGCTCCAGCCCCGACCATTGACGGAAATGCCAAGGGAGCATCCGGTTTCCTGGGCGGCCAATGGCTGGCCCTGAGCTCCAAGTCGGAGCATAAGGAAGCAGCGTGGAAGTTCATGGAGTACATGTACAGTGATCAGATCCTGACCGCCTACCAGGAGAACGGATACGGCATCTCGATGGTGCCTTCGGTCAGTGCGGTTGCCAAGACCCCCGAAGTCAACGGCATTGAAGGCTTCCTGCCGAACCAGTATGACGGGGTATGGCCTGTCTATCCAACAGTTGCCCCTGAAGGCATGAAATCAGATGATGCATTCTTCAAATATATGCTGAACGGCGGCGACCTGGATGCTGTTATTGCCGATCTGAACAAGCGCTATAACGCGGCACTGGATGATGCAATCAAGAACGACGGCCTGAAGGCTGAGCCGGATGCCGGCTTTGATCCTGCCTCGCTTGCCGGAAAATTCGCCAAATAAAGAGAGGGTAAGGAGGGGCTGCACTTAGGCTGTACCCCTCCTTACTCATTGGCAGCCAACAGGAAGGAGCCTGTGAAGAACCATGAACAGAACCAAGAATGCCGCCTTTGCCTACAGCTATCTGCTGCCGAGTGCAATACTCACCATCGTGCTGGGGATCTACCCGATAGCCTGGGCATTCCGCTATATGTTTTACAACTACAAGGGCTACGGTACAGCCCGTTTTATCGGACTCGATAATTTCAGCCGGATTCTGCAGGATGCCCAGTTCTGGGATTCTGTAGTGAATACCTTCGTCTATGCCGGAGGGAAGCTGCTTCTCTCCATCCCGCTGTCGCTGCTGCTGGCGGCGGTATTGAACCGTAAGATCAGGGGCAGACAGCTGCTCCGGGCGGTCTTTTTTATGCCGACGATTATAAGTACTGCCGTTATGGCAGTGGTCTTTTTCACCATCTTCAATTCATACAACGGAATTTTGAACCAGTTCCTGATTAAATTTAACCTTTCTTCCTCCGGGATCGACTGGCTTGGCCCTAAATATGCGATGCTTACTGTCATTCTTGTAGCGGTGTGGGGGGCGGTCGGCAACTACATGCTGCTGTTTCTGGCCGGGCTGCAGAATATTCCCGAGGATGTTTACGAGAGCTCAGCTCTTGACGGGGCTAATAAAATACAGCAGTTCCGGTTTATTACCCTGCCGATGCTGGGACCGGTGCTGCAGATGGTCATTATGCTGGCAATCATCAACGCCCTGAAGGGCTACGAGAGCATCATGGTGCTGACCGAGGGCGGCCCTGCCGGCAAAACGGAAGTGATGTTCCTCTACCTCTACAAGCTGTTCTTCCCTGTCGGCGGCAGCTCGGCTGCAACCCAGGTGCAGGAATTCGGGTACGGCAGTGCGGTTGCCTTTGTGTCTGCGCTGATCGTGGGGATGATCTCGGTGGTTTATTTCTATGCCTCCAGACGGATGAACCGGATGGATTGAGGAGTGATGTGAGATGAGAGCAAGAGAACTAACGGGCAGAACGGTATTATGGATTTTTTTGCTGGCCTTTGCCTTTATTACTTTGGTGCCTGTGGTGATAACGATCCTGGGCTCCTTCAAAACCAATATGGAGCTGACGACAGGCGCGACCTTTCTGCCGGGCAGCTGGCAGTTTTCCAACTATGCGGAAGCCTGGCAGCAGGCTAATTTCTCGACCTATACGGTGAACAGCCTGATTGTCTCCCTGTCCACGGTTGCAGGTACCCTGCTGGTATCCTCGATGGCCGCATATGTAGTGGACCGGATGGACTTTGCCGGCAAAAAAATCTATGTCAGCCTCCAGGCCTTCACGATGTTCGTCGCAGTCGGGGCGGTGGTGCTGCGGCCGCAGTTTGATCTGATGGTCAAGCTGCATCTGCACAGCTCGCTGTGGGGTGTCATTCTGATTCTGATTTCGGCGCACGCTTCGATCTTTTTTATCCTGCTGAGCTTTATGAAGGGCATTCCGCGGGAGCTGGACGAGGCTGCACGGATTGACGGGAGCTCGCTCTCCCGCACCTTCTGGACGATCATTCTGCCGCTGCTCGGTCCCGGCCTCGGCGTAGGTGCTTTGTTCACCTTCCGCGGGGCGTGGAATGAATATCTGCTGCCGCTGGTGTTCACCATGACAAAGCCGGAGCTGCAGACCCTGACCGTCGGCCTGGCGAATCTGAAATACGGCATCTCCGCAGCCTCGCAGACCCATTACATGATGGCCGGTGCCTGCCTGTCAATTCTGCCGATTCTGGTAGCCTACGTGTTCGCCAACAAATCCTTTATGCAGATGACTGCCGGTTCGCTGAAGGGATAAGCCGCAACGAATGCAGATTTAGTGTTAGATAAATTGGATTTAATGCGTATAACAACGATAAAAAGACATGAGATCATTCAGATTCAGGAGGTAATTACAATGACAGTCCAGGTTCCAGCTATTCTGACCTCAAGCCCGCTCATCCGGCGTTATCCGGGCAATCCGGTACTTGATGCTTCACGGGTTCCTTATCCTACAGCGCTTGTATTCAATGCAGGCGTAACCCGGTTCAACGGCAAATATGTGATGGTGTTCCGCAACGATTACGGCTCACTTGCCGGCCAGACCATAGAGCCGCATCATACGACAGACCTGGGCATTGCCTTCAGCGACGACGGCATCAGCTGGGAGGTCAGCCCGCGAAAATGCTTCAAGCTGCACGACGAAGAGATCATCCGCGCCTATGATCCCCGCCTGAGCGTCATCGGAGGGCGCTGCTATATGTGCTTTGCCGTAGATACAAAACACGGGATCAGGGGCGGAATCGCGGTGACGGATGATTTCGAGTCATTTGAGATTCTCAGCCTGTCATCGCCGGACCTGCGCAATATGGTGCTGTTTCCCGAGAAAATCGGCGGCAATTATGTCCGTCTGGAGCGTCCGTTCACTGTATACAGCCGGGGCGGACAGGACCGCTTCGACACCTGGATCTCCGAGTCGCCGGACCTGAAGTACTGGGGCAGATCAGATCTGCTGTTCGCCGTGGAGCACGTGCCGTTCGCCAATGACAAGGTAGGTCCTGCCGCTCCTCCGGTAAAGACAGACAAAGGCTGGCTGACGACCTTCCATGCGGTGGATATTGATCCTTCCCGCGGCAAGCACGGCTGGGAGCCGGCCTGGAAGAAGCGGTATACTGCAGGGATCATGCTGCTGGACCTGGAGAATCCGCGCAAGATCATCGGAATGTACAAGGAGCCGCTGCTTGCCCCGGAGGTAAGCTACGAGATTGACGGGGGCTTCCGCAACAATGTTATTTTTCCCGGCGGCATGATCCTGGAGGACAGCGGCGAGGTGAAAATCTATTATGGCGCTGCGGATACGGTGGAATGTCTGGCAACAGCACATGTGGATGACCTGCTCTCCCTGTGTCTGAAAGGGTGAACTCAGCAGAATGATGAAGCTATGGGATATGCTGGGTGACCCGCCGGCGGAGTACCGCTCCGTCCCGTTCTGGTCCTGGAATGACAGGCTGGAGAAGGAGGAGCTGGAGCGGCAGATTGAGGAGATGCACCGGGCGGGTGCCGGAGGCTTCTTCATGCATGCCCGCAGCGGGCTAAAGACGCCGTATATGGGCCCGGAATGGATGGAAGCTGTCCGCGTGTCCCTGGAGGCAAGCCGCCGGCTTGGGATGCAGGCCTGGCTGTATGATGAGAACGGCTGGCCCAGCGGCTTCGCGGACGGGGAGATTCCGGCCAAAGGACCGGAGTACCAGCAGAAGCGGCTGGTCTGTGAACAGGCCCCGTTTCACGGGTCGAAGGAGCAGACCATCGGCTGGTATGCCTTCGAGGAGCAGAGCCGGAGCTACCGGCTGCTGGCTCCCGGTGAGGAAGGCACCGCCAGTCTTAGGATCAGCTACGAGCTCAATCCGTATTACACGGATACGCTGAGCCGGAAGGCGGTCGCCGCGTTTATCGATGCAGCATATGTGCGTTATTGGAATACCTTCGGCGAGCAATACGGTACGGAGCTGCAGGGTGTGTTCACGGATGAGCCGCAGTTCGCCCGCGGCGGCCTGCCGTGGTCGTTTGACCTGGAGGAGGCTTTTGCAGCCCGCAGGGGCTACGATGTGAAGGATATCCTGCCTTCCCTGTTTCTTGAAACAGGCGGCTGCAGCAAAGCGAGATATGATTACTGGGAGACCGTAACCTATATGTTCACCCAGGCTTATGCCAGGCAGATCGGGGAGTGGTGTGCCGGCAAGGGCTGGTCTGCAACCGGCCATGTCGTTGATGAGCAGGAGCTGATGCATCAGGTAACCTCTGTCGGCGACCCGATGGCCTTCTACGAGTATCAGCAGATTCCCGGCTGTGACTGGCTCGGCCGGTTCACCGGGAGTGATCCGCTGGTGCCCAAGCAGGTCAGCTCCGTGGCCCGCCAGCTTGGCCGGAAGCGGACCATTACCGAAAGCTTCGGCTGCTCCGGCTGGAACGTCAGCCTGGCTGAGCTGAAGCGGATCGGCGAATGGCAGTTTGTGCACGGCATCAATCTGCTCTGCCAGCATCTGCAGAGCTATTCACTGCGCGGGCTGCGCAAGCGCGATTATCCGCCCTCCCTGTTCTATCAGCAGCCATGGTGGGGGGATTATAAAGCCTTCAATGACTACTTTGCCCGGCTGTCCCTGCTGATGTCCGAGGGCAAAGGCAGGGCAGAGGTGCTGCTGCTTCATCCGGTACGCACAGCCTGGACCCTGCAGTGCGGCGGGGATTCCTCTGCCGTAGTGCCTTACCATGAATCCTTCGCCGAGCTGACCCGCTGGCTGTGCCGCAGCCTGATCGAGCATGACTACGGCAGCGAGAGCATTATCGCCGGACACGGCCGGGTGAACGGAGGACGGTTCATTGTCGGGGAGGCGGCGTACCGGGTCGTTATTATTCCGCCGTGTCTGACACTCGATCAGGCAACGGTTGAGCTTCTTGAGCGGTTTACCGCTGAGGGCGGAAGACTGATCGCCTTTGAGGCTTTTCCGGTGCTGACCGGCGGGGAAGAGGACAGCAGGCTTGCTGAGCTTAGGCGGGCTGCCGTTATGACCGGCTGGAGCTGCAGCGCGGTGGCGGAGGCGGTCTCCGCGGTGTCTGCACCGTCAATCCGGCTGATGGATGAGGCAGGCGGGACAATTGCTGCAGATGAGCTTAATCTGCGGACCTTGGAGCTTGAGGGATCGCTGCTCTATTATCTGGTCAATTCCGGTACGGAGGCCTTTACCGGACTGACGGCTGAGCTGAGCGGGCAAGGACCGGTATCGCAGATTGATCTCGAAACCGGGGAGATCAGGCATCTGCCGCAGGAGGCGTCCGCAGATGGCGTCCGCCTGCGCCTGTCGCTTCAGGCCGGGCAGTCCCTGATGCTGAAGCAAGATCCGAAGGGGTTTTCGGCTGCTGCGGAAGACCGGGACGACAGGGCGGACCAGCTCCCGGGGGGAAACAACAGCGCATTATCAGCCCCTTCTGCGGAAGACCAGCAGCTTAAAGAACTGGGGCCAGTGTGGCAAATCTCCCGTCTTGATCTGAACAGCTTAACCCTGGACAATGCCCGGGTGCGCATTGATGGCGGAGCATGGTCCGGGCCGCAGCCGGTAATCTTTATCCAGGAGCAGCTGCTTGCCCTTGGACGCTCTGTTCTGGTCGAGCTGGCCTTTGAATTTGATGCAGCCTTTGATGTCAAGCGCAGCCGTGAGCTCTATCTTGTGCTGGAGCAGCCGGAGGCGTTCGAAATATCTCTGAACGGTACACCTGTGTCCCCGGCAGACTGCGGC
This sequence comes from Paenibacillus sp. FSL R7-0273, assembly GCF_000758625.1. Classification (NCBI taxonomy): domain Bacteria; kingdom Bacillati; phylum Bacillota; class Bacilli; order Caryophanales; family Paenibacillaceae; genus Paenibacillus; species Paenibacillus sp. FSL R7-0273. The sequence continues at coordinate 1,942,036 of NZ_CP009283.1, forward strand.
TGGTGGAGAGATATCTCCATGCGCAGGCTGGATATTCAGGGAATGGCTGTATCCGGCCGGAATACGGTCATCCTGAAGACGGAGTTCCGCCACTCGGCTGCTCTGCAGGCCAAGCTGGAGCGGGCACAGCAGTTCGAGGCAGAGGGCAACAAGCTGACGCTGGAGCAGGAAATGGAGTGCATCTATCTGCTGGGCTCCTTCGGAGTTGAGTCTGCCGGGGTATATGAGGACACTGAGCGCAGGGCGGTATGGACGGAGGGGCCATTCGTCCTGACAGAGGCTCCGGAGAAGGTGAGTGCCGGAGACTTGACCCGGCAGGGATTCCCGTTCTTTGCCGGGAGCATTCATTTGAACCAGACACTTGATATAGACATGGAGAATATCCGGTCTGCCAAGTGGAGCTTCCTGAATGTGCCGGATGCCATCGTTAGCAAGCTGCTCATTAACGGAACGAAGGTGCAGACCTTTATGTGGGAGCCGTACGAAACAGATATCACTCCGTATCTCCGGCCTGGCTGTAATGACATCGAGCTGATTCTGACCGGCAGCTGCCGCAATCTGCTCGGACCCCATCACCATATCAAGGGAGAAGTATTTAAGGTGGGGCCGGACAGCTTCAAGGACAAACCGGGCTGGACGGACAAGGAGCTGCCGCCGGATACACACGTCTATCAGGCACGGTATGCATTTGTCCGGTTCGGTCTGTCGGCTTCTCCGCAGATTATACTGGAATAATCCCGCCGGCTAGCTATGGCGGCCGTTGTATCCCCTCACCGGTTCTGCTTCCTGTACTGCAGTGGCGAGCGCTTGGCAATTGCCTTGAACACGCGGCCGAAGTGGGCGATGCTGTCGAAGCCGGTGTCCTCGGCGATCCTTGTAACGGAGTCGCTGCTCTCCCGCAGCCGCCGCTGGGCTTCCTGGACACGGATCGTGTTCAGATACTCAATAATCGTGAAGCCGGTCGTCTGCTTGAACAGGCGGCACAGGTACGGAACACTGAGGTAGAACCGTTCCGACAGCTCCTCAAGCGTAACGGCACCAGTGTAGCGGGCTTGCAGATATTCGATAATCTCATATACCTTGCGCTGCTTCTCGTCATTGGCCGGGGCGATTGCGGCCTGAGCGCTTTCGCGGATACGGTTCATTTCAATCAGGAACTGGATCAGCAGCGTCTGCAGGTAGAGGCTCTGGTGGCCCCGCGGCTCCTGCTGCTCCTTCAGCATCGCAAACAGCAGGTTCTCAATGGTGCCCTGTTCATGCGCATCCGGCCGCAGCAGCAGGCACTGTTCACTGAAGAAGGGCAGCGTAAGCCCTTTGCCCCCAAGCATCTCCTGCAGAAATTCCCGGCGGAAATTGATCAGGATGCGCTCATGGCGTACCGTGCCCTTGGCCATTGTCCGGTGCAGCTCATTGCGGTTGATGAAGATCAGGTCGCCCTTGCGCAGAGAATAGACCAGATTGTTAATATAGTAGCTGCGCTCCCCGGCAAGCAGATAATAGATTTCATAGGTTTCATGAAAATGGTCGGTGTCCATGCTGAAGGCGCCGGCCCTTTTCACCTGCTCCACACAAAACAAAAATTCCTGCTTCTCCTCCTGCATCTTGCCCACCCCTATGTTAAGGATAATATATGCATAAAATAGCTCATTTTAAGCAAAAACCGTTTAGAAATGAATGTATTTTATACTATACAATATACGTAGTAAACGCATTCAAAACAATAGCGATGGAGTGATAACAGTGGGAAGCAAGAAATATGCTTTTGTGGGCACGGGCGGCCGGGCCGAATTCTTTTACGGGGAGATTACAACGAATTACCGGGAGACTGCGGAAATTGTGGGCTTGTGTGATGTCAACGGGGCGAGAATGGCTTATGTAAATACACTGCTGACTGACAAATATAATTACCATGCTGTTCCAGCGTACAAGGCGCATGAATTCGATAAGATGATCGAAGAGACGAAGCCGGATACCGTAATTGTTACCAGTGTTGACCGTACACACCACCGTTATATTGTCCGGGCTATGGAGCTGGGCTGTGATGTCATTTCCGAGAAGCCGATGACTACGGATGTGGAAAAATGCAAGGAGATTCTGGATGCAATCGAACGCACCGGCAAAAAGCTGCGAGTAACCTTCAACTACCGCTATGCGCCGCATAACACCAAAATTCGCGAGCTGATAATGGACGGGGCGATCGGTGAGGTGCTGTCCGTCAACTTTGAATGGCTGCTCAACACGCAGCACGGGGCAGACTATTTCCGCAGATGGCACCGCGACAAGCGCAACAGCGGAGGGCTGCTGGTCCACAAATCGACGCATCATTTTGACCTGATGAATTTCTGGCTCGGCTCCCGGCCGGATACGGTATTTGCGATGGGCGACCTGCGTTTCTACGGGCGGGAAAATGCCGAGAAGCGCGGGGTTACCGAGTTCTACCAGCGGGTGCACGGAAGCAAGGCGGCAGAGAACGACCCGTTCGCCCTGCATCTCAAGGACAATGAGCAGCTGAAAAAGATGTATCTGGACACTGAGCACGAGGACGGGTACCTGCGCGACCAGAGCGTTTTTGGCGATAATATCAGCATTGAGGACACCATGGGCGTTATGGTCAAATACAAGAACAAGACGATCATGAACTACTCCCTGAATGCCTATCTGCCGTGGGAAGGCTTCAATATTGTATTTAACGGCACCAAGGGCCGGATGGAGGTCAAGGTTGTCGAGCAATCCTACGTTAATGCCGGAGGCGGCAAGGATCAGGAGGGTGCGGTAAAGAACAAGCAGATCACCATATTCCCGCAGTTTGCTGCCCCGTATGAGGTGGAGATTGAGGAGGGTGTCGGAGGACACGGGGGCGGTGACCCGGTGATGCTGCGTGATATCTTCGAGCGTCCGGCTGATGACCGCTTTAACCGGGCAGCCTCACATATTGACGGTGCCCAGTCCATACTGACCGGCATTGCCGCCAACCAGTCGATTGCCACCGGCCTGCCGGTGAAGGTGGACCAGCTGCTCAAGCTGTAACGAATCTGATTCACAACACAACCTAATAAGCCTTCCAGAGACCGTCCTGATTATGCAGGCGGTCTTTTTTTGTCGAAAAAGTTGATGAATGATCATATTTTAGCGGGAAATTGTTAAAAAAGACCTTGAAAAATGTGAAATATGTCGAGATTTGTTGAGAGTTTGTTCAGAGCGGTCTGCTACAATGACTCCAGGATTAAAAATATAGGTACAAAGTAGTTGATTACAGGAGTGAACCTTAGTCAGCCGCAGCATTTTAACTTGGGAGGTAAGCAGCATGAAGAAACGGTTTTTATCAAAGGTATTATCTATTGTTACTACCGTCAGTTTGAGTATAGGCTCTTTTGCAGGCATCGGCTATGCGGGCCCGGCGGATACAAGCGCGTATGGTGAGGTCCTGGTCAGCGATACCGATTCTACCAGTTGGACTATAGCACCGGGTAATACCTCAAGAAATTTAGCGGTTTCGCCGGACGGCTCCATTTATGCACTTTACAACGGGGGCGGGGAAATCCGCGTAGCCAAGAGTTCAGATAACGGGAAAACCTTTCAGCCAAGCGTGCTGGCAGCAAGCGGCAGCTACGAGCCGGAAATTGCGGTTTCCTCTTCCGGAACGGTGTATGTTGTAGGAGTGAATAACGGTTCAGGTGTACTCGTAAAAAGCACTGATGGCGGTAAAACATTCGGTACGCCAGCTACAATAGGCTCTTTTATGGGCAGTGCGGTACATATGGCTGTGGACGGCAGCTACGTTTATGTGACTGACACAGTAGGGTCAGACCTTTATTACAGCGGTGATGAAGGGGCGACCTTTAACAAGTACGCTTTTAATGAATATTTTGCCTTTACCGATCTGCATGTTGACCCTCAGACAGGTAATCTGATTGTACAAAAGGATGATCCTTCCCTGAAGTATTATGTCAGCAGCACCCACGGTCAGACCTTTGAGACGGCTGTAATTCCTAACCGTTCGGTATATTATTCTGTCGGTGCGTTATCGGCAGGCAGCAAAGGCCAATACCTGTTTGTAGCCGGATCGGGTTCGAATATGGTCCGAATGAATATCAAGGACAAATCTGTAACGGATCTGCAGGGCGGAAACAACCTGTCCGCACAAGGACGTTCCCTTAGCGCAGACAGCTATGGCAATGTCGTGACCGGCTTCAGTAACGGCTCCTCCGTATTTTTCAGCGTCAGCCAGGATCTGGGCACTACCCTTTCCTCAGCGGTTGAGGTCGCAGCCACTGACGTAGCTAATGCGGCAATCAATACGACGAATGGTGACGTTCTCTATCTGTATGAGAAGAGCGGCAAGATCTACCTCAAGGTGTTCCAGGGTCTGCTGAGCGGCTACAAGCTGTATCTCTCAAACACCAATCTGTACTTTAATTATCCGGCGCAAAAGAAAGGCTCCGTCACAGTAACCAATACGTCGGATGCCGCGCTTAAAATCAATCAAGTATCGGTCAGCGGCGACTTTTCCATCGTCAGCAATACCGTTGCTTCCGAGCTTGCCCCGGGTGAGGGCGGTGTGATTGAAGTGCAGTATTTACCGCAGGGTCCGGGTACCTCCAACGGCAACCTGACTCTTAAGGTGGACGGCGAGCCTGATCGTGTAGTTCTGCTGAGCGGTATCAGTGATGCTGCGGCAGGCAGCTCTGCACCGCTGGCAGCCGATGTTACCGCTAATGCGACTACGGACACAGTGACTGTTAAAAATGTTCCTGCCGGTACAGAAGTTACGGTATATGCCGCAGACGGCACGACTGTACTCGGAACAGGTAAGAACACTGCTGATGCAGCTGCCGATGTTACGGTAGTCGTTACAGCCGGATTAAGCGCAGGGGAAGCCCTGAAGGTGAGTCTGACTGAGCCAGATTTGGCTGAGAGCGAGCTTACAGATATCACAGCCCTAAATGAAGTGACGGCATCACCTGCTGCGGCTGATATTTCCGCCAATGCAACTACAGCTGCTGTTACTGTAAAAAATGTGCCTGCAAACGCAGTGGTATCTGTATATAGCGAAGATGGTATTACCGTGCTCGGAACAGTTACCAATGAGACTGGAAGCCCGGCTGATGTAAATATCGTAATTGCATCCGGACTTGCAGACGGACAGATCGTGAGAATCGGCTCACAGGAGCCGGGCAAGGATCAAAGCCCGCTGACAGATGTTCCCGCAGCCTATGAGCCGACCGTGGCGCCAGCAGCCGGTAGTCTGACGGCCAATGCGACGACCGGCGTAGTTACAGCAAGCGGCGTTCCGGCAAGTGTTACGGTATCTGTATACGCAGAAGATGCTGTAACTGTGCTGGGGGCTACTTATAATGATACCGGTGCTGCGGCTGACTTTAATTTTGCAGTGAACGGCCTTGTACTGGGACAGACTGTAAAGGTCAGCTACACTGAAGTAAATAAAGCGGCAAGCGCGAAGGTGGAGGTTAAGGCCGTTTATGAGCGGACTGTCCAGCCTCTGGCCGGAAATATTGATATCAGTGCCACTCAAAGCACTGTTATTGTCAATCAGGTGCCGGCAGGTGCGGCAGCTTCTATCTACAACAAAAATAACAAGCTGCTGATCAGCGCTGTAAATAACACAGATACAGCAGGTCCGCTGAAATTCACGGGCCTTGCCCTGACCGAGGGCGACAGCATTTCCGTTACACTGACAGAAAACAAAAAAACGGAGAGTGCTCCGCTTAGTGTAATTATAACTATCAACGCAGCAGACGCTGTAAATGAAGCCTCCAAGCTGCTTGAAATCAGCTATTCAGCCGGTGAAAGCTGGGAGAATGTATTGTCAGCCCTGACCCTTGCTGCGAACGGCAGCTACGGTACACAGATCAGCTGGACCTCCAGCAAGCCGGAGGTTATTGAAATTCCCGCAGCATCAGGCAGCATCATCAAGGCTGCTGTGAACCGCGGTACCAAGGATGAGTCTGTAGTGCTCAGTGCGAAAGTCAGCCGGGACGGACAGGAGAAAATCCGCACCTTCCTTCTGGTTGTAACTGCAGAAGGAACATCAAAGGTTGAAGATACCAGCAATATCCGCAATGTGGAAGTGAAGGACCAGTCGGATGTAACAGCCCAAGTTCCGGTAAAACGGATTAACGTAACGGCTGCAGACGGTACAGTCTCCAAAATTGACAAGGTAGTATTCGATACTGCCAAGGCTCAGGAGATCATTTCAGCTTCTGTACCGGGCTACAATAATGCAACTACTGTATACATTGATGAGCTGGCCGGGAATGCCGCTGATGAAATTGCAATTGAAGTTCCGGCAAGTACACTCGCCCTTCTGGGAGCAAACGGCTTCAGGCTGAATATCCAGAGTGACTATTCAACCATAACGCTGAATTCAGCTGAGCTGCAGTCCATGATGGGAGATAATCTGGATCTGTATTTCCGGATTGTGCCGGTTCACAGCAACTCAGCACTGGCAGAAGTAACACCTCCGGTTCCTACGTCCTTTGGCGGACAGAATCTGAAGGCGCTTGGCCAGCCGCTTGAGATCGAAACAAACTACAGCGGCTTTGAGACAACGCTGACGATTCCTTTTGCGAAAAACGGGATCAAGGATGTACTGGACCCTAACCGTCTGGCCGTATATATCGTGCACAGTGACGGGGATATTGAGCTTTCGGCGGGAACTGTCGTGTACAATGAGCTTAAAGAGCCGGCAGGCATTTCCTTTGTAATTAACAAATTCAGTACCTTCAATGTAGTTGAGACAAGCTCCTCGCTTCCGGGCAGCAGTGCAACTGCACCAGCGGGACCGGCTGTGCCAGGGGTTATCTCGGAAAGCCAGACTACGGCAACAGAAGCAACCTATTCGCATTCCTCTTATATCCAGGGTTATGAGGATGGTACCTTCAAGCCTGGCCGTGCAGTAACGCGGGCTGAGCTTGCTGCCCTTCTTGCACGCAACCTGGGGACAACTGCTGCAGCTGCAGCAGGCTTTACAGATGTAACAGCCCAGCACTGGGCTGCGGAGTATATCTCGACAGTTGCAGCAGCCGGCCTGATGAAGGGTGATCCGGACGGCAGCTTTAAGCCGGACCGTGCAGTAACCCGTGCCGAGATGGCGGTTCTGAGTGCACGTCTGAAGGCATTGTCCTTTGATGAGAGCGGATCTGCTGTTTCCGCCATTCCAGATGTGAACAAGCACTGGGCAGCAGGAGCTGTTGATGCTGTGAAGGCAGCAGGTCTAATGACCGGCTTTGCAGACGGAAGCTTTGCTCCTGCGAAGACATTAAGCCGTGCAGAAGCGGTAACTGTAATCAACCGTTTGTTCGGAAGAGGACCGCTTACGGGTGTAACCCGTCCAAGCTTCTCTGATGTCCCGGCAGCACACTGGGCTTTTGCAGACATTGAGGAAGCCGCAGTAAATCACAAATACACGATCCAGAACGGTAAAGAGGTTTTTGCCGACTAGGATTATAGCCAGTCAAGCAAGCATTAAGCTGTAAAGAATAAAGCAAAAGCCTGTCTGAATGCCGTAGCTTACGGCTTCAGACAGGCTTTTTGCTGATTTTATAACAGGGTTTTGAAGGAATGGCGGATAACATCCCCGCGGCTGATAATGCCGACGAGCACACGGTTACGTTCAACCGGAACCTTTTTAATCTGTTTTTTACCCAGTACAGCAGCGATCCGCTCTATATCCTCGTCCCAGGTGACAGTGGTGACCTTCCTTTTGGCGATTGACATGACGTTCAGGCCGAGCAGCCGGCTGGTCCGTTCCTCGAATTCATCCTCATCGCCCTTGATTACATTTACCTGAAAAAAAGAGTCAACGATCAGATCATCGTGCTTGCCGATATAACGCATGATGTCCCCGTCACTGATATATGCGACAATTTCGTTCCGGTCATTAACGACCGGCATGCCGCTGATCCGGTGCTCCAGACATTTCTCAATAAAGGTACGTACGGTATCGTATTCCTTCACCTTGTATACCTGTCTGATCATAATTTCATGAGCTTTCATGAGGTTCCCCCAACTATGAATGGACTAGCTTTTGTTCAAATAACTTGTATAATGAAACTATATACTTGTATTATACAAGCTGAATGCCTGAAGTCAATGATATTGCTCCCTTACTGTCTGTTAAAGGAAGCTGTGAACAAGGAATCTGCGAGGAAAGAGAGGCTGCCGCACACTATGGAACGAAGCCCTTTAGAAGCAATTGAACTGGAAATGACCATTCTCAGCCGCCGGCTGACCTCTATCAGCACTTATAAAAAGTATGGTATTCTCGATCATTCAGCCTACCTGCTGCTTCATCAGATTGCCTCACACGGCTCCGCCGGGGTTAAGGCACTGGCCGATGAGTTCCATCTTGACATCTCCACGATCAGCCGTCAGGCCTCTGCCCTGGAGCAGAAGGGCTATGTATACCGGGTTCCCGATCCGCTCGACGGCAGAGCGTACACGCTGCAGATAACAGAGCTGGGGGCTGAAACACTGAAGAGTGATACGGATGTCCGCCGCGACAAATTCGCGCAGCTGCTGGAGGATTTCAGTGAAGAAGAGCGCGGGCAGCTGGGTCAGCTGCTGCGGAAGCTGAACGATGCTGTTTTTCGGGCCATGTAATGTCCAGGCTGACTATACAATACACGGAGGTATCTTATGGATTCCCAGAATCATCAGGAAGAGCAGCTGCTGAAGGTATTTGAGAATATCAGAAGTTTAACGAACCGTACGAACTGGAATGATCCTCTTCCCTACGGTGAATTTCTGATGATGTTCATGATTGATGTGATGATGAAGAAGGAAGGGGCCCGGCCGGATAGGCCGGAGTGCCGCGGAATCATGGTCTCCAGGCTAAGCGATCTGCTGCAGATCAGCAGACCAACCGCCTCACAGACTATCAGCACGCTGGAGGACAAGGGGTATATTGAACGCGCCGTATCTGAGACAGACCGCAGGGCTGTTTATATCAGCCTTACCGGTGAAGGACAGGAGGTATTCCGGGCACGGATGGCCCGTTACTCCGGTATCCTGAATGAAATAGTCGAGAAGGTAGGCCGGGAAGAGGTTGATCAGCTGCTCACCACCTGTGACCGGCTGCGTAGTGTAGTGGAGGAAGTGAGACAGCGGTACGCGGCAGGTACAACCTCATAGGAAATAAAAGGGATAGACGCCGCTTATACCAGTATAAGCAGCGTCTATTTAACTTTTGCCGGACTCTCTGTCTATAATGTTTCTAGGAGATTAATTCCAAGTTGTCTCATTGGAATATCCACAATATTAATGGACGGAGTGAATAGATATGGCAGGCAGCAAGGGTACAGCGAAAAAGGTAATGCTGCTGGGGCTTGACGGGGCTGACCCATCAGTGATCCGGCGTTATGTGGCAGAAGGGAAGCTTCCCAATTTCCGGAGAGCTATTGAAGCAGGCGCGGCAGCAGGCGATTTGGGCATGCAGAGTGTACTGCCGGCGATCACCCCGCCGAACTGGGCATCGATTGCCACCGGAGCGTATCCGGCTACGCATGGGATCACCTGCTTCTGGAACCATACGCTGGGTAACGAGCTGGATGTGCTGGACTACGGCTTTGATTCCGGGCTCCTGAAGGCCGAGACGATCTGGGAGGCTTATGCCAGAGCCGGCAAGAAGAGCATCATCTTCAACTATCCAACCTCATGGCCGCCGCAGGTGCAGGATGCGATCTATGTGGACGGAACCAGCATTTACACGAATCTCCGCGGCTATATTGACTATGAAAAGCTCTACGAGGGCAGAGCCGGTGACTTTGAGTTAATTGAAATTCCGCATGTAGTGGACAATACGGGAGCGAACTGCCGTTTTGAAGGGGAGGAAACGACCCAGAAGGCAGAGCTGAGCAAAGAGACTTATGAGGGCTACGGCTATACACAGCCGGGGCTGGTTACTACGACACAGGACGGGGAGCTGTCAGCCGATACGCCTACTGCGGATCAGATCCTCACACCGGTCAAGGCGGCTGAGGGCTGGAGCACTGCCCCGGCAGACGCGAAAGAATTCCCGGTGCCGGTAAATAACGGCCAGGCCAGACGCTGGGGTCTTCTTACAGCCGATGACGGGGTAACCTACAACAGGATCGCCATCTATGCTTCCAAAACTGCGGAAGTCCCGCTCGGCGAAGCGGTATCCGGTGAATGGAGCGGCTGGATTTACGACAGCTACATTATCGGCGGTGCCAGTATACCGGTTGCCTACAAGATCCGTGTGCTGGAGCTGGACCCGGCGGGCGGCAGCTTCAAATTTTATTCCTCCTATGTGCTGGACCTGAAGACAGGCAAATATTTTCATCCGCAGCAGATTGGTGAGGAGCTGTACAGCAAGGTAGGCCCGATGCTGCAGCCGTCCAACTACAGCCGTCTGAATCCGCAAGCCGATCAGGTGCTGCTCGAATCCATCGGGGAAATGTACAGCTGGCATGTGGATGCGATCAATTATCTGCTGGACGGGAACGAGTGGGATTTATTTTATACCCATATGCACGGCATCGACATGTTCAACCATTTCTATCTCGATCATACGCTGCCTGCCGCTTCACCAGACTATCAGCGCTATGAAGAGATCATTTACAAGATTTATGAAATCAGCGATCGCTTCATCGGCGCGCTGCTGGACCGGCTGGATGGAGATACAGCGGTGTTCATTGTCTCCGACCACGCCGGAGTAGCTAAAAATCCTGAAACGGATCACCCGCTGATCGGAGATATGTGGGGCATCAACGTTGGTATCATGGGTGAGCTGGGGTATACCAGACTGCAGGATAACGGCGGAGGTCCGGAGATTGACTGGAGCAATACGGTTGCAGTCGCCCAGCGTGCCACGTTCATTTATCTCAATTTAAAAGGACGCGACCCGCAGGGCATCGTTGATCCTGCCGACTATGATAAGACAGTCCAGAAGATTATTGATGACCTGTACAGCTACCGTGATCCGAAAACCGGCAGACGGGTAATCAGCTTTGCCCTGAACCGCAATGATATGGAGCTTGTCGGGCTGGGAGGTGAAAATTCCGGGGACATCTTCTACATTCTGGAGCCGGATTTCACCCGCTGCCACGGCAACGGCCTTAGCAATCATACACTGCAGGGCTATTCCATGCAGGCTCTATTCATTGCCCTGGGGGCCGGTGTGAAGGGCGGAGAGGTCATCGGCCGCAAGGTTAAAGTGGTCGATATTGTCCCAACCATCTGCCATCTGGCCGGAGCACCGGTGCCTAAGGATGCGGAGGGCGGAATCCTGTATCAGATTCTGTCCGGCGGAGCGGACGGGTCGTCCGGAACTGCTGATCCGGCGGCAGAGCCTGTCACGGCAGGAGCAGGAAGTTAAGCACAGGATGCGGACCGAGGTGCCCCGCAAGCATGTGCCCCATATTACAGACCGTGAATTTGATGAGCTGACCTTTGGCAGTGAAGAGCCCGTGCTGGTGTTCTTCGGTTCCCGGCGTTGCAAAATCTGCCGGGAGCTGTTCCCGGTAGCCGAGGCAGTGGCCCATGATTTCAGCGGCCGGCTGCAGGTATACGGGGTGAATGCCGACAGATACCGCCATCTGTTCAACAGGCTGCGGCTGAAGGGGATTCCCCATCTGGTGCTGTTTCTGGGCGGTGAGGTGAGGATGAGAATCGGCGGCTATCATCCGCAGCAGGCGCTGGCCGACAAGCTGGAGGAGTGGGTGCCTGCAGGAGAGCCGGGAAAGAACGGGCAGCAGCCCGGACAATAAGATAAAGCCTGTGTCCTTGTCTGCGATCTTTTTCCTAGTAGTCACATTGGATTTATGATTATATAATGAGGCTATTACGTTGAAGAGAGGAAGACGCTTATGCGCCTGGAGCAGCTCTATCATATTGTGGCGATTGCCCAGACAGGATCCATTTCGACGGCAGCGGAACGCGCCTACATATCACAGCCTGCACTCAGCTCCTCGGTATCCAAGCTGGAGGTGGAGCTGGGGGTTCCGCTGTTCAAGCGGACCAATCAGGGCGTGCATCCTACTGAAATCGGACAGGCGGTCATTGCTAAAGCTATGGAAGCCATTGATCTGCTTGAGGATATCAAAGCGCTTGCCGAGGAGAACACGCGCAGTATGACCGGAAGCATTCATCTGGCGGTAGAGCCGTTCATCAGCAATACGATTATGGTTAATGCCCTGACAACATTCAAATACAGGCACCCTAATGTAAATGTGCTGATGAAGGTCGGTGAGTCCAATAACAACCTGCGTGATATTGCGGCGGGAAAAGCGGATTTTGGCGTGGTGATGAAAAGCTGCAGTCCGGGCGGAGAACGCGATCTTTGCTTCAGGGAGCTGTTCAGGGACCGCCTGGTGCTGCTGGTCAGCAGGGAGTCTGAGCTGGCCGCTGGCGGAAGCATTACGCTGCAGGAGGCGATGGCTCAGCCCCTGGTGTTATATAATACGGAATTTGCTACCGACTGCTGGGTTTCCGAGCTGCTTGGAGGGTACGGCGAATGTAATGTGGCTTACCGGCTGGACAGCTTTCCGATGCTGGAAAAGGTGATTTCGCAGAACCTTTGTGCAGCCTTTGCCCCGGAGTTTATGAGTGATTATTTTGTGAATAAGGGCAGTATTGTTCCGCTTGAAATTACCGGTGCCGAGCTGGATGTATCGATCGTTCTGGCCTGGACCAAACGGCATCACCTGTCCCTGATAGAAAAAGAAATGATGGAGACGATCAAATCCTTTTGTGCAATGTTTGAGTTTATCGGGTAGAGCTGACCGGACAACCGGAGGCCTGCTGTCTCAGCAATACGGGTGAAGTATGCCCCTGCTGAGCGGCAGGCCTTTTTGAATGAAGCATAAAGGAGATGCTGATATGCAGAGCAACACACAGGCACAGGCCGCAGTGCCGCTAAAGAACGGGGAGGACCGGCTTGCACCGGCTGCTGCAAGGAGAGGGGCTGGCGGGAAAATATCAAAGGAATGGCTGTACCGCGGAATTTCCGCTGCTTCCCTGCTTGCGGTACTGCTGCTGTGGTGGTGTGCCGCAACGTTCGGCTGGGTCAATCCGCTGTTCCTGCCCAAGCCGCAGACTGTATGGTCCGCCTTCATGGATGTCATCCGCGACGGCTACAAAGGCCAGACGCTGCTGAACCATATCGGTACCAGTATGCGGCGGCTGTTTCTGGCGCTGGCGGCGGCTTTTGCCACGGCGGTTCCGCTGGGAATCCTCTGCGGCCGGTTCCGCGTGCTGCGGGCAATCGTGGACCCGTTTATTGAATTTTACCGCCCGCTGCCGCCGCTTGCCTACTACACGCTGCTGATTCTGTGGTTCGGAATCACGGATGTGTCCAAGGTGCTGCTGCTGTTTCTCGGCGCGTTTGCCCCGCTGTTTATCACGGCGGTATTCAGCGTGCAGCGGCTCAGTCCCGACCGGATTAACGGTGCCCGTTCGCTGGGCGCTAAGGGCTGGAAGCTGTATGCGTTCATTATCTTCCCCTCGGTGCTCCCGGAGCTTCTGACCGGGCTGCGCACGGCTGTCGGTGTAAGCTATGCCACACTGGTAGCCGCTGAAATGGTCGCCGCTGTATCCGGCATCGGCTGGCTGGTGCTGGATGCGAGCAAGTTTTTACGGAGTGACATCATGTATCTGGGCATTATCATTATGGCGCTGATCGCCATAGCTATTGATCTTGTAATCCGCAGCCTGATCCGGCGCGTCTCGCCGTGGACGGAGCAATAAGACTATATATTCAAAAGGGAGAGGAATGCTTTGAGACAAATCCGCGCATTCATATTATTCAGGTTCACCCCGCTGCTGGCGGTGCTGGCAGTACTGCTGGTGATTTCCGCCTGCGGCAATAATAATCAGGCCAGCGGCAAAAACGCGGGGCAAGCGACGGAAGCGGCGGCCGGTACGGCTGCTGCGGATACCGCTACTGCCAAGCCGGACAATGCGGCGGAGGAGCTGCCGAAGGAGATCCGCATCGGCTACCAGGTATCTCCGAACGGGGAGCTGCTGGCCAAAGCGCTGGGTCTGCTGGAGAAGAAATATCCGGAGTTCACTGTCTCCTGGCTGAAGTTCGACTCCGGCCGTGATGTGAATGTGGCGATTGCCAGCGGGGGCATTGATTTCGGCCTGCTCGGCACGCCGCCCGGCGCATCGGGTATTGCCCAGGGACTGCCGGATCAGGTCTATTATATCCATGATGTAATCGGTGAGAGCGAAGCGCTTGTCGTCAAGAGTGACTCGGGCATTGCCTCGCTTGCGGAGCTAAAGGGGCACACCATTGCCACCACCTTCGGCTCCACCTCCCACTTCAGCCTGCTGTCGGCTCTGAAGCAGGAGAACATCGATCCGGCTACGCTTACCATCCTTGATATGCAGGCTCCGGACATTGTAGCCGCCTGGCAGCGCGGCGATATTGACGGCGCATACACCTGGCAGCCGAGCCAGTCGAAGCTGACAGAAGACGGCGGCAAGGTCATTATCAGCTCTGCCGAGGTTGCAGCCAAAGGCGGAATCACCGGTGAATTCGGCGTCGTCCATAATGACTTTATCGCCAAATATCCGCATGTGGTCAAAGGATATATCTCAGTGCTGGATGAGGCGGTTAAGCTCTACCGTGACCAGCCGCAGGAATCGGCAGAGGCGTTATCTGCAGAGCTGGGACTGACCCCGGAAGCCACCCTTAAAGCGATGAACGAAATTATTGTGCTTGATGCTTCGCAGCAGACAGCGCCAGAGTATATGGGAACTCCCGGTCAGCCGGGCGCGTTCGGCCAGCTGCTGAAGGATACCGCTGATTTCCTGGTGGAGCAGAAATCGATTACCGAATCGCCGGATTTATCCGTATATCAGAAGGCGCTGCGTAATGATCTGTATACTGCAGAGTAAATAACCGGCAGCAGGAAAGGGGGAGCCAGAGTGATCTATGAAGAAAAGCAGGAGCAGGGGATTCTGCTGGACGGAATCGGCCTGACTTACGGCAAAGGGGCGTCGGAGCGCCAGGTGCTGCAGAACGTTAGCCTGAAGCTGGAGCCCGGAGAATTTGTAGCTGTCCTAGGCCCGTCCGGCTGCGGCAAAACCTCGCTCCTGAACATCCTTGCAGGTTATCTGCGGCCGACCCGGGGGATGCTTACCATCAACGGCAAACGGCATACCCGGCCCGATCCGGAGGTAGGTGTCGTTTTCCAGCAGGCCAATCTGTTTCCGTGGCTGTCCCTGGCACGTAACATCGAGTTCGGCATGCGGATGCAGAATCTTCCAAAAGCCCGGCGTAGGGAACGGGTCGCCTATTTTCTGGAGCTGATGGGGCTGGAAGCATCCGCAAAGCTGCTGCCGCACCAGCTGTCCGGCGGGATGAAGCAGCGTGCGGCAATTGCCCGTACGCTTGCCAACGACCCGGAAATTGTCCTGCTGGATGAGCCCTTCAGCGCACTCGATGCCCTGACCCGTGAGAATATGCAGCTGCATCTGCGGGAGATTTGGCACAAGACAGGCAAGTGCATGTTCTTCATCACTCACGATGTGGATGAAGCGCTGCTCCTGTCCAGCCGTCTGATCGTAATGCACCCTGACCCGGGCAGAGTGGTGGAGGATTTCGCCAATCCGCTTACAGAGGGTGCAGCAGATCTGTCATTTGCAAGAATACGCAGCAGCGCTGACTACAGCAGGCTGCGGGAGCAACTGCTGGCGCGGATGGATGGTGTGAATACATTGATTTGAAGCGTGAAGTGAAGAGATTTCAGTAAGCTGTCCGGACCTGGTGTCCTGGACGGCTTTTTTTTGCTGTTTCATTAACAGCTACAGCGTTCGGGGGCAGCCGCATCCATACCTCATATTCCTTATTCATCCAAAAACTGTACAAAGGTGGGTGGTTTGTGTGAGTATATATACCTTAATGAGTGATGTTTATGGAAAAATACGAAGCGAAAGATGATAATCTTGTAATAAAAACGAAGACATATTAGTTTTGTTGTAATATAATCTAACTCATAAGAAACAAATGAACACAAGTGTTATATAAACTAACATAAATAATGTGCTTATTTAGGGGAGGAAACGATATTATGCAGATCACAGCATCACCTTATGTGTGGCCTTACGACGGGGCCGTAGATCCCCGGAAGACAGCACTCCTGATTATCGATATGCAAACCGACTTCTGCGGTAAGGGAGGATACGTGGAGCAGATGGGCTACGACCTATCCCTGACAGCCAGGGCGATTGAGCCTATTCAACAGCTGCTTGAGCGTATCCGCCGTATTGAAGGCTTCACCGTCATTCATACAAGGGAAGGGCACAAGCCGGATTTATCCGATCTGCCTGCCAACAAACGGTGGCGCAGCAGACAGATCGGGGCGGAGATCGGGTCTGTTGGTCCTGCGGGACGGATTCTTGTCCGGGGCGAACGCGGCTGGCAGATTATTGAGGAGCTTGCTCCTGCACCCGGGGAATTTATCATCGATAAGCCCGGCAAGGGAAGCTTTTATGCAACGGATCTTGACTTAATCTTGCGGAACAGGGGCATCACCCATCTGATTCTCACGGGCATTACAACCGATGTATGTGTCCACACCACGATGCGGGAAGCGAACGACCGGGGGTATGAATGTCTGATCCTGGAGGACTGCACAGGAGCTACCGATCCCCGCAATCATCAGGCTGCGCTGGAAATGGTCAAAATGCAGGGAGGCGTATTCGGGAGTGTCAGCCATTCTGCAGAGGTCCTCAAAGCACTGGAGCAGTATTAGACTGCCGCGCGGCCGAACAGTATTACTCACCATTACAATTACATCATAACGGGGGAATATCCTATGTGGAAAATGTCCAGAAAAGCAATGCTCGTCCTGTTATCGTCACTTATGCTGCTGATTACCGCCTGCGGCTCCGGCTCCGGTGAGACCATCAAGGCTGACGGCCAAGGGGATTCCGGGGAGCTCAAGAAGGTTGTACTGAGACTGAAATGGATTCATCAGGCCCAGTTTGCCGGCTTTTACACCGCTGTGGAGAAGGGTTACTACAAGGATGCCGGACTGGATGTGGAGATACGGCCGGGCGGATCGGATTTTCCGTCGGTGCAGATGGTCGCTTCCGGCAGTGAAGAGTTCGGGGTAACCGGAGCGGACCAGATTATTATTGCCCGTGAAAAGGGAGTGCCGGTCAAGGCCGTATCGACGATTTACCGCAAAACCCCCTTTGTAATGTTCGCGCTCAAAGAGTCGGGTATTTCCACAATGGAGGATCTTGTCGGCCAGAAGGTGGGCATTAAGCTGGGCGGCAATGAGGAGCTGACGTTCCGGGCGATGGAGAAAAGCGCAGGCATCGAAACCTCGCAAATTGAGGAAATGCCGATTAAATATGATCTCAGCCCGCTGCTGACAGGTCAGGTGAAGGCATGGCCGGGGTACGTGATCAATGAAGTGCTGGCTGTGCAGGAGCAGGGCAAAGAGGTGAACATTATTGATCCGAATGACTACGGCATCAATTTCTATGCGGATACGCTATTTACTACTGAATCTGTCATTGAAAAAGACCCTGAGCTGGTCAAGAGCTTCGTGCAGGCTTCCATGAAAGGCTGGGATTATGCCCTGAAGAATCCGGAGGAAGCGGCGGAATTCGGTTTGAAGTACGGAGATAAGCTGGATCTGGAGCATGAGGTGGCGATGATGAAGGCCAGCATTCCGCTCCTGGAGCCGGAGAAGCTGCCGCTTGGATCGACCGAGGAAGAGGCATGGGGTACCTTGCAGAAGAGTCTGGTTGAGCTTGGCTTTGTGAAGAAAGAGCAGGATCTGAAGTCACTGTTTACGAACGAATACCTGGAATAGGAGGCGGTCTTATGACGGCGGTAATTAAGGAACAGAAGAGCTTCATGGCAGAACATCGTCCCTTACAGAAATCCAAAGAGCGTGAAGTGATGCTCTCGTTATCAGACTGCTCCCTGTCCTTTGGAGAGGTGCAGGTGCTTAACCGGGTGAATCTGGATGTATACCGGAATGAATTCATTTCCATACTCGGGCCGAGCGGCTGCGGAAAATCGACCATGCTGAGGCTGATGCTTCAGCTGCTGGGTCCCGACAAGGGAGGGCAGGTCACCTATGCTTCCTCTGACTTGTCGCTGGGCATGGTCTTTCAGAAGCCGGTGCTTATGCCTTGGCTTACGGCACTCCAGAATGTCACGCTTCCGCTCGAGCTCGGCAACAAGAAAAAGTTCACGAAGCAGGAAGCGCGGGAGAAGGCGGAAGGCGCACTGCGCCTGGTAGGCCTGCAGGATTTCATGAATCATTTTCCGCATCAGCTGAGCGGCGGCATGCAGCAGCGGGCGGCGATCGCCAGGGCGCTGGCAGCTGATCCGGCGGTGCTTTTAATGGATGAGCCCTTTGGTGCCCTGGATGAATTAACCCGCGAAAAGCTGAACTTCGAGCTGCTCCGTCTATGGGAGAGCCCCGAAACCAGCCTTAGCAGCATCGTTATGGTTACACACTCGATTCAGGAGTCGGTGCTGCTGTCTGACCGGGTAGTGATGATGTCGCCCCGGCCCGCTGGAGTTACGGATATTATCCCGGTTCCGCTGCCCTCGCCGCGGGAGGCCGGGATGGAAGAGCTGCCGGAGTTCCACTATACGGTCAAGGAACTGAGAAAGAGGGTGAAGCATTTATGACAGCTAAGCTTAAAGACAGCCTGTATCCGCTCGGATTCGGCCTGGGGTTTCTCGTGCTCTGGGAACTGGCCGTCCGCCTCTTTTCCATTCCAGTATATTTGCTGCCGGCTCCCACAGCGGTCTTATCAGCGGTGGAAGCTTCATTAGGCTCACATATGCTTGTTACCCTGATGGAATCCCTGGCCGGATTTATGCTGGCCAACATTCTGGGATTTGTTACAGCCGTTATTTTCGTACATTCCAAACCGATTGAGAAGGGCGCTTTTCCGCTGGCAATTGCCCTTAAGACGACACCGCTTGTGGCTTTGGCCCCTCTGCTGGTGGTGTGGCTGGGTACCGGATATTCCTCCAAGGTAGTGGCGTCCACGCTGATCTGCTTTTTCCCGATACTGGTGAACAGTGTCAAAGGGCTTAAGGCGATTGAATATGAAGCCTGGGAGCTGTTTTCTACTTATAAAGGGACGAAGTGGGAAATTTTCTGGAAGCTGCGCCTGCCGACAAGTCTGCCGTATATTTTCTCCGCGCTTAAAATCTCAACCTCCCTGGCGATTGTCGGAGCTATTGTCGGCGAATTCGTCGGTGCGAATAAAGGGCTTGGATACGTTGTTCTGGTCTCTTCCTATCATATGGATACTCCGGTAATGTTCTCGGCGATTATCGCTTCGGCGGCTTGCGGGCTGCTGCTGTTCTGGTGTGTCGGACTGCTGGAGAAGAAAGTCATCTTTTGGACAAGGAGCGATGATCTGTGATGAGATGCTCAGTTATAAAAGTGCCTGCCGGTGCTCCGCATGATACGTCAGGTCTTAAGGCCTCTATAGAGGCCGGGGTTATTGACCCTGCACATGTAGTTGCCGTGCTGGGCAAGAGCGAGGGCAACGGCTGTGTCAACGATTTTACCCGGGGATACGCGGTGATGGCCCTGAAGCAGTTTTTCGCTCCCTATTCCGCAGACAGCCGGCCGGCTGTGTCCTATATCATGTCAGGGGGCACGGAAGGCATACTGAGTCCGCATTTCACCGTAATGAGCCGCAGCGGTTCGCCGGAGACGGCAGAGGCCGGGCTTGGGCTGAAATCACTCGCGATTGGTGTCTCCAGAACGAGGGATTTCCTGCCGGAGGAGCTGGGGCGCCTGAGCCAGGTGGATGCAGTGGCTGAAGCGGTGTCCCGTGCGCTCCGCGATGCCGGTATTGCGTCTGCGGAGGATGTGCATTTTGTACAGATTAAATGCCCGCTTCTGACTGCAGAGCAAATGCATGAAGCCCATAGCAGAAAGGCTGAGCTTGTGACTGAGGATACCTATAAGTCGATGGGGTATTCCAGAGGCGCTTCCGCCCTCGGCGTTGCTGTGGCGCTTGGAGAAATCAGCCGGGAGGGGCTCCGGGATGAGGAAATCTGCATGAACTGGGAGCTGTACAGCGCGGTTGCTTCGACGTCTGCCGGGAGTGAGCTTTCCTGCTGTGAGATCATTGTATTCGGTAATTCTTCCGCAGCGGAGGGTCCTTATTATATTGACCATGATGTTATGAAGGACTCCATTGACGGAGCGGCGCTGCAGCGCATGATCGACCGGCATGCCGGAGATGAGCTGATTCAGGTGCTGGCCAAGGCGGAGGCTGACCCTTCCGGCTATGTGCGGGAACGGCGTCATACGATGCTGGATGATTCAGATATCAACCATACCCGGCATGCCCGTGCTGTTGTCGGCGGTGTTCTGGCTTATGTATGCGGAGATCCGATGATCTATGTATCCGGCGGCGGGGAGCATCAGGGTCCGGCAGGCGGAGGGCCGGTAGCGGCCGTATTCCGCAGAAATCAATAATTTAATCTTATGGAGGAATGACATATGCTTACACAGGAAACCGAGGTTCTGACGGCAGAAGAAATGACATGGGAGCTGATGCCTAACCATATCGAGCTGTATCACCGGGAGATTGTCTCTGCGGCGCAGGCGGATAAGCTGGGGATACGGATGAGCTCTATTTTATGGGAAAAGCTCGGTGTTGGCGGGCAGGTGGTTCCCCACTATCACGACGTGGTGGAGATTATTCATATTACCGTAGGCGAGGTTAAGCTGCTGAGCGGCGGCGAGTGGACCAGCTACCGGGCCGGAGATACCTTTCATGTGCCGGCAGGCGTTGTCCATTCGGTAGCCAATGCCGGGGATTCACCTTCCGAGCAGATCAGTATTTTTCTGCCGGCAGAAGATCAGGTAGCTCCAAACTCCTTTTTCGGCACGACCATTATTGAAGATATCTATTCCTCAAAGCTAAAGTAAAGGCGGCGGAGCCCCATGGCGAACAATGTAATCACAGGTCTGACCTGCAGCGACATCCTGTTGATTCCCGATCTTAAGGAGGCAGTAGTGCTTGCCGGAGCGGGCGGCTTGCACCGTTACATAAATCGCGTAAATGTAATGGAGGTTCCTGATGTCATAGATTGGGTCCGGCCGGGGGAATTCCTGATTACCAGCGGCTTCCCCTTCCGTGACCAGCCGGATTTGATCTCAGACATGATTCCGCAGCTGAACAAGAAGGGTGTCTCCGCCCTTGGGATCAAAACCAAACGTTTTATTGATGAGGTTCCGGCCAGGGCGCTAGAGCTTGCCGACCAGCTGGATTTTCCGATTTTTGAGCTGCCCTCGTCCACATCATTCTCTGATGTAGTCAGGGATATCATGGAGCGGGTGCTGGTTCAGGAGGCCAGGGAGCTCTCCCAGCTCCAGAGCCGGTTTCAGAAGCTGTCGAAGCAGCTGCTGCACGGTGACGGCATCGAGGACTTTCTGCGCTCGCTGGACGGGATGCTTCATAATCCGATTGTGCTTCTGGATGATATGGACCATCTGTTCTGCTCTCCGCAGGCTGAGGAGCTCGGATTTCACCGCCAGTCACCGG
Source organism: Paenibacillus sp. FSL R7-0273 (assembly GCF_000758625.1). NCBI lineage: Bacteria > Bacillati > Bacillota > Bacilli > Caryophanales > Paenibacillaceae > Paenibacillus > Paenibacillus sp. FSL R7-0273. The sequence continues at coordinate 1,963,576 of NZ_CP009283.1, forward strand.
TCTGGCTTCAGCTCAGGGATGAGGCGAGTCTGGGTATCTGCTTCATTACCCTTGGGGAACGGCGGATCAGGGCTTATGTGTCTGCAGTCAATGACAAGCAGATGAACCAGTGCCTGCTTATACTGCTCGAATGGAACCAGGAGCTGACCATGGTCGATCAGCTGACTATAGACCGGGTAGGCGTTCTGGTCGGACTGGAAATGATCAATGCGAATGCCCGCAGAGAAGTTGAGCTGAAGTACGTGGACCAGTTCCTGCAGGACTGGATCAGCGGCAGAATTGTGGCTGGTGAGGATCTCAAGCTGAGAGCAGAGGCCTGCGGCTGCCCGCTGCCTGATCTGGCAATGACTGCAGCAGTGGTTGGCTGGCTGGATATGAGGCCTGAGGTGAAGCAGCTGCAGCAGGCCGTGAAGAGAATCAGAACAAGGCCGGATTTACAGCATGTGAAAATGACGATCATTGAAGGCGAGCTTGCGGTCACGATTGCTGATCAGGGGGACAGCCTACTGTCTGATACGCTGCAGCGCCTGCTAACGGAGCTTAGTGCAGTTTGTGCCAAGGATACATTTGTCTTCTGTATCGGAGACAAGGTTAGCCGTCCTGATCTGGTTCATTTCAGCTATGAGTCAGCCAAGAAGATCTATCATATCCGTGAGATTTGCGGTTTCCGTGAACCGTTCATAGATTATAGAAAGCTGGGCGTCTTCAGGCTGCTATACCATTTGCCGGAGCTTGAAGAAATTAGGGATTACCGGGACCAGTATCTGATTCCCCTGCTGGATTACGACAGCAAGCACAACGTATCCCTGCTGCAGACGCTAACCCAGTACTTCAAGAACAGCCGCAATGTGAAAAAAACCTCAGCCGCTTTGTTCACGCATTATAATACCGTGACCTACAGGATTGAACGTGCCTGTGAGTTGCTGAACCTAAACTCAGATGACGGGGACGATATGCTTGAGCTTCAATTGGCCCTTAAGCTGCATGAGATGAGGCCTTATGAGAAGCAGCGTAACCCACAGAATAGGAGATGAACGATATGGCTATGGCCAAATTGCCGCTCAAGCTGTCTGCGGGATGGCTGCGGGACCAATACAGAAGCGGAGCACTCACGCCGGAAGAGCTTATCCGCGAGATTATCCGGCGTTCACAGCAGGATCTGGAGCTGAACATTTGGATTGAGCCGCCGGATTACGGGCGGATACAGCCTTATCTGGAGGCAATAAGCCATATGGACATCGAGGAGTATCCGCTCTGGGGAATTCCGTTTGCGGTCAAGGATAATATAGATGTGCAGGGCTTCCCTACCACAGCTGCTTGCCCGCAATTCAGCTATATACCGGACAGACATTCCTCTGTGGTGGAGCGTTTAGTCGGTGCCGGGGCGATTCCTGTAGGCAAAAGCAACCTGGATCAATTTGCCACCGGACTGGTCGGCACAAGAAGCCCGCATGGGGCTGTGCATAACGCGCTCAGACCGGAATATATCAGCGGCGGCTCAAGCTCCGGCTCGGCAGTTGCTGTTGCACGCGGCCAGGCAGTCTTCTCGCTGGGCACGGATACTGCCGGCTCGGGGCGTGTGCCTGCGGCACTGAATGGTCTGGTAGGATATAAGCCCAGCCTGGGAGCCTGGCCCACCTTGGGAGTAGTCCCGGCGTGCGCAAGCCTGGACTGTGTCACGGTGTTCGCGAACAGCCTGGAGGAGGCGCTGCTGGTTGACCGGCAGGTCCGTGGCCTGGATGTCTCCGATCCCTGGTCCCGCAGCATCCCCCGGCAGGCAGACCGTCGTCCTGCCAGGCTGCTGTTCCCGGCAGAGCCGCTTGGCTTCTATGGCCCTCATGAGGAGGAATACCGGCTGGCCTGGCAGGCAGCAGGCGACTCGCTGAAGAAGCTGGGTATTCCAATAGAACATGTGGATTGTACGATGTTCTTCGAAGCGGCATCCATCCTGTACGATGGACCCTGGGTGGCAGAGCGCTGGACCGGTCTGGGAGCATTTGTTGAGAATAACCGAGCCTCCGTGCTTCCTGTAACAGAACAGATTTTATCGTCAGGGAACGGGGAACGGCATACAGCCTCAAGCTTGTTCCAGGCCATGCACCGGCTTCAGGAGTACAAGGCTAAATCCCGCGAGCTGCTGCAGGATGCGGTGCTGGTCATGCCCACTTGTGGAGGAACCTGGACCAGAGAGCAGGTGGAGCTTAATCCGGTCGGCGCCAATTCGGATATGGGCCGCTACACCAATCACTGCAATTTGCTTGATCTGTCTGCAGTGGCCGTCCCTGCCGGAGATGCGGCGCAGGATTTACCGTTCGGGATCACTTTCTTCGCACTGGCGGACAGCGAGCATCTGCTGGCAGGAATGGCAGGGCTTTACCTGGGGGATTCCGGGCTGAAGGATACGGAGCTAGCTGGAGCGGCTGAAACCGTGGACACATCAACAGGGGCCGCCGTGCAGCATTATACTACGATTGCCGTCTGCGGCCTGCACATGCAGGGCTATCCGCTCGAGAAGCAGATGACCGGCTATGGCGCTTATTTCTGGCGTGAGACGAAAACGGCGCCTTGCTATGACATGATCAGACTGCAGACTGTTCCTGCCAAACCCGGGCTGATTAAGAAAGCTCAAGGGGGAGCAGCGATTCAGCTTGAGCTATGGAAGATGCCGGTTCAATCGGTCGGCGCATTTGCAGCCCTGATCCCCGCGCCGCTGGGGCTTGGGAAGGTGGAGCTTGAGGACGGAAGTGAGGTTATAGGGTTCATCTGTGAAGGCTATGCCGAGGCAGAAGCGGAAAATATAACGGCCAGCGGCGGCTGGCGTTATGCCTGATGTTAATCCGGTTACCGGCCGGATTGACAACAAATTGTGAATTGGCTATACTTTCTGTAATCTTATAGTTTGTATACGTTGAATGAGCGCAGTAGCAGCTTAGTCCCTGTCACAGAAAGCCGGGGGGTGATGGAACCCGGTACACACGAGGGCTGCGAAATACACTCTGGAGTATCTTGGGTAATGCCAAGCGGGAGCAAGCGAACGATAACTCGCTTATGAGTGGTACGGATTGGCTGATTATAGGCTGTCCGTGCAATTTGGGTGGTAACACGGTTAATTCAATCGTCCCTGTGTCTGAATAGACAAGGGGCGATTTTTTGCGTTTACCGGGTTGGCTGGTTCTATGCCGTACTACGGGTGATGCTCATCCTCCAACGTATCCCACTAACCATACTGATCACTAACAAAGGGGCTGTACATGTTGAATATTATTGATGAACTGGAATGGCGCGATGCCATTAATCAGCAGACGGATGCGGAAGGGCTGCGCGAATTAACGAATACTAAGGCGGTTTCACTGTACTGCGGTGTAGACCCGACCGGAGACAGCATGCATATCGGGCATCTAATCCCGTTCATGGTGCTCAGACGCTTTCAGCTGGCAGGACACCGTCCGGTGATCCTGATCGGCGGCGCTACCGGAACGATCGGCGATCCGAGCGGACGCCAGAGCGAGCGCTCCCTGCAGACACTGGAGCAGGTGCAGGAGAATGTGGATGCGCTGACTGCGCAGATGAAGAAGCTGTTTATCTCCGAGGATGATGCCAATCAGGTCCGCCTGGTCAACAACTATGACTGGACCAAGAACATTAATGTTATTGAATTCCTGCGCGATTTCGGCAAAAACTTCAGCATCAACACCATGCTCGCCAAAGATGTTGTCTCCAGCCGTCTGGATAGCGGGATTTCGTTCACCGAGTTCTCGTACCAGATTCTGCAGTCGATCGACTACCTGCACCTGTACAAGCATGAGGATGTGCAGCTGCAGATCGGCGGCTCCGATCAATGGGGCAATATCACAAGCGGCCTGGACCTGATCCGTAAAAAAGAAGGCAACGAAGCTAAAGCATTCGGCCTCACCATCCCGCTGATGCTTAAGGCTGACGGAACCAAGTTCGGCAAAACCGCCGGCGGCGCAGTATGGCTTGATCCGAAGAAAACAACCCCTTACGAGTTCTACCAGTTCTGGGCGAACACAGATGACCGGGATGTAATCAAATACCTCAAGTACTTCACATTCCTCAGCAAAGAGGAGATCGAAGCACTGGCTGCCAAGGTTGAATCCGAGCCGCACAAGCGCGAAGCACAGAAGGCACTGGCGGAAGAAATGACCCGGTTCGTACACGGTGAAGAGCTGCTGGAGCAGGCCAAGCGTATTACTGCCGCACTGTTCAGCGGGGACATCCGTTCCCTGACTGCCGATGAGATTGAGGAAGGCTTCAAGGAAATGCCGACCTTTACCGCTACTAACGAAACGAAGAATATCGTGGAATGGCTGGTTGACCTTGGCATCGAGCCGTCCAAGCGCCAGGCGCGTGAGGACATCACTAAGGGAGCCATTTCGATCAACGGCGAACGTGTCAATGAGCTGGAGGTTGATATTACCGCTGAGCACGCAATCGGCGGCAGGTTCATCATCGTCCGTAAGGGCAAGAAAAACTACAGCCTGGTAAAACTGGTTTAATCCGCAACTGATAAGGTAGGCGGCAAAAGCACACAAAAAAGGCTATCCCGGTCATTTCGCATGACCAGGGGGTAGCCTTTTTTGTTTTGGTCGCAAGGAAGCCCGCTCGTTTGCTCGGTTGGCGGTGCTGTTAGAGGGGGAAATCCCGCTAACAGCACCGCCGGCAGGCTCACCAGAGGTCATTAGAGGGAAAAATCCCACTAATAGCGCCGCCGGCAGGCTGGATAGAGGTCGTTAGAGGGAAAAATCCCACTAATAGCGCCGCTGGCATGCTCAATAGAGGCTACTAGAGGGAAAACTCGCACTCAGAGCACCTGCAGCACGGACAAATTCTTGTCTCATTTGTCAATTGATAATCATTCTCAAAATGTCTATTGTTACTATATACACCCGATAAACCGCAGAGTAACTTCCTATTCTCCCTAGCGGGCCCCCAGCTTAGGCTTCCCGTTGTTCCAATTTAGACTGCCAGCTGTTCCAGCCTAGTCTGCCAGTAGCTCCAGCTCATCCTCCAGCCCGGCTAGCTTTTTCCGGATGGCGCCGGCAAGCTCCGCGTCACCAGCTTGTTCAGCCTGTGCCAATGCATCCTGAGCTATTCTGATCTGATCTTCCAGATAGGTGTAGTCGGATGAAGCGCCGGTGCGCGCTGAGCGTTGAGAGTAGGTCATGCTTCACACTCCTTTTTTACATAGTAGGATCATCGTTTCGGCTATCGCCGCCGTAAGCTCATGATACAAGCTTTCGGCGATGTGCTCAACCGGTGCCCCCATGAAAAAGCCTCCTGTCAACAGAAATGAATCCGACCCGGAAGAACAAAAAGCGACATAATTCACAGACAGCAAGACCGTTCTGGTTTAACCATAAGATAGAATCAAAAATTAAAGCTAATATTTTTAGAAAAGTGTAAAAGGGAGCTTCCCGCACAGAAAGGTTGTTATACATAATGAAAGCTTTATCGTTTCACACATTGGACGAAGCAAAACGTCACCTTGAAGCACTGGATGTCAGCCGCGGCCTGGTGCTGTTTGCTTCAGCTGCTGCAGTCAGGGAATTATCCCCGCTGGCTCCGCCGCGTGCCGTGCTATGCTCGACCAAGGGGGAATATACGCCTGAGGGCTACCGCAGCGGTACTGTCACCGGGTTTGAATATGATGCCCGCATTGCCGAGATTACCGAAATATTGCAGCCGCCTGTGTTGAGCAGTGTCGGATTAAATGCAGCCTACCAAAAGGTAAAAGATAATGCCAATGCGTTTCTGCTCCTGCTGTGCGACGGCACTGCTGCAATGGAGGAGACGATTCTTTCTTCGCTGTTCTTTATTGCACCTGAGTTTAAGGTGATTGGAGGAAGTGCAGCAGATGATGAGAGCGGGGAGACATATATCTACATAGGCAGCCGCCGTGTTCAGAATCTTGGTGTATTCTTCGATATGGCTGCCCGCACCACGCTGATAAAAGAAAATATTTATGTCCCGGCCGGCAGCACAATGCTGGTAACGGAGGCGGATGTGTTTGGCAGAACGGTGTTTTCCTTTAACGGCCGGCCTGCTGCTGAGGAGTATGCGCGTGTGCTGGGGGTGCCGGAAGGTGAGCTGGAGCAGCATTTTCTCAGCAGCCCGCTTGGCAAAAGATATGAGGATGATCTGATTATCGCCTCCCCGATGAAGGCCAACCCGGATGGTTCGGTCACTTTTTACAGTCAGGTGATGTCCAGTACTTATGTAGAGGTCTTAAGTCTGGCCGATCCGCTGGCGGTGCTGGAGGAAACGCTTGGCGCAAGTCCGTATAAGCCCTCCTTTGTGCTCAATATTAACTGTACGCTGCGGGATCAGCTGTTCACCCGTGACCGGCTGTGGGGGGCATTTGATGACAGGATGCTCAGCTTCTGCGGCAACACTACGGGCTTCATCAGCTACGGTGAGCAATATTATAAAAAGCATGCCAACCAGACCATGATTCTGCTGCTGGTTGAATAGGGGGAAACGTATATGCAATGGATTACCAAGCTTCGCTCAATATGGGGGAACTCCCCGGCGGATACTGAAATTATGATTCCGGAAGCCGTTATACCGGCAGGGTCAGCTTCCGAAGCTGACCCCGCACCTGACTCCGCACTTGCACCCGCTATACCTGCGCCTGTGTCCTACGGTGTTCACGCCTATGCCTTGGCCGAGCAGGTCCGCCGCGAAACTGGGGCTATTCTTGAGCAGGAGGGCAGAATGGTAGCGGAATTTGCAGCCCTGCGTGCGGGAGGCGGTGAATTGATCACTCAGGTCGGCGGAACGCAGCGGCTGCTGGAGCATCTGAAGGCCAACAGTGAGCAGACTGAAAATCTTATCAACGATATGTACGGCAGCCTGTCCTATTCCTCTAACAAAATTGAATTTGCCAAGGAAGCCAATATCCAGATTTCTGCTGAAATGGAGAAGGCCTCTGCGGTATTCACAGAATTCGTGACCTTAAACGAGGAGCTGCGCCGGCATTTCACCAGCATCGAGCAGCTTGCCAGATTCATTACGGACATCGCCGAGCAGACGAACCTGCTGTCGCTTAATGCGGCGATTGAAGCAGCACGTGCGGGTGAACATGGGCGCGGCTTTGGCGTTGTCTCAAGTGAAATCCGCAAGCTTGCCGACAGCACACGCAGCCATGTAAAAGAAATTATGGGCTCGCTCACAGGAATGACCGATGTTATGGGGCAGCTGCACAGCAAATCCGCTGACGGCACCAAGGCGATGGCCGAAACGGCTGAGCGGATCAGCCAGTCAACCGTATTTATGAACGAGATTGTGGAGGCGGAGGAAGAGGTATTTGAGCATCTGGAGAAAATTCAGGTGTCACAGGAGAGCAGCATGGAGGATGTTGAGCAGATCAACGGCGACCTGCTGCGTATTCTGGAGAAATCAGGCCAGGATTCCGACCAGTTCCAGAAGCTCGTAATGGCCGTCCAGCAGAAGGCCGATCACTATCAGCAGCTGCTCAACCATCTGCATCAGATAGAGCAGCTGCAGGAGCTTGAAGAAGTGCAGAAGCTGCATTGAGCATACACTAGCGCATTGAATAGAAGATATACAGCAAGCCCGCAGCAGGAGGAGTCCAGGCTGCGGGCTTTTGCTGTAATCACGCCGTTAAGCGGTATGATAGAGACGTCGATTATGCTATAGTTAACAGTAAGCTTTACGAAGTGACAGCAGACCTGAAAGGGAGTACTTCATGACACAATTTGTCTACAAGCAGATTATTGATGACCTCAAAATGAAGATTTTTGCCGGAGCCTACCCGGATATGCGCCTGCCGGATGAACGGACGCTCAGTGAGACGTACCAGGTCAGCCGCAGCTCGATCAAACGGGCGCTTGCCAAAATGGAGAGTGTCGGCATTATTTTCAAAAAACGGGGCTCAGGTACCTTTATCAATCCCTTGTACATAAAAAATGAATCGATCTTTAATTATGAAGGCTCCAATCTGGGAGTCACCGACAATTTCCAGATGCATGGCACGAAGCCCAAAGTCAAAGTGCTGAATTTCGAGGTCATTCCTCCCACCAAAGAGCTGCAGCGGGATTTATTCCTCGGGCCCCATGATTTCGTATACCGGATTGTCCGGCTCCGTTTGTTTGACGATGAACCGTTCATGATTGAAACAGGCTATATCCCGATCAAAATTGTCCAGGACCTTAACCAGACCATTATCGAAGGCTCGATCTTCAATTATCTGGAGGATTCCCGCAATCTGGCGGTAACCAAGTCCTTCCTGTCTGTGTTTGCGGAGCCGTCAGAGGCCAGTGACCAGGAGTTGCTTAACCTGGCGCCGAATGAGCCTGTCAGCATCATGGAGGGGATTTTCTTTCTGGATAACGGGACTCCGCTTGAATTCTCCCATATGAGATTCCATTACAAATATCTGAAATTTAATACTTTTGTATCCGTTACTTAGGTGCAGGTCCGGGAAATGTCCCGGACTTCTTTTTTTTACTATAAGGAGGCCTTATAAGCATCAAATTCAGCTGTAAAAATAACCGTCGTGCCGCCTTTGCCAGAGTCTGCGGAATCAATCCGGATCTCTCCGTTCATCAGCGCCACAATCCGCTGGCAGATCGCCAGTCCCAGTCCGGTGCCTTCTGTCTGCCGGGTGATGCTGTTATCGGCACGGTAAAAGGGCTGGAACAGCCCGGCCTGCTGCTCCGCAGGGATGCCGCTGCCGGTATCCTGTACATGAAATTGCAGCCGGACTCTATCAGTAGTTGCTGACAGAAGCTGTACGGCAACAGTAATATGTCCCTCCTCCGTAAATTTCACCGCATTCCCCAGCAAATTCAGCAGCACCTGGCGCAGCCGTCCGTCATCCCCGATAACAAGCTCGGGAATAGTATTGCCGATGGATACATTAAGCTGCAGCTGTTTGTTACGGATAGCCACAGTCAGCAGCTCTAGCGTCTCGGCAATGGATTCCCGCACACTGAACGCCTCGGCCAGCAGCTGTCCGAAGCCGGTCTCCAGCTTGCTGTAATCGAGAATATCATTGACGATCCGCAGCAGAGATTTTCCGCTTTTTTGGATGGTGGCAACATACTCCTTCTGCTCTTCCTCCAGCCCGGTTGCAGCCAGCAGCTCTGCCATGCCCAGCACACCGTTCATCGGCGTTCTAATCTCATGGTTCATCATGGCGATGAACTCATTTTTGGCCTGATTGGCCATTTGCATAGCTTCCTTTTCGATCAGCAGATGCTTCTGCTCATTCAGCAGCTGTCTTTGTATAGACAGGGACGGAAAAATGATTTCCTCTGCTGCCTGATGCTTATAAAGAGGCGATTTATAAAACTCGGTATCCGTCATAACATACTCATGCTCTCTGATAAGCCCGGTCTGCAGAGAAGCAGAAATCACGTGTGCATTATAGGCGCATACAGATACCATCCCGTATTCCCGCACGAAATCGGCTGTCTGCCGCTCATAGGCCATCAGATTTTCCCGGATGGTGAGCTCATTGTGCTCTCCCCAGGTCAACACATTGGCCCAGGTGCGGAGGGAATAGTCTTTATGCTGAATTGTTGCGGTTATTTTCTCAAAATGAGAGACGATGTGCTGGAAATTGAAATCCCCCCGGGAACCGTAATATTCAATGTTGTCAGCATAATGAAGATAGTGAAGCCTGCCGGCCAGGCTGCTGCCCAGCTTGTCCAGGATAGCCTGATAAACATCGGCCTGCTCAATAAGCAGAATGTGATGGCCAAGCTCAATTGCCGTTGTGATATAAGAAAGAGCATTATCAATATAACGATCGTAATCCTCAAACAAATAGATGATATGTCCGCCGTCTGTAACACTTGTTAAAGAATTTATCGTTATTGTCTGTCTGCTCATAGTCGGGCTCCTCATAGCTGCAAGTTTATCTATTACTATAATTGAAAAAAATATCTTCGTCACTTTTTCCTTTATGATGTTTTGGATGTAAAAAACTGGCGAAAGGCATAGTGGACGAGCATTTTCCCAGGCAATTACCTGCACATTTCATACTATGTTCAAAATTTCACAAAATTGGACCGTATCACTTGTCTAAAAGGTTGTATTTATTTTATTCGGAGGTATGATGTACCTGTAGAGAAAAAAGATTGGCAATTATAAATACAATCACTTAGGGAGTGGAGAAAATGGGATTATCGACCATGGGTGTTGATTACTCATCAAAAACGTATCTGGAGAAGCTGGACGCCTACTGGCGGGCAACAAATTATATTTCCGTAGGGCAGCTGTATTTAAAAGACAATCCGTTGTTAAGAGAACCGCTGAAGGATGCCGATGTCAAAATCAAACCAATCGGGCACTGGGGCACCATCCCGGGCCAGAACTTCATTTACGCGCATCTTAACCGTGTTATTACCAAATATGATCTGAATATGTTCTACATAGAAGGACCGGGCCACGGCGGCCAGGTTATGGTATCCAACTCCTACCTGGACGGAAGCTATACCGAAATTTATCCGGAAATCACCCAGGACATCCCCGGTCTCAAAAAGCTGTTCAAGCAATTCTCGTTCCCTGGCGGCGTTGCTTCCCATGCAGCACCTGAAACCCCGGGATCTATCCATGAGGGCGGTGAACTGGGCTATTCGCTGTCTCACGGCGCCGGTGCTATCCTCGACAATCCGGACCTGATCTCGGCAGTAGTGATCGGAGACGGCGAAGCTGAAACCGGACCGCTGGCCGCTTCCTGGTTCGCCAACCGCTTCATCAACCCTGTTACGGACGGAGCTGTGCTGCCGATCCTGCACCTTAACGGCTTCAAGATCAGCAATCCGACCATTCTGTCCCGCCAGTCACGGGAAGAAATTACCGCGTACTTCACTGGCATGGGCTGGGAGCCGTTCTTTGTCGAAGGTGAAGATCCGGAGCAGATGCACCCTGAAATGGCCAAGGTACTGGATACCATTGTGGAAAGAATTGCAGCCATCCAGAAAAATGCGCGTGAAAACAACGATCTTACCCGTCCGCTATGGCCGATGCTCGTCTTCCGTTCCCCTAAAGGCTGGACCGGACCGGCGCAGTGGGATGGCGTACCGAACACCGGCTCGTTCCGGGCCCACCAGGTACCGATTCCGGTGGATCAGAAGAATATGAAGCATGCCCCGGCGCTGCTGGACTGGATGCACAGCTACAGACCGGAGGAGCTGTTCGATGAGAACGGCCGCCTGTTTGCCGAAATCGCGGAAATTTTGCCTGCCGGCGACAGCCGTATGGGCATGAACCCTGTTACCAATGCAGGTAAACTGATCAAGGACCTGAACTTACCTGACTTTGCCGACTATGCGCTGGACAATGCTGTTCCGGGTCAAGTGGTAGCACAGGATATGGCTGTTCTCGGTAAATATCTGAAGGAGGTTGTGCTGCGCAATGAGCAGGGCCGCAACTTCCGGATCTTCGGACCGGATGAAACGATGTCCAACCGTCTCGCGCCTGTGTTCGAAGTGACCAAACGCCAATGGCTGGATCAGATTATTGAGCCAAATGATGAATTCCTGGCTTCCTACGGCCGTGTTATCGACTCCCAATTGTCAGAGCATCAGGCAGAAGGTTTGCTTGAAGGGTATGTTCTGACCGGCCGCCACGGCTTCTTCCACAGCTATGAAGCCTTCCTGCGCGTGGTGGATTCGATGATTACCCAGCACTTCAAATGGCTGCGCAAGGCAACCGATCAGGGCTGGCGTGCCGATATCCCGTCACTGAATATCGTGGCAACCTCGACTGTATTCCAGCAGGACCACAACGGCTACACTCATCAGGACCCGGGTCTGTTAGGCCACCTTGCTGACAAGAAGCCGGAATTCATCCGTGAATATCTGCCGGCGGATGCCAACTCCCTGCTGGCTGTATTCGATACCGTGCTGAACGACCGCCAGAAGATCAATCTGATCGTCTCCTCCAAGCATCCGCGTCCGCAATGGTTCAGCGTAGCAGAGGCGCAGGAACTGGTTGATAAAGGGCTTAAGATTATTGACTGGGCAAGCACTGACCAGGGCGGCGAGCCGGATGTGGTTTTTGCTTCCGCAGGTACAGAGCCGACCATTGAAAGCCTGGCGGCTATTTCCATCCTGAATGAGAAATTGCCTGAGCTCAAAATCCGTTATATCAATGTAGTGGACCTGCTGAAGCTGAGAAGCCGGAAGCTCGATCCGCGCGGCTTGTCCGACGAAGAGTTTGATCAATTTTTCACAAAAGACAAGCCGGTCATCTTCGCCTTCCACGGCTATGAAGGCCTGATTAAGGACCTGTTCTTCGACCGTCATAATCACAATCTGCATGTGCACGGCTACCGTGAGAATGGGGACATCACCACTCCGTTTGATATGCGCGTGCTGAACCAGATGGACCGCTTCGACCTGACGAAGGAAGCTGTACTGAGCCTGCCTGAATCGCCAGTGCATACTGCTATCGCAGCTGAGATGGATGCCATGGTTAAAAAGCACAATGCTTTCATCCGCGAAGAAGGCATTGACCTGCCGGAGGTTGAAAGCTGGGTTTGGAAGGGCTTGAAATAAGGTTTGTATTGGATTGAAGGCCTGCTCCCTTGTTGGGGGCAGGCTTTTTTGTTCAATCCGAATGCTGCTAACGGACCGTACAGCCTTTATTTGCTTTTTAACAAGCCTTTTCATAATCTAACGGACCGTAATGCTCTTATTGCTCCTGTATTGGTGAGGATTAGAGCAAAAGTCGGCAAATAAGCGCACTGGAGTCCGTTAGCCTGACAAAAATGGATTTTCAGCAGAAATAAGAGCGCTGGTGTCCGTTAGAGCTTGGTGCGAGCTGGCTTGCAGCACTATAGGTGCATCTGTCCATTAAGGAAAAATATTGAACCGTATGTCCAATTGAAACGTAGTAGCCGTTATACGCACTTATGGGATTAATTAACTATTATACCAACATTGCAAAAGGAGGCTGTACATGAACCTGAAAAGATGGTTTGCCTTATTTAAGCCGCCGGTCATCTGTCTGACGGCTATTATATTACTGCTGTCCGCCGGATTCCCAGCGTATGCGGCAGAAGAAGGGACGATTCCGGCTAATGATGAAAGCCCTTCCGGAATTAGGTTGTCTGCACTTGAAGCTGTTATTGATTCTTACATAACCCCTGCCCGTATGGTAACTACTGCTGCCGTATCCGTTGCAGTTGTCAACAATGGGACGACAGTGTTTAACAAAGCCTACGGCTTAGCGGATGTTGAAAATAATACCGCCGCCGATACAGACACGGTATTTGAATGGGGCTCCGTCACGAAGCTGCTGGTCTGGACGAGTGTGATGCAGCTGGTGGAGCAGGGGAAGCTGGATTTGCGGACAGATATCCGCGAGTATCTCCCGGAAGGTTTTTTCAAGAAGCTGAAATATGATGAGCCGATTACGCTGCTCAATCTGATGCATCACAATGCAGGCTGGCAGGACCGGTATACAGGTTTATATTATTCGCAGGAGGAAGCGGTTCCCGATCTGGCTGAGTCGCTGCGTATCTTTGAACCGCGGCAGGTCTATAAACCAGGCACTATTGTAGCCTACTCCAATTACGGCGCTGCTTTGGCAGGCTACATTGTGGAGCAGCAGAGCGGACAGCCATTTTATACATATGTTAGAGAGCATATTTTTGGGGTGCTGGGGATGAACGCAACTTCCTTTCACCCGACGATGCAGGACAATCCGGCTGTTGCCGCGGCAAGAGGTAAGATTGAAGGCTATACAGCTGACCGGAAACTGATCAAAAAGAATAGAGCCTATATGGGTATTTATCCGGCAGGAGGTGCACTCGGCACTTCAGCAGATGCCGCAAAGTTCATGGCCGCGCTTATGCCGCCGGCAGGCAGCAGGAGTCCATTGTTTCAGAATAATGCAACACTTGAGCAAATGCTGATGCCAAGCCTGGCATATGAAGGCACCAATGTTCCAAGAATCGCCCACGGATTTTTTGTAAATCAGCATGCAGTCCGGACGCTGGAGCATGGCGGCAATACATTAGGTTTTTCAAGCAGCTTTGTAATAGATCCTGTTTCCGGGTTCGGAATGATTGTCATGGTTAACCAGCACAATGAAGGCCAGTATTGTGTCGGGCTTGTTGACAGAGTCTTTGGTACTTACACAGCAGAGGCTTACACAGGCGAAATGCCGGACAGCTCGGAGGTAGAAGGGACCTACATACGCGCACGGCGGGTAGTTCAGGGATTTGGAAAAATGTTCGAATATCTCAATCTGGCTGAGCTTAAAGCGGTCAACAAGCGCATGTATAACTGGAATGGAGTGCCCTCTAACCAATATGCACCCGATGCCTATGCCAAGATATACTCTTCAGGTTCCGAGTACTTTGTAAGAGATAACCAGGGGAAGGTTGTCATGCTCTCAATCCCTTACAGTGATTATTTACCGCTTACAGGCTTCGCCGCTCATAGTACCGGAATCTCCCTGATTGTTCTCGGACTCGGGGCAGCACTTAGCATAATTGCACTTGTTATTGATGTAATAAGCTGGATCATACGCCGTTTTAAGAAAGTGAAGAAGCCTTTATCCTGGATCGATAAATATCATTTAGGCGTTAGCCTGGCCGGTCTTCTCATTGTTCTAAACAATGTAATGATGATAAACCGCAGCCTGAATTACACTTCATACGCTTTACTGCGCGTTCATCTTATATTTAACATTCTCTATTGTCTGCTGACCGCCGGATACATAGTAATGCTTCTCCTGAAGCTGCGGCGCTCGAACAGCAGAGGAATGAGAAAAGTAATGTACATGCTGTCCGGCCTGTCGGCTGTATTGTTCAGTGTGCTGATCATCGGGTGGGATTTGTACTTTTAGGCTTTTGACATCATACAAGGAGGCTGTACATGAAAAAATATACCCGCTGCGCATTTTATAAGCCATTGTTTATCTGTCTAACCGTCGTCCTTCTGCTTTTGTCTGCAGGGCTCCCCGCTTATGCGGCAGAAGGAGCGGTTGCTCCGGCTGAAGATGTTACCCCCTCCGGAATCAAGCTGTCTTCACTTGAAAATGTTATTGATACTTATAATACTGCTGCCCGCCAAGCGACCGGTGCCGGTGTGTCTGTCGCGGTAGTTAAAAACGGTGAGACGGTCTTCAATAAAGCCTACGGCTTAGCGGATGTTGAAAATAATACCGCCGCCGATACAGACACGGTATTTGAATGGGGCTCCGTCACGAAGCTGCTGGTCTGGACCAGTGTGATGCAGCTGGTGGAGCAGGGGAAGCTGGATTTGCGGACAGATATCCGCGAGTATCTCCCGGAAGGCTTTTTCAAGAAGCTGAAATATGATGAGCCGATTACGCTGCTCAATCTGATGCATCACAATGCAGGCTGGCAGGACCGGTATACAGGTTTATATTATTTGCAGGAGGAAGAGGTTCCCGATCTGGCTGAGGCGCTACGTATCTTTGAACCACGGCAGGTTTATAAACCAGGGACAGTAGTAGCCTATTCCAACTACGGTGCGGCCTTGGCAGGCTACATTGTTGAACTGCAGAGCAGTCAGCCGTTTTATGCATATGTTAATGAGCATATTTTTGATGTGCTGGGTATGGAGCATACTTCCATTCATCCGACACAGCAGGATAATCCGGCTGTCGGCTCTGCAAGAGACAGGATTCAAGGCTATTCATTAGAACGAGAGCTGATTCGGCAGAATCAATTGCATATCAGTACTTATCCGGCAGGAGGTGCACTCGGAACAACGGCAGATGCAGCAAAGTTCATGGCCGCGCTTATCCCGCCGGCTGGCAGCACGAGCCCGTTGTTTCAGAGTAATACAACACTTGAGGAAATGCTGACTCCAAGCCTGATGTATGAAGGCACTGATATGCCACGGATTGCCCACGGATTTTTCGTAAACGAATACGCAGTCCGAACGCTGGGGCATGGGGGCAATACGACGGCTTTTACAAGCAATTTTGTGTTTGACCCTGTTTCTGAATTCGGGATGATCGTGATGACGAATCAAAAGAATGAATGGCAATATTCTACGGGGCTGGTTGACAGCGTTTTTGGCACCTATAGACCGGAGTCTTACAGCGGTAAGCTGCCGGACACTTCTGAGGTCGCGGGGACATACCTTCCGGCACGGCGGGTGGTTCACGGCTTCGGAAAGATAGATGCCTACTTGAATACGGTGGACATTGTTGCTGTAAATAACCTCACGTATAACTGGAATGAACAGCCCTCCAGCCAATTTGCACCTGATGCTTACTCTAAGGTACACTGGTCGGCCAATGAATACTTTGTAAGAAATGATCAGGGTGAGGTTGATAAGCTTTCTATTCAAAGCAGTGATTATTTTCCCCTAACAGGTCTTGCTGTATATAGTGTAAGAATTACGCTGGTTGTTCTTGCGCTTGGGATAACCTATACCCTATTTGCACTTATTAACGGATTGATACACTTCAGTATACGCAAAATCAAAAGAATGGCCGGACCGTTACCCGGCTTGGAAAAGTACCATTTAATAATCAATACTTCCAGTCTGCTTCTGGTTCTGAATAATGTTATTATGACCTACCGTAATATTGGCTTAACTTCCTACGCTACGGTTAGAGTTCATCTTATAATAAACATTCTCTATTGTCTGCTGGCCGCCGGATACATAGTATTCCTTCTCCTGAAGCTGCGGCGTACCGAGGGCAGAAGGGTGAGAAAGATATTGTACGTGCTGTCCGGCCTGTCGGCTGTATTGTTCAGTGTGCTGATTATCGGTTGGGATTTGTACTTTTAGGCTTTTGACATCATACAAGGAGGCTGTACATGAAAAAATATACCCGCTGCGTATTTTATAAGCCGTTGTTTATCTGTCTTACCGTTGTCCTTCTGCTTTTGTCTGCAGGTCTCCCCGCTTATGCGGCAGAAGGAGCGGTTGCTCCGGCTGAAGATGTCACCCCCTCTGGAATCAAGCTGTCTTCGCTTGAGAATGTTATCAATTCTTATATGACTCCTGCGCGTATGGAGACAACAGCAGCCGTGTCTGTCGCTTTCGTTAAGGACGGACAGACTATATTCAATAAAGCGTACGGCTTGGCTGACGTAGAGAACCAGATTGCAGCGGATACGGACACGGTGTTTGAATGGGCTTCCATAACGAAGCTGCTGGTCTGGACCAGTATTATGCAGCTGGTGGAGCAGGGAGAGCTGGATTTGCAGACGGATATCCGTGAGTATCTGCCGGAAGGCTTTTTCAAGAAGCTGAAATATGATGATCCGATTACGCTGCTGAACCTGATGCATCATAACGGGGGCTGGCAGGAGCAGTTTACGGACGGCTTATATTTGACCAAAGACGAGGTTTCCGAGCTGTCCGAGGAATTGCAGGTCTATGAACCCCGGCAGGTCTACAGGCCGGGAAAAGTAGTGGCCTATTCCAATTATGGCGCAACCCTGGCGGGCTATATTGTTGAAGTGCAGAGCGGCCAGCCGTTTTATGAGTATGTTAATGAGCATATCTTTGATGTGCTGGGGATGGATGCTACTTCCATTCATCCAACGCATGAGGATAATCCGGTTGTAGATGCCGCGAGAGGCAAGATCCAGGGCTATACAAAGGAAATGAAGCTGATCAAGAACAGCCGCGGGTATGAAGGGGTTTATCCCACAGGCGGTACAATCGGCACAACAGCGGATCTGGCCAAATTTATGGCTGCTCTTATGCCGCCCGAAGGGAAGGTAAGCCCGCTGTTCAAGAGTAATGCTACACTTCAGGAAATGCTGACACCCAGCCTGAATGTTGAGGGCACGGATATTCCGAGGATTGCCCACGGCTTCTGGGTGATAGAGCACGCTGTACCGACGCTGGAGCACGGT
The DNA here is from genome assembly GCF_000758625.1 of Paenibacillus sp. FSL R7-0273. Lineage (NCBI taxonomy): Bacteria > Bacillati > Bacillota > Bacilli > Caryophanales > Paenibacillaceae > Paenibacillus > Paenibacillus sp. FSL R7-0273. The sequence continues at coordinate 1,981,430 of NZ_CP009283.1, forward strand.
GGAAACCGGTATGGTTTTTCGGGTAATTTTGTAATGGATCCCTCTTCCGGATTTGGAATGATTGTTATGGTCAACCAGCGGCACGAATATCAGTACTGTACAGAGCTTGTCGATCAGGTCTTTGGCACCTACAGTCCGGAATCCTACAATGGAGAACTTCCGGATAGCTCAGAGGTAGAAGGCACTTATCTGCCTGCGAGGCGTGCGCTTGAAGGGTTTGCTAAGATTTACGGGTATCTTGATCCGGTTGAGATTACAGCAGTCAACAGCCGGATGTATACGTGGAATGGTAAGCAATCCTCTAACCAGTTTGCTCCCTACGCCTATACTCCGCAATACCAGTCGGGTTCAGAGCATTTTATAAGGAATGATCAAGGAGCGGTTATCAAAATTTCTGCCCAGTATAGTGATTATCTGCCGCTTAAAGGACTAGCAGTTTATAGTGTCACCATTTCGAAGATTGTTTTTGGGTTTGGTGCAGCAATTACCTTATATGCACTCATTAACGGTTTAATACGCCTCAGTATACGGAAGATCAGGAGAGTGTCCGGTCCTGCATCCGGCTTGGACAAATATCATTATTTAATCAGTACGGCAGGGCTCATGTTTATCATAAATAATTTGGTTCTGCTAAACCGCAATTACGCATATGCCAATTATGCCGAAGTCAGGGTGAACCTCATAATAAACATCATCTATGTCTTACTGGCTGCGGGGTATATTGTAATGCTTCTCCTGAAGCTGCGGCGCTCGAACAGCAGAGGAATGAGAAAAGTAATGTACGTGCTGTCCGGCCTGTCGGCTGTGTTGTTCAGTGCGCTGATCATCGGGTGGGATTTGTACTTTTAGTATGCAGTGCGGATGCATAGTTCAGACTTTGTCTGGTTAAAATTAGGTTGCAGATTTTTTTAAGGGTGGTTGACACCGTTTTCAGCTTGTGTTAAATTGTTTCCGAGGCTTGTTACCGGTAATGCGGGCAAAACCACAGTGGAAATGATTCTGTCATGTCCATTGTTGTTTTGCCCTTTTTTGATTCCTCAAACACAGGTGGGTTTACAGTGATCATCAAACAAATTTTTAACAACAACATCGTCAGTACGCTTGATGACAAGAACCAGGAGCTGCTTATCCTCGGCCGGGGTATCGGTTTCCAGTTCCGTGCAGGCGACACGATCGATGAAGGGCGGATTGAAAAAATCTTCCGTCTGCAGGATGCCTCCATCTACGAGCGCTTCAAAGCGATTGTGACCGAGGTGCCGATCGAAATTTTGCAGGTGACAGATGATATTGTCAGTCTGGCGCGCATGCAGTTGAATAAGCAGATCAGTGACGGGATTTATGTATCCCTGTCAGATCATATTAACTTTGCTGTACAGCGGATGGCGCGGGACCAGATTGTCCGTAACCCGTTGTCGTGGGAGGTGCAGCACTTCTATAAGGCTGAGTATGATGTGGCCAAGGAAGCGCTGACGATTCTCAGGGAGCGGCTGGGGATAGATTTTCCGAAAGATGAGATTTGCAATATTGCGCTTCATTTCATAAATGCTGAAGTCAATGATTCGATGAACGATGTGACGCATCTGATGCAATTGCTGCAGGAGATTATGAACATCATCAAATATCATTTCAGTGTGGATCTGGATGAGGACAGCGTCAACTATTTCAGATTCATTACGCATCTCAAATATTTCTGCCAGCGGGTAATCACGCATTCCAGTCATGATGACACGGAGGAATATTTGTACGAGGTTGTCCGCAAGAATTACCCGGAGACGTTCAAGTGTATCATCAAGATCGAAACGTTTATTCTCAAAAACTATGATTATGTCATGACGCATTCCGAGCAGCTCTATCTGACGCTGCATCTGGAGCGGCTGATGAAAAGTAAATAACAAGGGCTTGTTACTGTTCAATCAGGCAAAACCCGGATGAGGCACGGCACGCGCGGGGGCGCGGAGTCGGTGTGTTCGTTCGGGTTTTTTAGTTGCCAAAAATAGGGGGAAGTAAGATGAAGCATCAGGAAACGGCACAGCAAATCGTCCAGTCCGTGGGCGGGGTGGACAATGTCAACTCGGTGTACCACTGTGTAACCCGGCTGCGTTTTGAGCTTAAAGACAACAGCAAGGCCGATCAGGCTGCGCTCAAAAAGCTGGATATGGTCATGGGCACCAACATCTCAGGCGAGCAGTTCCAGGTTATTATCGGTAATGACGTGCCTAAGGTCTACGATGAGATGGTAAAAGCTTACCCGGCGCTTAAGCAAAGCGGCGAGGGCAGCAAAAAAGAGGATGGAAAGAAGCAGAACGTCATCCTGAAGATTTTTGAAACGATCGCAGGCGTATTTGCGCCAATGCTGCCGGCTATTACAGCTGCAGGTATTCTCAAGGGGCTGCTGGCCCTGTTTGTAACGCTGGAATGGCTGACAACCGGAACGGATACGTACCGGATTCTCTCCGCCATCGGTGACGGTGTGTTCTACTTCCTGCCGATTCTGATTGCCTTCAGTGCAGCCCGGAAATTCGGCAGCAATCCGTTTATTGCGGTTGGAGTAAGTGCGGCATTGATGTATCCGGATATGGGCGCGTTATTGTCGAGTGGTAATCCGGTTGCTTTTCTAAACATTCCGGTTACAGCTGTATCCTATGCCTCATCGGTTATTCCGATCCTGCTGGCTGTATGGCTGCTCTCTTATGTTGAAAAGACAGTGGACCGTTTCATCACGCCATCGCTGAAATTACTGCTAGTTCCGTTAATTTCGCTGCTTATTATGGTTCCTGTAACGCTGATTGCAATCGGACCGCTGGGAACCTTTATCGGCGACGGCCTGTCCGGCGGCATCAACTGGCTGCTCAATGAAGGCGGGCTGATCTCCGGTATCGTCCTCGGGGGCGCAATGGCCCTGATCATTATGACGGGTATGCACTACGCGCTGGTTCCGGTTATCATCAGCAATCTGGCTACGCTTGGCTTCGACAAATTCCTGCCGCTGACCTACATTTCCAATATGGGACAGGCTGGCGCAACACTGGGTGTATTCTTCCGGGCAAAAGATAAAAAGCTGAAATCTGTAGCGCTATCCACCAGCTTCACCGCGCTTATGGGTGTTACTGAGCCGGCAATGTACGGTGTGAATATGAAATACAAAAAGCCGTTCATCGCGGCGATGATCGGTAGCGCGGCAGGGGGCGGCTTCGCGCTGGCTTTTGGAGCCAAGGCATACGCACTTGCCGGTAACGGTGGTATTCCGGGTCTTCCGGGACTGGTGGGCCAGACGTTCTGGTACGCTTTTGGCGGGATGGTTATTGCCTTTGTAGTCGGCGCTGTCGTTACAGTGCTGCTTGGATTCCAGGAAGAGGCGGATGATGCTGAACAGATTTCAGGCAATATTGCGGCTAAACCTGCTAATGAAGCACCGCAGGCTGCCTCACCGGCAGTGGTTGAAGTAGAAGCGGCTTCTGCATCTGCAGACAGCACAGCATATGCACCTATGACAGGTAAAGCGATTCCTTTAAAAGAGGTCAATGATCCTACCTTTGGTGATGAGCTGATGGGCAAGGGGATTGCCTTTGTGCCGACAGTAGGTGAGCTGGTATCTCCAGTTAGCGGTACGGTAATGAACGTGTTCAAAACCAAACATGCGATGGTCATCCGTGATGCGAACGGCATGGAACTGCTGATCCACGTCGGCATCAACACCGTTAAGCTGCGCGGGCAGTTCTTTGAAGCCCATGTGCAGACCGGTGACCAGGTACAGGCAGGCGACAAGCTGCTGACCTTCGATCTGGAGCAGATCGCCCAGAATTATGATATTACTACCGCGATGGTTGTTACAAACACCGCAGACTACAAGCAGATTCTGCCGATTAAGCTGGGTCCGGTTGGGTTTGGTGAGCCGGTGGTGCGGGCGGAGCTGTAGGTTGGACGTTAAGCCATGCTGGGTGAAGTCTCAAGACTGGACAGTAGACGACATGAATCCGTACCTAATTCGGGAATTTCCCGGGCAATTAGATCAATTTTGTAGTACTAACCAGGAATGTATTAGAGGCGCAGCAGATACAGAGCAGTTTTTGTAAAAAATATTATATAGATTGATCTTGAAAACCTAAATTAAGGGAAAAGTGGCGGAGGAGAATTTTGGAACTGGAGGAGCGGAGCGTCCGCCTTTGTGTTTGGATTTCTACTGCGCTCAGCGGTTTTAATCAGGAAATCCAAACATAACAGCGGCTGGAAGTCCAAATATTCCTGGAGTCACGGCCAATTCCTAAACGGAAAATTCACCAGTTCTATCTATTTAGTAGCAGTTAAATCCAAACATCTGCAGACAACAGCGGCCGGAATCCAAATTACTCTGGAGCCACGGCCAATCCTAAAATTTACACTTTACAGTTCAATCTATATAAAAACCAAGGAGATGGGCACATTGAGCATACAGCAAGGGTTTCCGGAAGGTTTTTTGTGGGGCGGCGCAATCGCGGCCAATCAGGCGGAAGGTGCATTTGATGCGGACGGCAAAGGGCTGTCCACCGCAGATATGGTGCCTTATTTTAAGAAAAAGGATTATACCAATCTGAAAGAGCTGATGCATGTCACCAGTGAATCTATTCAGCGGGGGATGCAGCACACTACGGCTGAGGGGTATCCGAAGCGCTACGGGATTGATTTTTACCACCGTTATAAGGAGGATATCGCTCTATTCGGCGAGCTGGGCTTTAAGGTGTTCCGGATGTCGATTAACTGGGCGCGTATTTTCCCTAATGGGGATGATGCCGAGCCGAACGAAAAAGGGCTGCAGTTCTATGACGATATGTTCGACGAGATGCATAAATACGGGATTGAGCCGCTGGTTACCATGTCCCACTATGAAATGCCGATGTCGCTGGTGCTGAACTATGGCGGCTGGAGAAACCGCAAGGTGATTGGGTTTTATGAAAAGTATGCAGAGACAGTGATGACCCGGTACAAGAATAAGGTTAAATACTGGCTTACTTTTAATGAGATCAACACTACCGTCATTGAACCGTTCACCGGCGGCGGCGTGGTTGAAGATACAGTCGATAATATCCGTGAAGCGTCTTACCAGGCGCTGCATCACCAGTTCGTGGCCAGCAGTATGGCAACGAAAAAGGGCCGCGAGATCAATCCGGAATTCCGCATTGGCTGCATGCTGGCGCGCATGATTCACTATCCGGCAACCAGCAGCCCAGAGGATGTACATCAGGCGCAGGTGGACAACCAGCTTAATCTGCTGCATACCGATGTGCAGGCGCGGGGCAGCTATCCTCCGTTTGTGAAGCGGTATTTTGCCGAAAATAACATCAATCTCGTTGTTGAGCCGGGAGACGAGCAGCTGCTGCGTGAGCACACAGTAGACTTCATCTCCTTCAGCTACTACACTTCACTTATCTCGACAGTAGCCCCGGAGAAATACGGCGTTACTGGCGGCAATCTGTTCAGCACAGTGAAAAACCCGAACCTGCAGGTAACCGAGTGGGGCTGGCAGCTTGATCCGATCGGCCTGCGTATCGTGCTCAAAGAACTGTACGACCGTTATCAGCTTCCGCTGTTCGTCGTGGAGAATGGTCTCGGGGCAAAAGATAAGGTGGAGGAAGACGGTTCAATCAACGATGACTACCGGATCGACTATCTGCGCAAGCACATTACACAAGTAAAAGAAGCTGTTCTGGACGGCGTTGACGTGATGGGTTACACCAGTTGGGGAGCGATTGATATCATCAGTGCCTCAACCTCCGAAATGTCCAAGCGTTACGGTGTGATCTACGTGGATCAGGACGATGAGGGCAATGGTACACTGAACCGGTTCAAAAAGAAAAGCTTCTACTGGTACCAGAAGGCGATTGCTTCGAATGGTGCGGATTTGGATTAAGATTGGACAATGTGATGCGGCAGAGCTTTGCAGCGGTAGAATTGTTGCGGGGTTATTGTGGAGTAATGAAGAGCTAATGAAGAGCTAATGAAGAGCTAATGAAGAGCTAATGAAGAGCTAATGAAGAGCTAATGAAGAGCTATTGCTTATCCACGCACAGCCTGTTATTATGACAAGCACTGCTAAGTGTGAGGTTTAGTTGCAGTTTGTGCAATTAAAAACGGTAAATTGCTGCCGCCGCGCGATATAAGTGTAATCTGTGCAGCTATTTTTGCCCATATTGGCCTAAGAGGGGTTAAGCGGACATTTTAATTGTATGAAATACACTTATATGTGTTTTTCGTGGAAAAACCGCTGTTTTAGTTGTACGGAGTGCAGCTATGTAGAAGAAGATTAGTTAGTTGGCGGGAATGATCGACAGGGTGCTTCTAACCAGGTTAAGTGGGAATCCGCTATCTAAAACCAGTAACTTCAAATAGTCAAAAAGCAGTATGCAGCGGAATCAATTCCGGCGGCATACTGCTTTTTTGTTGCCTGGTTAGGTCCGCGGTGCAAAGCCGCGCTTTATTCCTCCAGCGCAATGAGCCGGTATTCATACGGCTCAAGTGCCAGCGGGCCGGCTGGCACAGCCCGGCTGGCAAGCACATCCTGCCCGCTGCGCGGCAGGATCACAGTGCCCCCGAGACCGTCCATGTTCACGACGGTCCACAGCTCGCCCGCGTCCCCGCGCCGCGGGCACACCACAGTGCCGGCAGTGACATCGCTGCGCAGTGTCACGCCGGCCCGGCCGGCATAATGCCCGATCAGCGCCTGCAGCAGCTGATCGCCGTCCCCGCCGGCCGGCAGCGAGCCGAGCATTACGATGGCCCCCCGGCCATACGGCTGCTCGGTCACAAAGGCAAGGCCCGGCGTCCGGCCCTCCGTGATCTCACCGATCACGGAAGCTCCGCCGGGCAGCGGCTCAAACACCGCGCTCCATAAGGACAGCGGCGCGGACAAGCCAAAGGCCTGCCCGATGCTGCCGGTCCCCTCCATCGGGTAGACGTATTTGGTATGCACGCCTGCATACCGCTCAAGCTCACCCAGCGCAGCATCCGTATGAAGCGTATGCTCTGCTGTGCGTCCGCCGCTCAGCGGGCCGGCGATCCAGATGCCGCCAGCCTCCGCGAATGCCAGTGCTCTCCGCAAATACTCAGGTGACAGATAATGCACAAAGGGGGTGAACAGCAGCTTGTAGCCGGTGAGCTCGCCGCCTTCCGGTACCAGATCGCGGTGGATGCCCATGTCTACAATCCGCTTATAGAAATCTCCGAACAGCGAGCGGTAATTCAGCTTCCGGTGCGGCTCAGTAGCCAGATAAGCCTTGGCCCGGTCCGAATAGGTGATGGCAACCTCGGCCTGCACCGGCCGGGTAGCCAGCATATGCGGCTCGATTGCCATACGTGCTGCTGAAGCGGCCCGTACATTATCGTAGCCGAGCGCGGGGTCACCCCATGCGCTAAGAATCGAGCTGTGTGTCTGCTCGCTGCCCGAGCGCTGCTGCCGCCACAGCCAGTAGCAGAAAGCCCCGGCTCCAAGCGCATACGCGGACACTGCTTCGGCTGTAAGGTAGCCGTCCGGATGCGGCTGTCCGTAATTTGCCAGGGAGCCGGCGTGGGCCGGGCTTGTCTCAAGCAGCCAGAAATCACGGCCCGGCTTGAAATTACGCCATAGATCACAGTTCAGCAGATAGGCATGCCGGTTGGCCTGGGAGGCATAGGTGTCATAGGAAGCGAAATTCAGCTCCTTGAACAGCTGCTCATTATCCACATGAAAGGCAACGCTGCTGTTGTGGGTGATGGGCGCATCTGAATAGCGGCGCAGAATACTTGCCTGTTCAGAGGCAAATTCAGCGATCTTTTCCATCTGGAACAGCCGGTACATCGTAACGAGCGAGGAGTTATGCAGGAACGGAGTGGCCACGGGCTGTGTCACCTGCCCAAAGGACTGATAGGTATGGCTCCAAACAGCGGTTCCCCAAGCCTCGTTCAGCCTGTCAATGCTGCCGTAGCGCTGCTCGAGCCACTCCTGCCACAGCACCCGGCAGGTTCCGCACATGCATTCGGCTACATGTGCTTTGAACTCATTATCCAGCTGCCAGGCAATAAGGCCGGGCAGCTTACCGAGTTCCCTGGCTAAATGTTCAGCGATAATGGCTGCCCGCTGCCGGAAATACGGATTATTGGTACAGATATGCTGTCTGGACCCGTGGCCCATTACCGCCCCGTCTGCCCTGACGAACAGCCGCTCGGGATGCCCGTGCGTCAGCCATATAGGCGGCGTTGCGGTCGGTGTACACATAATGGTATCAATGCCTTGGTCATGCAGCAGCCGGACATGCTGTGCAAACGGGCGGATATCAATAACATCCTCCTCAGGCTCCAGCTCCGACCAGATGAACTCGCCCATGCGGACCAGGTTGATCCCGGTTTCCTTCATAAGCCGAAGATCCTGCTGCCGCTCCGTTTCTCCCCACAGCTCGGGATACCAAGCTGCGCCGTAATACAGTTTTTGCTTCACTGTGCGTACCTCCTGGTGATTATAATGAAAGCTTTTAATCTTCCGGCATCATAGTTGCCGCCTGTCAGGCCGGCAATAGTAAAGTTTTGCCGGCTTTGCACTTTATTGAAGCGTGCTGTACCAAGCCGGATGCAGTGCAATCCAAAAAGTATGATTGCCGGAAAAATGTAACAGGGACATAATGGGAACCGCAGCCCAAGAGAATAGACAAGGCTGCATATCCTATCGGAGGTGAATGTAATGAAACAAGGAGCGGCGATGGGAACAGCGGAGATTCATACTGGCAGCGCCTACCGCAGTAAGCGGGAGCTGATCTTCAAACGTCTGAAGCGCGATAAATGGCTCTACATCCTGCTAACCCCGGGACTCCTGTATTTTCTGCTGTTTAAATATGTGCCGATGTGGGGGATTCTCCTCGCATTCAAGGATTTCCAGCCTTTCCTGGGCTTCATGAAAAGCGAATGGGTCGGACTTGAGCATTTCCGCACATTTTTCCAGAATCCGGACTTTTTCATGCTGCTGCGTAACACACTTGTATTGTCACTGCTGAATCTGGTGTTCTTTTTCCCGGCACCGATTATACTGGCACTGCTATTAAATGAAATACGGCTGTCCTTCTATAAACGGACGATTCAAACGCTGATTTATGTGCCGCATTTCATATCAATGGTAATCGTCGCCAGTATATCATATGTGTTTCTGACCACTCAGGGCGGAGCAGTCAATGAATTCCTGTATACGTATACAGGCAGCAAAATCGACTTCCTCGCCGACCCTAACTGGTTCCGGCCGATGATCATCCTCCAGACGATCTGGAAGGAATGCGGATGGGGAACAATTATCTTCCTTGCAGCTCTGGCCGGTGTCGATGTAGAGCAGTATGAAGCTGCTGTTATGGACGGGGCAAGCCGCTGGCGGCAGATCTGGCATATTACACTGCCGGCGATCCGCAGCACCATTGTTATTCTGCTGATTCTGCGGATGGGAACCATTCTGGACAACGGGTTCGAGCAGATCTATCTGATGATGAATGCGCTCAACCGTGAGGTTGCTGAAGTCTTTGATACATATGTATATGCGCTGGGGATTACCCAGGGGGCATTCAGCTACAGTACGGCTGTCGGACTGTTCAAATCGGTAATCGGGGTTGTACTGGTGCTCGGCACCAACTGGCTCGCCAAGAAATTCGGCGAATCGGGACTTTACTAAGAGGGAGGCTGTTTGCGTGGTTAAGAAGCAATATCGGAGCACAGGTGAGATCACCTTTGACATCTTCAATTATATTATCCTAGGCATTATCGGAATCGCCGCCATCCTGCCGTTTCTGTTCGTAGTCGCCGGTTCGTTCGCAACGGAGGCGGAGATTACAAAGCGTGCGGTCTTCCTGATTCCTACAACGATCTCGTTTGATGCCTATAAATTTATCTTTTCAACGGATACAATTGTACGAAGCATCGGGGTGTCATTGTATGTAACGGTTATCGGGACAATTGTCAATTTGTTCTTCACCGTGACGATGGCATATCCGATGGCCAAACGCTATCTGATGGGCCGCAATCTGATCCTCAATATGGTTATTTTCACCATGCTGTTCGGGGGAGGCATGATCCCCACTTACCTGGTCATCCGTGATCTCCAGCTGCTGGATACCTTAAATGCCCTGATTTTGCCGGGGGCAATCAGCGCGTTCAACTTGATTATCGTTAAAAACTTCTTCCAGGAGCTTCCGGTGGAAATGGAGGAGGCGGCACGGATTGACGGCTGCAGCGAGCTTGGCCTGCTGTGGAAAATCGTGCTTCCGCTCTCAAAGCCGGTGCTGGCGACCTTTACGCTCTTTTACGCGGTAGGACACTGGAATAACTTCTTCTCGGCGCTGCTCTATATCAATGATCCGTCCAAGTGGCCGCTGCAGGTCATGCTGCGCCAGATCGTTATGCTGTCCCAGTCGGCAGCCGGCGACCTCAGCCTGATGGATCCGAATTTTGTCCAGCCGCCTGAGCAGTCGATCAAAATGGCCGTAATCGTGGTCGGTACACTTCCGATTATGTGTGTCTACCCGTTTCTGCAAAAGCACTTCGCCAAAGGGGTGATGCTCGGTTCAGTCAAAGGTTAATCTGTTATGCTAACATATAAAGGGAGGCCAATCATGAAAACTCTAAGTTCAGCAGGAAAGAAATCCATTAAATTCAAAAAGCGGTTGTTTACGCTACTGTCAACTATTATGATTGTAAGTGTGATGTCAGGCTGCGGAGGCAATAACGCAAATAATGCAGCAGGGACAAACGGGGCTGCAGGCAATGAAGGGGCTGCCGGGGCTACTGCGGGAACGGAAACAGCGAAGCCGCTGGATCTGACGCTGATGCTGCCGATTTTTAAAACCAACTATCCAAAGGACGACAGCCCGGTTGCAGCCAAGCTGGAAGAGCTGACGAATACCAATATCCATTTCGAATGGGTACCGAATGCTTCGTATACCGATAAATTCAACATTACGCTTGCCTCAGGCAAGCTGCCCGATATTATTTATGTAGGCGATGTTAAGGCTTCGAGCTTTGTCAATGCGGCAAGATCCGGTGCTTTCTGGGAGGTTGGACCCTACCTTAAGGATTATCCTAACCTGAGCAAAGCTAACCCGGTCATTCTGAACAACTCGGCCATTGACGGCAAAAACTACGGAATTTACAGAGGCCGGGCACTGGGCCGCAACGGTGTAGTATTCCGCAAAGACTGGCTGGATAAGCTGGGCCTTGAGACTCCGCAGACGGTGGATGAGTTCTACAATATGCTGAAAGCGTTTAAAGAGCAGGATCCGGACGGTAACGGCAAGGATGACACCTACGGCATGGTTATGGTAAAGTGGACCGGCGGCTGGGCCAGCGGCTTTGATGCGATCAAGCTGTGGTTCGGATCTCCAAACAGATGGGGCGTCCAGGATGGCAAGCTTGTACCTGAGCATGAATATCCGGAGTACGTGGAAGCGCTTAAATTTATGAAAAAGCTGTACGATGAGCAGCTGGTCAACTCCGACTTCGCGGTTATGGACAGCTCTAAGTGGACTGATCCGGTTGTTAACAACCAGGCAGGCGTTATTGTCGATGTTGTCGACACTGCGGCACGTATTGACGATAAGATTCACGCTGCATTACAGAAGGACGGCAAGGATGAGCCAGACCGTCACTACATGGATGTTATTGGCGGCGTTAAGGGAGCCGACGGACAACTGCATACACTCCCGACTTCAGGCTTCGCCGGTATGCTGGCTATCCCGAAATCCTCTGTCAAAACTGAGGATGAGCTGAAGCGGGTGCTGGCTTTCCTGGACAAGGTGAATGATGCGGAGCTGCAAACGCTGACAGGATTCGGAATTGAGGGCGTTCACTACAACCTCGTGGATGGTTTTGTAGAACGTTCAACTGATACTGTTCTGCTGGAATCTGAAGTAGAAGGCCTCAATCAGATGGTTCCTTATATCCCGGATGAGAATGCAAAAGCTGCTAAGCAGGTTAAGCAAACGGAGCTGCGGAATAAGCAGACAGAGCTGCAAAAACAAAATGAAGCAACCATCGTGGTTAACCCGGCTGAAGCACTGATCTCTACTGTTTATACACAAAAAGGCTCACAGCTTGATAATGTTATCAATGATGCGCGCATCAAGTTTATTGTCGGACAAATTGACGAAGCCGGACTGAAATCAGCCTTTGATGTATGGCGGAAGACAGGCGGAGACGAGCTGGTAACAGAAATGAACGAATTGTACGCAAAATTGGGTAAATAGCATCCGGCCCCGCTCCATGCACCGGCCGGAATAGCCCCATTAATGCCGCAAGGCTGCAATGCTAAACTATGAATTCGGCTGGTGATACACATGGAGAATAGAATGACAGAAAAGCGGAAGGGCTTATTACGGGGATGGAAGGGGCGCAAGGGACGTTATTACCGCAATAATCTGATTATTGTGCTGATCGTCTCATCCATTCCCGGCCTGATCATAGGATCGCTTGTATACTGGATGGCGGGCGGAAGCCTGGAGGATGAGCTGCTCGAAATGCATAACCGGCAGATCGAGCAGCGTGCCGCCAATATTGATGACCAGCTGTCCAATCTGGAGCTGATGCTGGCTCATTGGGCTTTTGACCCCAAGTTTGACTATAGCCTTAAGGGTATGGATTTTACAAAGAATCATGAGCGGGCTTGGGATATTACCAAGACGCTTTTGGTTATGCAGGGCTCCAATTCCATGGCGCGTCAGGTGGAGCTGTTTCTTACGGGCGACCAGCCGGTGCTATTCGGTACGGAGTATGGCACGGTCACGTCCTCCGGGGCGGCAGTTTATGAAGAGCTGATGAAAACGGAGCAAAGCACCTATTGGACAGAGACTGCCTTTGACCCGGCGAAGCCCCAGTCTAAGGAAATGACTCTTGTTCACCATATTCCCGGCGGCAGCCTTCAGCCGTTCGGGGTATTGCTGCTGAGGATGGATACACAAAAGGTTGCGGACATGCTGCGGACAATGACTCCGTATAACAGCGGAGAAGTGTATATGCTGCAGAAATCAGGCGGCCTGTTCATCTCCGGAAGCGGCATCGACGAAGCCCCGACACCGTTTGTCGGTGCGCTGCAGGGGGCTATAGAAGCAAGAGGCAGCGGTGACAGCACCTCCTTCCTGTATGACTGGAACGGAGCTACCTATGCGGTGACCTATGGCGATTTCTCCCGGATTTCCAGGGAATGGGTTTATGTATCCGCTTCACCGATATCAAGTATAACCTCCCCGGTGGTGGAGCTTTCCAGAACCATTATTACAGTCAGCCTGAGCGCACTGCTGCTCGCGGCTGTCCTGTCCTGGATTGCCTCCCGCCGGATCTATTCTCCTTTCCGCCGCCTTCTGAAGACGCTGCTCCCTGAGCACGAGGTCTCTGAAGACCGGGAGGATGAGGTGACGCTGATTGAGCGGCACTGGCAGAATCTGCACGGGCAGCAGAATGCCCTGCAATATACCCTTTCGGAGCAGCTGCCGCATGTGCAGCGCAGCTTCCTCCACCAGCTGTTTCAGGGCTATCTCTATGCCTTTTCCGAGCAGGAGCTGCTAGGCCGGATGAAGCAGTACAAATGGGAAGTGGATAATTGCGTCTTTGTGGTGCTGTACATTCAGCTGACAGGGATATCCAGTCTGGAGGGTAAGTTCCGCAGCGGGGATGAGAGTCTGGTGTCCTTTGCGGCGGTGAACATTATCGAAGAGCTGGCTGCCGGGCATTTTGAGCATGCTGAGACGGTCAACCTGCATAATCTGACGGCGGGAATCCTGCTGATTGAACCGGGCCAAGGCCCGGAGCCGGCCCGGGTACAGGCGTTTGGAGAAGTGCTGGCTGCAACCATCAACCGGATGCTTAAGCTGCAGGCTACTGTAGCATATAGCTCGCCTATTGATCATATCTCAAGTATTCCGCGCTCCTTTGAAGCGGTGAAGCAGGCAGCGAACCACCGCAGATACGGGGGCGGAAACCAGGTAGTCAGCCTGGAGCAACTGGAGCGGGAAGGAGAGGGCGCACATATGCCGCAATATTCGTTCGCTCTGGAACGCGGACTGATTCAGGCGCTGCGCACCGGCGAGGCGGAGGAGGCAGACCGGCTGCTGGAGGAATTCCTCACTACGCTATCCGCTGACGGAGCGAAGGTTATCGATGTGCAGCAGGGAATGCTGCATTTGCTCGGTGCAGTACAGCATGCGGTGCTGGAAGCGGGGATAGCCCCGAACCAGCTGTTCAAGGGCCGTAATCTTTATGCCGGACTGTCGCAGATTCATGAGCCGGGGATGATCCTGCCCTGGTTCCGCAATCACGTGGTCTCTCCTTTCCTGAAGGAGCTGTCAGAGCGTTCAGATGCCGGTATCCGGCGGACGATTGATCAGGCCATGCTGTACATTCAGGAGCATTATATGGACAATATTTCTCTGGACAGCTGTGCGGATTATACGGGCACCAGCCCGTTCCTGCTCAGCAAATCTTTTAAACGGGTGACAGGACAGAACTTTATCGACTATTTAACAGCGCTGCGGATTGAAAAAGCCAAAGAGCTGCTGCGTGACACGGATCTGAAAATGAACGATGTTGCGCTGCAGGTCGGCTATCAGCAGAGCTATTTTAACCGGATATTCAAAAAACAGGAGGACATCACACCGACACGCTACCGTGAGCTTAGCCGGCATGAAGGGGAGAAGGGCACCGGAAGCCGGTAAGCCTGGGGTTTTAACGTGGGCAGCAGGGTTTGATTGCCTGGGTGATGTCCCAAAAGGAGATGACAGCCTTGTCTTCAGCCTTGCCGATCCGCTTACACTGGCTGAACCAGCCCGCCGCGGCTGCGGGAGTTACGTGGGGAGTTCCCTGGACCAAAGGAGAGCTGAACCGCGACGGGCTCTCTGCACTATATCTTGGCAGCCCGGACGGTAATTCCCGTCTGCCGCTGCAAAGCCGTCCGGCCGCCTATTGGCCGGACGGTACTATTAAGTGGTCATTTCATTCTGCGGTCTGTCCGGAAGGCAGTGCAGAAGGGTATACACTGGAACGTTATGCAGAGCCGGAAGCCCTCCAGTATACGGCAAAGGTATCCGTCCGTGAGACGGAGGAAGCTTACATTGTGGATACCGGCATCATTTTGTGCACTGTGGGCAAGCAGGGTGCGGGGCCAATCTCGCAGATAATGCGCCGGATGCCGGAGCAGGCAGGAAGTAAGCATGTGAATCGTGGATATTCCGGCGATTCGAAGGGTGTTAATGCAGCGGAAGGACTTCAGGATACAGCTGCGGGTTCAAGGCCGCTGGCCTACAGCTTAGAAGAGCAGGAGTACCTTGCCGGGCAGCTGGTATGCAGCGGGAGCGGGCTGGTCTGCCTCCGTGAGCAGCGTGACACGCTGAGCGGTGAGCTGACACTGCGTCAGGAACGTTTCACCGGCGTTACTAAGCAGGCAGTGCTGGAGGAATCAGGGCCGCTGCGCGCCGTGATCCGTCTGGACGGCAGGCACCGCAGCCGGAACGGGGCCGGGGAATGGCTTCCCTACACGCTGCGGCTGTATTTTTACGCCGGTCTTGAGTCCATCCGGCTCGTGCATACCTTTCATTATGACGGTAACCCGCAGGAGGATTTCATCAAGGGACTGGGTATCGAATTCAAGGTGCCGCTGAGCGGGCCGCTGTATAATCGGCATATCCGGTTCGCCGGCAGTGAAGGCCTCTTCAGTGAATCACCGAAGACGCTCCATACCCGCAGAACCAAAGGCAAATATGCGGAGCTGTTCGCTGCCCAGCTGGAAGGCCGCACTCTGCAGTTTGACCCGGAGGAGGATGCTTATTTTACCGGACTGCTGCGGGATTCGGCAGTATGGGACAGCTTCCGGCTTGTCCAGGATTCCTCGGAGCATTTTGCCGTCCATAAACGGACCGGACCAGACTGTGTCTGGATCAAGGGAGCCGAGGGACGGCGTGCCGGAGGGCTGGGCTATGTCGGCTCAGAGGGCGGCGGCCTGGCCGTCGGACTGAAGGATTTTTGGCAGAAGCACCCTTCGGGGCTTGAGCTGAGCGGTGCTTCCGGCGATGAAGCGGTGCTTGCCGTCTGGTTCTGGTCACCGGAGGCACCGGCAATGGATCTGCGCCACTATGATACCAAGACCCATGTGGAGTCCTCCTATGAAGGTGCAGAGGAGCTGCGGGCTACCCCGTACGGCATTGCCAACACCAATGAGCTGACCCTGTGGTGTACATCGGGGACACCGGATTCCGCCGGTCTGCAGCGGATACAGCAGGAGGCGGAGAATCCTCCGCTGCTCGTCTGTGAGCCGGAGTACTATCACCGCAGCCGGGCATTCGGGCTATGGAGTCTTCCTGACCGGAGCACACCCGCCAAGGCTTATCTGGAGGAGCGGCTGGACGGGATTATCTCCTTTTACCAGACAGAGGTTGAACAGCGGAAATGGTACGGCCTCTGGGATTACGGCGATTTCATGCACAGCTATGATCCGGTGCGTCATGTCTGGAACTACGATTTGGGCGGCTGCGCCTGGCAGAATGCAGAGCTGGTGCCGAATATGTGGCTGTGGGTGAGCTTTTTGCGGACCGGCCGTGCAGATATTTTCCGGATGGCAGAGGCAATGACCCGGCATACCAGCGAGGTGGACGTTTATCATTTCGGGGAGTATGTAGGCCTCGGCTCACGGCACAATGTCGTGCACTGGGGCTGCGGCTGCAAGGAAGCGCGGATCGCAATGGCCGGACTGCACCGTTATTACTATTATCTTACCGGTGATGAGCGGACCGGCGACATCATGGACAGTGTGAAGGATGCTGACTATACGACTGTAACACTGGACCCGATGCGGGCTTATTTTCCCAAGGATGAATTTCCGACACATGCCAGGGTTGGCCCGGATTGGGCGGCGTTCAGCTCTAACTGGATGACAAGGTGGGAACGTTACGAAGAAACGGCTTACCGCGACAAAATACTGACGGGTATAGACTGCATCAAGGCAGCTAATCTGCGGCTGATTTCCGGTCCAACCTACGGCTATGATCCCAAAACCGGCATCCTCAGCCCGATGGGCGATGACAACTGGGGACGGCATCTGGCAATCTGCATGGGCGGGCCGCAGGTATGGTTCGAGCTCGCCCTGATGCTGGAGGACCCGGTGTGGGAGGATATGCTGGCAGAATTCGGCGTCTTCTACAACCTGCCACAGGAGGAAAAGGATGCTTATGCGGGAGGGGCAATTACAGGCAAGCTGCGGTTTGAGCACCCTGTACTGAGTGTCGCTATTGCTGCTTACGGGGCATGGTACAAGGATGACCGGGCAACGGCTGACCGCTGCTGGAGCATCCTGCTGGAGAATCCTTTCGGGGCCGTCAATCTGCAGGAAGAGCAGACGCTGGTTACTTACCTGGAAGAGCTGAATGAAATCGGCTGGATGAATACGAACGAAGCCTCCCAATGGTCGCTCAATACGATTATTGCGCTGGAGCTGATTGCAGAGGCTCTGCCGGAGCGGGATTCCGTGAAGGGGGTAAAAGAATGACAGCTCAGCAGAACGCGGCGCTGATCCCGGAGCAGTGGCGGGAGATATACCGCAATACGCTGGCGGGCCCGGAGCAGACGGCCGGCTTCCGGCTGGAGGGGGACGGTGCCGTAACCTTTCCGATGGGCCGGCTGCGGCTGGAGAGCACCCGGGATGCTTCGGAGGGGCAGAAGGCGAATGTTGTGTTCTGGTGTCCGGAGGTGTTTCCGGCGGATGTGGCAGTGGCGTGGAAATTCCGGCCGCTGCGCGAGCCTGGACTGGCCATTCTGTTCTTCGCTGCCGCCGGTGCCGGGGGGAAAGACCTGTTCGACCCGTCGCTGCCCGCACGTACAGGGGAATATGACCAGTATCATCATGGGGAGATGAACGCTTTTCACATCTCGTATTTCCGGCGGATGTGGGAGGAGGAGCGCTCCTTTCACACCTGCAACCTGCGCAAGAGCTACGGCTTCCATCTGGTCGCGCAGGGGGCTGATCCGCTGCCGGATGTGGCCGATATGACTGCTGCCTATGAGCTGCTGGTGGTTAAGCGGGGGTCTACAGTAACCTTTGCAATTAACGGGCTTCAGCTGCTGCATTGGACCGATGACGGCTCGTCCTATGGTCCGCTGCTGGCCGGCGGCCGGATCGGCTTCCGCCAGATGGCACCGCTGATTGCAGAGTACAGTGATCTGGTTGTGTACGCGCCATGAGAGGCAAAAGTGCCTTTGATTTCGGCGGAAGCGGCCAAATGGGCGAAATGAAAGGCAGAAGTGCCCTTGATTTCGGCGGAAGCGGCTAAATTTGCGAAATGAGAGGCAAAAGTGCCTTTGAATTCGGCGGATGCGGCCAAAAGCGCGAAATGAAAGGCATAAATGCCTCTGAATTCGGCGGTTGCGGCCAAATGGGCGAAATGAGAGGCAAAAGTGCCTTTGAATTCGGCGGATGTAGCTAAATTGGTGAAATGAGAGGCAAAAATGCCTTTGATTTCGGCGGAAGCGGCCAAAAGCGCGAAATGAAAGGCATAAATGCCTCTGAATTCGGCAGATGCAGCCAAATGGGCGCTATTTTACATGAGTTACAACTATTTATATTCAAGGAGGCGAAACAGCAATGCCTGGAGTGTATTACTGCTATCCGCAAGGCCGGCACAAGGCGCTGACAATGAGCTATGACGACGGCAGACGGGCGGATGAGCGGCTGGTTGGCCTGTTTAACAAATATGGGATTAAAGGAACCTTCCACTTGAATTCCGGTCTGCTGGGTGAAGGCGACCGGATTACGGCAGAGGAGGTGCCTCATCTGTATAAGGGCCATGAAGTCAGCGCCCATACGCGGCGGCATCCGACGATGGCCCGCTGTCCGCAGGAATATATCGTCGAAGAGATTATAGAGGACCGCAAGGTGCTGGAGGCGCTGCTCCGCCAGCCGGTCCGCGGGATGTCATACCCGAACGGATCGTATACGGCCGAGATCAAAAAGCTGCTGCCGCATCTTGGCATCGAGTATGCCCGGACCGTGCAGAGCACCGGCGGCTTCGGCCTGCCGGAGGATTGGCTGGAATGGCCGGCGACCTGCCATCACAACAGGAATCTGCTTGAGCACGGGGAGAATTTTATCGCCCTGCACAAACGGCAGTACCTGTATCTGATGTATGTGTGGGGCCACAGCTATGAGTTCGACAACGACAATAACTGGGAGCTGATGGAGCAATTCTGCGCCATGGCCGGCGGACGGGATGACATCTGGTACGCTACTAATCTGGAGTTTGTCCAATATATGAAGGCCAGCCGGAGTCTGATTTTTTCGGCCAGCCGGGATTTTGTATACAATCCGAACGCTGCCGCAGTCTGGCTGGAGGTTGACGGTCAAATCGTTGAAGTGCCGGGCGGGCAGACGGTGGACTTGGGTTAATTGAAGCAGGCTGGAAGAGACCGCTCGCACCTGCCGCAGGCGGGGCAAACGGATGGGAGACAAGGAGGCGCTACTGTGGATAACACTAACCAAACTAACAAACAAGCCTTGCACCGGCTGGCCGGGATCGATATTTCGGCCGCCGGTCCAAGATGCAAAATGCTGATCGGGGATCTGGACGGGGACGGCAGGGCAGAGCTGCTGCTGGTTCAGCCGGATAACCGCCAGGATGTACGATATATTCCGCATCAGGTGCAGTGCCTGACCGCTTTTGATCTGGACGGCCGGCTGCTGTGGCAGACCGGGAAGCCGGATGAGGGCGCCGGCAGCCAGGGCTCGGATTATCCGGCCCAGATCTATGATATTGACGGTGACGGTGCCCTTGAGGTGCTGTGTGTCATGGATGACAGGCTGCAGATTCTGGAAGGGTCAACGGGAAAAGTTAAGGCAGTGCATGAGCTTCCGTCCGCTGAAGCGCATGACTGCATTATTATTGCCAACCTGAGCGGTAATGACCACCCTTCTGACATTATCCTCAAGGACCGTTACCACCGGCTGTGGGCATTGGACAAAAACCTGCAGCTGCTGTGGACCCATGAAGGCAACGTAGGCCATTATCCGTGGGTATACGATCTTGACGGTGACGGGCGTGATGAGGTTATGGCCGGCTATGATCTGCTGGATGCAGACGGTAAGCTGCTGTGGAGCTGTAAAGACCTGGATGATCACGCGGATTGCCTGTGGGTCGGTGATGTGAACGGCGACGGGCTTCCGGAGCTTGTGGTCGGAGGCAGTGTTACGGTAATGTACGACCGGGACGGGAAGGAGCTATGGCGTTACGAGGGCTCTATCGAATCCCAGCATCTGGCGCTGGGACGCTTCTGTCCTGAGCTGCCGGGACTGCAGATTGCCGGACTTGACCGTATGGTCCGCGAGGATGACGGCAAGGGCCTCAAGGGAAAGGACGCCATGTTCCTGCTGGATCAGAACGGCCGGGAGCTCTGGAAAGAGGAGCGTACAACGGCCGGCTGGCTGACGATTGTGGATGCAGTCAGCAGCTTCTGGAAAAACGCGCCTGATTACATTGTGGCGTACCGGCGCGGTGAAGGCGTGCTGCCAGCCCTTTATGACGGTAAAATGAACATGGTTGCACAGTTTGATGAGCAGGGCTACGCCGTGCACGGGGATCTGCTGGGAAGCGGTACGGAGCAGGTCATCATTTATACAGATGAGCTGGCGGCTGTCTATGCCGGAGAGCCTCTCTCACTGGAGCCGGCACAGCCTGGCCGGCCGCTGCCGCAGCCTAAGCGGCTGTACAGCTCTACACTGTATCCTGGCGGGGAAGTTGCGCTATAAAAACTGTACTCTATTAACATTTATAGAATGCGCAGCACGATTTACGCTGCTTTAACCCAAATTACCCGTAAGGCATTAGCCTGCGGGTTATTTTTATTATCGGGTTTTTAAGCAGTCACGGCTAATCCCGGAATGTATAGTTTGCCCCTTTTAACAGACGAAAGAGCAATTTTATAGTAAACTGGAAGGAATGTATTTCGAGCACTCCAATCCTACAGAAAAGAATGTGATATCGTTATGCAGCTTCAGGCTCAAATCCGCAGTAAAAAATGGCTGGAAAAATACCTGTCCGGTGAAGGAATGGATTACCGGCAAATTATCGCTTTGTTTCTTCCGATATTGATTGACCAGGCCTTTATTATCGGGCTTAATCTGGTAAATACGGCGATGATCAGCTCGTCCGGGATGGCGGCTGTCAGCGCAGTGAATATGGTCGATTCGCTGAATATTTTTCTGATCAACGTATTCGTGGCCATTGCGACGGGCGGAACCGTGGTGGTTGCACAGTATAAAGGCAGCGGAAATGACCGGATGGTCTCACAGGCTACAGCCGGTTCAGTCACTTCGGTGTCGCTGATCGCCGTGGGCATCGGTCTTCTGCTCATGGCGTTCCATTCACCTATATTGAATCTTTTATTCGGGTCAGCCTCTGCAGAGGTGCTGGACAATGCCCGGGTCTATATGATCGGCAGCAGCATCTCCTATCTCGGGATTGCGGTGGTTCAGGCAGTCTGCGGGGCGCTGCGCGGTGTCGGCCGGACACGGGCTTCCCTGATCCTGTCGCTTATCATGAACCTTTTGTATGTAATTCTGAACATTGTTTTCATTAATTTTCTGCATATGGGTGTGCTGGGCATGACGCTGGCGGTTAACATCGCGCGGTATACCGGCATGATCTGTGCTCTAGTGTACCTGTTCAAGGTTGACACTGTGCTGCGTGTACGTGTTCGCGACCTGTTCCATATTCGGGTTAGCATGCTGCGCAAAATTATGTTCATCGGCGTACCGTTTGCCGCGGAGCAGATGTTCTTTAACGGCGGGAAGCTGCTGACCCAGATCTTCATTGTCAGCCTGGGCACGTATGCTATCGCAACCAATGCCATCGCCGGCTCATTAGCTATGGTGTTCCAGATTCCGGCCAGTGCGCTGTCGCTGACCATTGTGACGGTAGTCGGCCAAAGCATCGGGAGAGGGAATATCGCTGATGCCAGAAAGTTCATCAAATCCTTCCTCTGGATCGGTTCCGGCTCTCTGGCCCTGATTGCGCTGATCCTAATGCCGTTGTTCCATCCGCTGGTGTCGATATTTTCGCCGCCTCCGGAAATTATCGATGATTTATTTATAGTGCTGCTGGTCAATGCCATTGCCCAGGTTCCGCTGTGGGCGGTCAGCTTTATTTTGCCGTCGGCACTGCGGGCAGCAGGGGATTCAAGGTTCACCTCCATTACTTCAATGCTGACAATGTGGCTGTTCCGGGTGGTTTTCGGCTACATTCTGGGAATTATGCTCGGCTTCGGTGTGCTTGGCGTCTGGATCGCGATGAACAGCGAGTGGGCTGTGCGCGGGGCGGTATTTCTATGGCGATTTAAAGGTAAGAAATGGTTTGCACACAAGCTGATTTAACATGTTAAAACGGATTCATTTCCTGTATTGGATATAATAGTTTTATCCGCTCCGAGAGAATGTAAATTTTGTTTGACAGGGGGGATTGTATGGACCATAATACAATCCATACTAAACATATAAGGTTTATAGGAAGGGGAGATTGAGACATGCGATTTACAGCTTCTATCAAGAAAACATTAGGGTCAGGAACACTGGCAATTCTATTAATGGCGGTGATTGCCGGCTGCTCCGGACAGAATAATACACCTGCAGCCAGTGAATCAGCCCAGCCAAGCGCGAGCCAGGCGGCAGATGCGGGCAACAGTACCAGTGAGCCGGCGGCGGGAGGAACCTTTGTCTATGGACGGCCTGCTGCGGTAACCTCGTTTGATTTGCATAATCAGATCACCTCAAATAATGCGTTTGCGATTGATAAGGTTTTTGAATCCCTGGTTGCTTTTAACAGTGAGGGTGAAATTGTGGACTGGCTGGCTGCCTCCCATACCATCAGTGAAGACGGCTTGACCTATACCTTTGTGCTGCGTGATGGTCTGAAGTTCTCTGACGGCAACGCAGTTACAGCCAAGGATGCTGTATTCTCGCTGGAGCGTCACCTGAAGGTCGGCGGTCCGCTGGCGATTGCAGCCAAGGTGGAAAGTGTAACTGCACAGGATGACAAGACGCTTGTAATCAAGCTCCAGGAGCCTTATACACCTTTCATCTCCGAGCTGTCTAACTTCTCCAACGGCGTTATCCCGGCAAATTTCGGCGGGGTAACCGAGGAAGAATTCTTCAAAAAGCCAATCGGCACCGGCCCGTTTGCCATTGAAGCCTGGGACCCTGCGGGTGATGTGACGTTCGTCAAGAACACAAACTACTGGCAGGAAGGCAAGCCGGCCATCGATAAGCTCGTCTATAAGCTGATCGAAGACGACAGCCAGGCAATCAACCAGCTTAAGGCCGGAGAGGTTAACGCGGTTGAGGCACTTGCCCTGCAGAATGCTGAAGAGCTGAAGAATGGCGCAGATACCGCTGTAGTAACCAACGGCAGTTGGGTAACAGAGCAGCTGTTCTTCAATACGCTGGATGAGCATTTCAAGGATGTGCATGTCCGCCGCGCGCTTGCACTGGCACTGGACCGTGAAGGCCTGACCAAGGCGCTGACCTTCGGTTACGCCCAGGCTGCTAACTCACTGCTGCCGACGACTATTCCTTATAATGCGAATGATACGATCAAAGCACTGGGATATGATGTTGAAGCTGCCAAAGCTGAGCTGGCGAAGTCCGCTTTCCCTGACGGGTTCAGCACCAAGCTGCTGATTGCCTCAGGCAACAGCACAAGAGCCCAGGAAGCGCAGATTATTCAAGCGGCAGGCCAGGCAATCGGCATCAAAATTGAGATCGAATCCATTGAGCTGGCTTCCTTCCGTGAACGGTTCTTCGCTTATGATTTCTCCGCCATGCTGAACAGCGGCCAGGCGGATTCTCCGGAAGCGAACTCGATTCTGGCTTTCCAGACCGATCCGGAAGGCTTCAGCAAATCGTACTGGACGCATTATACCAATGATGAAGTAACCAAGCTGCTGTATGAAGGACAAAAAACGGCAGACGGTGATGCGCGGGCCGGGATTTACACTAAGCTCCTGCAGACACTGGCTGATGAAGTGCCTTACATTCCGCTTTACTACCCTGACATTTTGATCGGCGCCCGTTCTTCTGTAGAAGGGCTTACCGTATTGCCTAACGGCAGCGTCCGCTTTGAAGATGTGCGGATTGGTCAATGATGATGCCGGGTAAGCTGCAAAGCTCTGCGGCAGGTAACCGTAGATCCTACAGATGGCTGACGGCGGCTCTAATTAGAGCCGCCGTCGTTATCCTCTGTGTGATGACCGCTGTCTTTTTTCTGATCCGTATCGTTCCCGGTGATCCCGCAAAAATGATTCTGGGTGAATACAGCACACCGGAGGCGATCGCCGCCATGCATCATACCCTCGGACTTGATCTTCCGCTGTGGGAGCAGTTCATCCGGTTCGTGAAGCTGCTGTTCACCTCCGGGGATACCGGCAATTCCATTATCTCGGGAACCTCAACCAGGGTGCTGATTGCCGAACGGGCTCCGGTGACTATGCTGCTGATTGCAATGGCCTGTGTCATCGCGGTAGTGGCTGCCCTCCTGCTTGCTACGGTCGCGGCTACGAATAAGGACAAGCTGGCGGATCATCTGATCCGTATTTTTCCTGCGATTACTCTGGGTATGCCAATCTTCTGGGTTGGCATCCTTTTCATTATGCTGCTTAGTGTCCGGCTCCGCTGGTTCCCTGTCGGCGGTGTGGGCGAAGGCTGGTCCGGCATGCTGTACAGCCTGACGCTTCCGGCGGTTACGGTCGCTTTTTCCCAGATTCCAACGCTTGTCCGCTCTTTAAGGGCGCAGATGCTGGAGGTGCTGGAATCCGACTTCGTGGTTACCTTGAGAGCTGCGCGTATTCCCGGCCGGGTTATTCTTTTTAAGCATGTGCTGCGTAATTCGGCATTGCCGACGCTTATGCTGCTGGGTGTCAATATCTCCTATCTGATCGGCGGTACGCTGGTTGTTGAGCAGGTGTTCGGCATCAAGGGCATCGGCAGCCTGCTGTTTACTTCCATTTCAAACCGGGATTTTCCGGTCATTCAGGGAATTGCGCTATATTGTGCGGTTTCTGTGGTGATTATCAGCCTTGTGGTTGAGATTCTGGCCAAGTGGCTGGATCCCCGGACGAAAGGAACACGATGAAAACGACAACCTTTTACCCTGAACTGCAGACGGACGGAGCCAGGACTTCTCTGATCCGCCGGATTCTGAATACTCCGTCACTGCTGGCAGGAGGCATTATGTTCGCTGTGCTGATCCTGCTGGCTGTTTTCATTCCGTACATCAGCCCTTATGATCCGACTGAGCAGAATTTAAGCGCGTTTTTGCAGCCGCCGTCCGCTGAGCACTGGCTTGGAACTGACCAGCTGGGGCGTGACCTGTTCACCAGACTGATCTACGCTGCCCGGACGGACCTGACCATTATGGTGCTGGCGGAGATTATCCCGTTTTGTACCGGTATTTTTCTGGGAATGGTGGCAGGCTATTATGGAAAATGGGCCGATAATGTCATTACTCTGATTACGGACACGTTTATTGCCTTTCCCTTTTATCTGATTGTCATTATTGTGGCCTTTGCCAGCGGGGCGGGCCAGCGCGGAATTTACATCACCTTTATCCTTGTCGGCTGGATTGTGTTCGCCCGGGTGGTCCGCGGGCTTAGCGCCTCATTCCGAGAACAGGAGTGGATTGCTTCAGCCCAGACGCTCGGGTTGTCCGGCCCCCGCATTATTCTGCGGCATCTGCTGCCGAATGTGCTGCCCCAGGCAGTGGTCGTGCTGATGACGGATATGGTCGGCCTGCTGGTCGCGATTGTTACACTAGGCTATCTGGGCATTGGTATTGCCCCGCCGACTCCCGACTGGGGAACGATGATTGCGGACGGGCAGTCCTTTATCTCGACAGCCTGGTGGCTCTCGGCGGTGCCTGGCTTCGCCGTGGTATACACGGGAATTGCCTTGTCGCTGGTGGGCGACGGGCTGGCAGATCTATGGAGGAAAAAATAATGGCTACAACACCTGTTTTGGAAATAGAGGCATTGACGCTGACTGCCAAATCGCAGGAGGTGCTGGTGAAGGACGTCAGCTTCTCACTGCAGCAGGGCGAGAGTCTGGGCCTGGTCGGCGAATCGGGCTCCGGCAAATCGCTTACGCTGCGGGCGGTGCTTGGCCTGCTTCCGCGCGGCGTCGAGCAGACTGGCGGAGTAATCCGGAGTGGGGCTGACAGTGCCATGGTGTTCCAGGACCCCAGAGGGGCGCTGGACCCGCTCTGTCCGGTGGTCAAGCAGGTAGCGGAGGTCGTGTATTACAGACAGCGCCTCAGCCGCAAAGCTTCGCGCGCTACGGCGCTGGAACTGCTGCATATGCTTGGTCTGCCGGATTCGCTGGGTGAGGCGGACCGTTATCCCGGCCAGCTCTCCGGCGGCCAGTGCCAGCGGATTGTCATTGCAATGGCTCTTGCCTGCAAGCCTGGCATTCTGCTCTGTGACGAGCCGACCACGGCGCTGGATGTTACGGTGCAGAGGCAGATCATGGAGACTGTGGGCCGGCTGCAGCAGGAGCTGGGCTTTGCGATGATTTTTGTAACCCATAATCTGGCGGTTGCTGCTGCGATGTGCTCCAGGCTGGCCGTGATGAAAAAAGGCGAAATCGTGGAGCACGGTAATATACTGAGTGTTCTGCAGAATCCGCAAAATCCATATACACAGATGCTGATTCACTCGGTGCTGCCTGTGCCGGAGCTTGCACCTGAAGGGAGCGGTGCTTTATGGACTTGAGCCTGCAGGTTAACAATGTGACCGTACGTTACGGCGGATTTACGGCGCTGGACAATATCAGGCTTGATGTGGAGCAGCACACCACCCTTGGTCTTGTAGGAGAATCGGGATCAGGCAAATCTACCCTTGCGCGGGTAATTGCCGGTTTGATTATCCCGGATCAGGGGCAGCTTTTGCTGGGGACAGAGCCGCTCTCAAGGAAACGGACCCGTGAACAGCGCAAAAGCATCCAGATGATCTTTCAGAATCCGGATGCCTCGCTGAATCCGAAGCATTCCATTCGGCAGATTCTGGCCGAAGCGCTGCTGTTCCACAAAATTGTGAGCCGCGCGGAGGTGGAGAAGAGATCCAGGCAGCTACTGGAACGTGTGCAGCTTGAGGGGAAAGCATTGGATAAATACCCTCATGAATTCTCTGGCGGCCAGCGCCAGCGGATCGCCATTGCCCGTGCGCTAAGCGTAGAGCCCAGCCTGCTGATTGCCGACGAGCCGACGAGTGCCCTGGACGTATCAGTACAGCTTAGTGTGCTGGAGCTGCTTGGCGCGCTCAAGTCTGAGCTAAATCTGACGATGCTGTTTATTTCCCATGATTTGGGCGTAATACATGCTGTAAGTGATAAGGTTGCCGTCATGCGGCAGGGCCAACTGGTTGAGATTAGCCCGCGTGACAGCTTCTTTGCCCGTCCGGAGGCGGCTTACAGCCGTGAGCTGCTGTCCGCGGTTCCCCAAATGCCAACTATGAAACCATCAGGAGGACTACATGAGCCAAGAAATTAAAGGATATGTGCCGCTGACACGTACCGAATTCAGCACGTTGACCAGCCAGCTCTCCCGGCTGCTGTCTACAGAGCATTCTCCGGTTATTATCCCCGCTGAGGCGATTCTGGGGATTGAGGCAGTGGCTGCAGGTATTTCTGCACCGGGCCGCACGTTTATTAATGTAGTTACCGGACCTTACGGTAGCTTGTTCGGCCAGTGGCTGGAGCGCGGCGGAGCAAGAGTGGTGGAAGTGAAGGTCCCGTTCGATGAAGTTGTGGCTGTAGAGCAGGTTGCCGCAGTTATAGAGCGGGTTAAACCCGATGCTCTTTCCTTTGTGCAGGCAGAGGTCGTTACCGGAGGGTCAAATCCGGCAAAAGAAATCCTGCGTATTGCGCGCAGCCACAACCTGATCACGGTCACGGACTCGGTCTCGGCGGTTGGCGGCGAAGAGCTGCTTGTGGATGAGTGGGGCGTAGACTTCGCCGCTGTCGGTGCGCAAAAAGCGCTGGGCGGACCTAACGGGGTCAGTGCGGTCAGCATTTCGCCGCGCGGCTGGCAGTTCCTGGAGACCAATAAAGTTGCGCCGCGCAATTCGATTCTGTCTCTGCTGGATCTTAAGCAGCCGGCGGACGGGACAGAGCCGGTACGTGTTCCGCCTAACATTCCGGCGCTGGAGGCCAGAGCGCTGATTGAAGCGCTGGCGGCGGTTGAGCAGGAAGGGCTGGATCAGGTCATCTCACGTCATAGGGCTGCGGCGGCCTCCGCTCATGCCGGCATCAAGGTGCTTGGGCTTGAGCCTTGGCAGAAGGACAGCGGGCATTTTTCCACGCTGACTACCACGGTCCGCATTGGCGGAGATCAGCGCCTCAGAATTGCGCAGCCTGTCGGCATTGTTGCTCCGGGAGACGGGGAGCTTAACGGCCGTCTGCTGCGGATCAATCATTTTGGCGTGAATGCAAGCCTGCCTGGCGTGGAAAAGGCCATTACAACGCTGGCTGAGCTGCTTGAACAAGACGCAGCTTCAGCGCTGCAGGCGGTCCGGGCAGCATGGGGGAACGCCCATGCTTAACAAACATCCGGAGGCGCTGGATTACAAGGCAATCCGCATCGCGGGGATTGAAGGCAAGCGTTATGACATTTCCATCAGAGACGGCAGGTTTACTTCCGTGAAGGAAGCGGTGCCGGGGGAACCTGCGGAGCGGTTGGGGCAGGAAGGTCACGGAGAGCAATCCGGGCAGCCTGGACCGGCTGGGACTGCTTCCCCTCAGGCCGATCTCTGGATTAGCCCGGGCATTATCGACCTGCATACCCATCTGGCCTGGACGGACTTTGACCATGCAGACCAGCTGAAGCGCAGCAGCGGCGAGGTGGAGGCCATGCAAGGCGCGGCGTTCGGAGCTACCCTGCGTACAGGCGTAACGACCGCGCGGGATGCCGGCGGCATTACGCCCCAGACCATCCGTAACCTCGTCCGAAGCTACGGGCACCCGCTGAGGGTTGAGACCAGCAGCGAAATGCTGGGTTCAGCTGATGCACTGGGAACGAAGTTCCTGGAAGGCCGGCTGGCCGAGATTTATGCTACCGGAGCGGGTTGGGTCAAGATTATGGCAACCGGCGGTCTTGGAGCACCTGGGGAGAAGGTGCTTGATCCCGTGTTCTCTGAAGAAGAGTTCAACTTCATTGTCCGCCACGCCCATGCCAATCAGATCAAGGTGCTGGTCCATACCTGGGGCGGGGTAACCATTGACTGGTCGATTTCGGCAGGAGTCGAATCGATCGAGCACGGAATGTTTCTGACCGCAGACCAGGCCGGACGGCTGGCCGAATCCCGGACAGCCTACGTGTCTACGGCCTCGATCTACCGGATTGCCGCAGATCCTGCCGGCGTGCTGGCGCTGCCGCCGGTAATTTGCGACCGTGCTGCCCGGGCGGCCGAGGCCCATTCCCGGGCCATCGGCTATGCCCGAAGCGCAGGTGTGCGCTTCGGCTTCGGCACAGACTACGCCACTCCGTCGCTGCACGGCTACAACCTGCAGGAGCTGGACACGCTGCTGGATTACGGCCTTACCCGCGCGGAAGCATGGCAGTCTGCTACCTCCGGGGCGGCTGAAATCCTCGGGCGCGGCCATGATTTAGGCCGGATTGCCGAAGGCTATCTGGCCGATGCCGTCATCTGGAACGCCGATCCGTTCCAGGCCCGGGGTGCAGGTGTGCTGCGGGAGAGCATCGTTTCCGTTATAACCGGGCAGTCGGAGTCAGAGCTGGCGGGCGGGAGATAGGCAGGTTCTGTGGAGCTAGAGTGATGCTTTAAGTGGAAGCTGTATAACCTTAGGTTATACGGCTTTTTGCAGTGTTTTGTGATACATTTCCGCTGGAACAGTTGCTGCTGAACATTTAGTTTGATTTTCGACACCTAATTCTGCTTTT
This sequence comes from Paenibacillus sp. FSL R7-0273, assembly GCF_000758625.1. Taxonomy (NCBI): domain Bacteria; kingdom Bacillati; phylum Bacillota; class Bacilli; order Caryophanales; family Paenibacillaceae; genus Paenibacillus; species Paenibacillus sp. FSL R7-0273. The sequence continues at coordinate 2,011,372 of NZ_CP009283.1, forward strand.
TCTCAGTATTTTTTCGGTTTAGTTGGATAATGGACACTTAATTCCGCTTCATCGCCTGCTTCAGGCCCAAAACCGGAAATTAGCATACCCTTTTCCAATTAGATGGTCTTTACTATAGTCGCAGCAAGGATTAGTGGTCATTTTTCAACTTAATTAGATTAGCGGCCGTTATCCATACATCGTGCAGTGCGTATATCGTGCAGCGCGTATAAGCACAGATCCACCTGCTGACTCAAATGTTATATAAAAAGTACGGTATCATCTTTAGTTTGAAGAAAGACAGTGATTTTGCGGGTGTGCTACGATTTTGCATGAGAAGGGGGGCTGTTCAAAAGATATTTGTAAGCGCTTAACTTAAAGAGCAGGAACAAATTCATAAAAAGAGGAGTGCAATGCATGAGTAGAATGTTCAAGCGAATCTTCTCCACAGTATTAGCGGCCAGTCTGCTGCTGCCGCTTGGCTGGATTGCTCCGGCAGCTCAGGCATCCCAGTCTGCAGAGGCCGCCCAACCGGAATTGACAACCGTTTATCATGAAACCTTTGCCGATGGGGCAGGCAAAGCCGGCCAATCCGGCGGGGCCAGCCTGGCGGCAGTTACCGGCATGCCATTTGACGGCAACGCTGATGGAGCAGCCCTGTATGTAAGCAACAGAGCGAACAACTGGGATGCTGCAGATTTTAAATTCAGCGACCTCGGGCTCGTTAACGGGGAGACGTATACAGTAACTGCGGTGGTTTATGTTGATGCTGCAGTCTTTCTGCCCGAAGGGGCAAAGGCTGCACTGCAGACTGTAAACAGCTACGGAAATTATGCCGAAGCAGCCTATGTTGCCGGCAAGTCGGCTACACTGACCAGGGAATTCATTGCGGACACGTCCAAGGATCAGGCGCTGCGCATTAATTCCAATGAGGCCGGCAAGACGGTCCCGTTCTATATCGGGGACGTCCTGATTACCGGTAAAGCAGCCACTGGCGGAGGGGAAGAGCCAGTAAGAGACCCTGCGCTGCCGTTCAGTACGGTTACTTTTGAGGATCAGACGGCAGGCGGTTTTACCGGCAGATCAGGCAATGAAACGCTGACGGTCACGGATGAAGCGAACCATACCGCAGACGGCTCCTATGCCCTGAAGGTGGGGGGACGCACCTCAACCTGGCACGGGCCGGCGCTGCATGTGGAGAAATATGTGGACAAAGGCAGCGAATATCTGATCTCCGCCTGGGTCAAGCTGATCGATCCGGCCAGCTCCCAGCTTCAGCTGTCTACTCAGGTAGGCAACGGCAGCAGCGCCAATTATGTCGCGCTTTCTCCCAAAACCATCAGCGCTGCTGACGGCTGGGTTAAATTTGAGGGCAGCTACCGTTACAATAGCGTCGGCGGCGAATATCTGACAATCTACGTGGAGAGCTCGAATAACGCTGCAGCCTCCTTTTACATTGACGATATCAGCTTTGAACCTACGGGCACAGGACCGGTTGCTATCCAGAAGGATCTGGTTCCGCTGAAGAATGCGTATCTGGATGATTTTCTGATCGGAAATGCCATTACGGCCGAGGATCTGGAAGGGGTACGGCTGGAGCTGCTGGAGATGCATCATAATGTGGCTACGGCGGGCAATGCGATGAAGCCGGATGGGCTGCAGAATGTGAAGGGTGAGTTTACCTTTACCGCAGCGGATGCGATGGTCGACAAAGTGCTGGCGGAAGGCATGCAGATGCACGGTCATGTTCTGGTCTGGCACCAGCAGTCGCCGGTATGGATGAATACGTCCAAGGATGCGGAGGGCAATACCGTCCCTTTGAGCAGGGAAGAGGCCCTTGTAAATCTGCGGACCCATATCCGTACCGTAATGGAGCATTTCGGGGATAAGGTAATCTCCTGGGATGTCGTGAATGAGGCGATGAATGACAATCCGGGGAATCCGGCCGACTGGGAGTCGTCGCTGCGCCAGGCCCCATGGAAAACCGCAATCGGAGCAGATTACGTCGAGCAGGCTTTTCTGGCGGCAAGGGAAGTGCTGGATGAGCATCCGGAGTGGGACATTAAGCTCTATTACAATGATTATAATGAGGACAATCAGAATAAAGCCCAGGCCATTTATAACATGGTAAAAGCACTCAACGATAAGTATGCGCTTAATCATCCCGGCAAAATGCTGATCGACGGTGTCGGCATGCAGGCGCACTACAACGTAAACACCAATCCTGAGAATGTCAGACTGTCGCTGGAAAAATTCATCTCTCTTGGTGTGGAGGTGAGCGTCACCGAGCTTGATATTCAGGCAGGCAGCAACTATGAGCTGTCAGAAAAGCTGGCCGATGCCCAAGGTTATCTGTACGCCCAGCTTATGAGCCTCTACAAGGAACATGCTGCGAATATTGCACGGGTCACCTTCTGGGGCATGGATGACAATACGAGCTGGAGAGCCTCATCCAATCCGCTGCTGTTCGACAAGAGCCTGCAGGCCAAGCCGGCATATTACGGGGTTATCGATCCGGTAAAATATATCGCCGAGCATCAGCCGGATACGACGGACGCGAATGTATCTAATGCGGTCTATGGGACACCGGTCATTGACGGTACAGTAGATGCGCTCTGGGCAGGTGTACCCGAGATGCAGGTTAACCGCTACCAGCTGGCGTGGCAGGGGGCAAGCGGCATAGCCAAAGTCCTATGGGATGACCAGAATCTGTACGTGCTGGTTCAGGTCAGCGACGCGCAGCTGGATAAGGTGAGCGCGAATGTCTGGGAGCAGGATTCGGTTGAGATTTTCGTGGATCAGAATAACGGGAAGACCTCGTTCTACCAGGACGATGACGGCCAGTTCCGGGTTAATTTTGATAACGAAAGTACCTTTAATCCCGACAGGATTGCGGCAGGGTTCGCCTCTGCAACCCAAGTATCAGGAACCAATTACACGGTTGAAGTGAAAATACCGCTTACCAGCGTTACACCGGCCAACGCTAAGAAGCTCGGCTTCGACGTGCAGATCAATGATGCGAAGGATGGCGCGCGGCAAAGTGTAGCCGCATGGAATGATACTACCGGCAACGGGTATCAGGATACCTCGGTATACGGCGTGCTTACGCTCACGGGCAAGCCTGACGCTCCGGCAGTTACGCCTACTCCGACACCGACGCCGCCGACGCCAACACCGACGCCAACACCAACACCGACAGCTACTCCGCCGGCTGCGATTCCAGGCGGTACGGGCAGCACTACTGCTACGCCGAAGCCTGCTGTTTTGGAGAGCAAGGATGGTGTGGTGACGCTCAAAGCGGAGGTTACCGGCACCGGCGGCGAGGTTAAAGCGGCCGTTTCTGCCGATAACCTGACGAAGGCCCTTGAACAGGCACTGCCTGGGATTGACGGGCGTAAACGGGTCATTATCGAGCTGGCTAAGCAAGGAGAGCCGACCGCCTATGAGGTACAGCTTCCTTCGCAAAGCCTGAAAGGGCAGAAGAGCTTTGTGCTGCTAGTGAAGACGGCAGCAGCCGTAATTGAAGTTCCGGGTGAACTACTATCCGGTGCCGCGGCAGACACGGAGTATGTAGTGTTCCATATAAAACAGGCCTCCAAGGACGGCCTGGATGCCAAAGCCCGCACGCTTATCGGTGCAGGACCGGTTATTGCCCTGAGCCTGACGGCAGGCGCCAAAGAGGTTGCCTTGGGCAGCCCGGACGTTCCGGTAAAGGTTTCGATCCCTTACACTCCCGCTGCGGCGCAGCTTAGTAATACGGCAGCGCTCATAGCAGGTCAGCTAGGCAGCACGGGCAGCCTGGCTGCCATCCCGAGCAGCCGTTATGATACAGCTAGCGGATCGCTTGTGTTCCATATTGCCGGGTCCGGCACCTTTGCAGCTGCTTATAATCCAGTGAGCTTCTCAGAGCTGGAGAAGCTGTCCTGGGCCAAGGAGGCTATTACAGCCCTGGCTGCGCGCGGCATCGTTCAGGGAACCGCAGCGGGCAGCTTCTCTCCGGCAGCACCCGTGAAGCGGGCTGACTTTATCACGATGCTCGTCAGAGCGCTTGAGCTGAAGGGAACCGGCCCGGCTGCTGCCGGATTCAGTGATGTCCCGGACGGTATATACTACAGCAACGGGCTAGCTATAGCACAGCAGCTTGGTATCATTGACGGCTACGCGGACGGTACCGTCCGTCCGGACAATCCGATCAGCCGTCAGGAAATGATGGTGATCGCAGCGCGCGCGCTGGCAGCAGCGGGCAAATCTGCGGCAGGCAGCAGCGGCAGCCTGAATGCATATCCGGATGCCGCGCAAGTCGCCGGATATGCCGCCGATAGCGTATCCTTGCTGGTTGAAGCCGGTATCATCGCCGGTAAGAACGGCCTGCTTGCACCCGGTGACACGCTCACCCGCGCGGAAGCGGCGGTGATTGTGTACCGGATTTGGGGCTTGTAGGCACTTACAACGATACGCTCCATTTTTCCGGTTAATATTTGCGTAATTATTAGCATGTTTATATACCAGTGATTGATCAAAAGGATCCACACAGTCTCATCTGTGCGGATCCTTTTGATTTATAGTCTCAATATTAAAATTAACTAGGCCTGGCTCTATAGCTTCCAAGATCATAAGAAAAAAAGAGTCAGAATTGTTCCTGACTCTTTCATTTATTATAAATCATATAAATTACAGAATGTCGGTAGAATTAACCTAGCATTGCAGGACGTTTATACTCAGCTTTCCTTTTTAAAACAACGATACCTGCAGTATCTTTTCCTGGACCTAAAGTAGGTGCTAATACCCTTTCAATCTCAACCTTACTTGAGATGCCTGTTCCTTGAACAGAACCCTTCTGGCTGACCTTTCGGATGTTTTTTCTGTTCATGTTACTTCACCTCCAAAAATATAGTGGATTGAACTCATTAGCCCTTCATTCTCATCCATTAAGCTTGCAATGCGTGTAGTCGCTACTCCTCCGTTAATCGTGAGATGAATAGTAAGGACTAATTCCTTACCAACAGGATAGCATAGTAAATATACACTCGCAACGCCAGTTTTGTTATATAACATAGCTTGCTCTGTTCCGGTTAAATATACATCGATTACTAAAGGTTTTGTAGCACTCTTTGATCTATAGTCTTTAAAACTATAAAATTTCCCTCGCCCTACGTTTCCTGCAACCTGTTTAATTCCATCTGTCCCTTCTACTGCCCAAACAGCGGCACCGGAAACTTTGGCACTGGCAAGACTGCTGGGATCGTAAGCAGTCCTGATCGCTTCATATAAAAAATCGTATTTGCGTACCGGCTCTGAAAGGAGATCTTTACTGAACTGTGTCAGAAAACTAATTAATGATAGATGTGCCGGATTTACAAACGTACCGTGTTCGTCTATTTTTTGCCGGATAGAGTCACAGGCAGTTACTACTGCGGCATCTTTATTTCCCAAACTTGCATCATATGTAATGAAGGTTAGGCCATGCAGATCAGAAGGGATGTGGAATTCATTAACCTCAGAACCCTGATATGTTCTCTTTGATTCAAGTGGAACAATGTAGAATACTCGTTCCCTTCTTAAACGCCCCCAGAATAAGCCCATCTCAAAGATGGTATTGTCTCTTGGTGCTAATACCGTTTTACCTCGAAAGTCGACAATATCATCAGGGGCGAAAACAAAAACAGCAAAATCATTATGGTCTACTTGAGTTTCTAAATCATCCATAGTTGCATTGTTTACTTTAAAAACATTAGAAAACCAAGGAGTTACTTCAGCGTAACGTTGTAACTCGCGCATTACAGCTATAGCATAGGGTTTTGCTTCAGAAGATGATCCGATAAATAAACTCGGCTTTGAATCAGCCATACCATAACCCCTTCTCTAAAAAGGATTCTGTTTTCTGTCTTATTGACTCACTAATAATAAAATTATACAATGTCAATTCTACAAATTCTACCTTTATGTGGAATAAAGCGGGACTTACATCAGTTACCAGGGTTGCGGTAAACTATTTAAATTGCAATGTCTGGAAGTGATCAAAGCTGGTGGCTTTTTGGCAGTTTTCGTTGGAATATGGTAAGCTATCCCGCCAATGATTGACACAACCCCTGCCGCTGGCTATACTTGAAATGTTAAATGCAAATCGGATAAAACATTGATGAAATGAAGTACGCCGGAGCATGGCTCCCCCAGAGAACGGGTTCCGTTACGAATCGCTCGTAATGGCTGTGAGAACCCGGAAGACAGACCGGCGGAAAGCTGATTTCGGAGTGCGGGGAAATCCCGCCGGGGGCGCCCGTTAACAGCCGCGACAAGGCGATCGTCTGCAGGTGTCCGTGTATATCACGGTCAAGGCGATAACCAGGGTGGTACCGCGATAATCATCGTCCCTGAATTTATTCAGGGGCGTTTTTGTGTATTCCGGCGTAATGCCGGATGCAGATTAATACTAAGACGGGGGCTGTACATGATGAAAGCAAGTGAAATCCGTTCCAAATGGCTGCAGTTTTTTGAGAGCAAGGGCCACAAAATCGAACCAAGCGCATCGCTCGTTCCGCACAACGATCCGTCCCTTTTGTGGATTAACGCCGGTATGGCGCCGCTGAAGGCATACTTTGACGGTCGTGAGATTCCTGAGAATCCGCGCCTGACCAACTCGCAGAAATGTATCCGTACCAATGATATTGAGAACGTCGGCAAAACACGCCGTCACCACACGTTCTTCGAAATGCTGGGGAACTTCTCGATCGGCGATTATTTCAAGGAAGAAGCCATTACCTGGGCCTGGGAATTCCTGACCGGTAAAGAGTGGATCGGCTTTGATGGCGACCGCATTTCCGTTACCGTATACGCTGAGGACGAAGAAGCATTCAAGCTGTGGAATGAAAAAGTAGGCCTGCCTGCTGAACGCATCATCAAGCTGGGCGATGAGAACTTCTGGGATATCGGCGAAGGCCCTTGCGGACCTTGCTCGGAGATTTTCTATGACCGCGGTGAAGCTTACGGCAGTGACATGAGTGATCCGGAAATGTATCCGGGCGGCGAAAATGAACGCTGGCTGGAAGTATGGAACCTTGTATTCTCCCAGTTCAACCACAACAAGGACGGCAGCTACACGCCGCTTCCCAACAAGAACATTGATACCGGTGCAGGTCTGGAGCGTCTGACTTCCATTCTGCAGGATGTGGATTCCAACTTCGATACGGATCTGTTCCAGCCTGTAATCCAGAAGACGGCCGGCCTGGCCGGAGTGAAATACAAAGAGAACCTGGAGCAGGATATCGCCCTGAAGGTCATTGCTGACCATGTTCGTACTGTGACGTTTGCTGTTGGTGACGGTGTGCTTCCTTCCAATGAAGGCCGCGGTTACATTATCCGCCGTCTGCTCCGCCGCGCAGTGCGTTACGGCAAAACTCTCGGCCTTGACCGTCCGTTCCTGCATGAGCTGACTGAAACGGTCGGCGAAGTGATGGGCGTATACTATCCGTCCGTTGTGGAGAACCGCGAATATATCGCCAAAATCATTCGTCTGGAAGAGGAGCGTTTCCACGAAACCTTGTCTGACGGCCTGGCTATCCTTGGTGATATTTCGGCCAAAGCCAAAGCTGACGGCCTGAGCGTAATTGCCGGCGTAGATGCGTTCAAGCTCTATGATACTTACGGCTTCCCGTTTGACCTGACTGAGGATTTTGCATCCGAGCAGGGGCTGGCTGTTGACCGCGAAGGCTTCGATGCAGCAATGCAGGAGCAGCGCGACCGGGCAAGAGCAGCCCGCCAGGACAATGCCAGTATGAAAATCCAGGGCGGTGCACTTGCCGAGCTGACGGTTAAAAGTGAATTTGTTGGATATAATGACACGGTAGCAGAGTCCAAAATCCTTGCTATTGTTGTAGACGGTGAGCTTGTTGACTCCGTCAGCGAAGGTGCTGATTGCCAGGTTGTGCTGGAAGCGACTCCGTTCTACGCCGAAAGCGGCGGTCAGGTGAGTGACACCGGTCTTCTGACCGGCGGATCTGTTACAGCAAAAGTAACAGGCCTGTTCAAGGCTCCTCACGGACAGCATGTACACCTTGTAACGGTTGAAGCAGGAGAGCTGAAGGTCGGCGAGAGCGTACGCGCAGAAGTGAACCGCGCCGAGCGTGAAGACATTGTGAAGAACCATACAGCAACCCACCTGCTGCATAAGGCGCTGAAGGAAGTGCTGGGCGGCCATGTGAATCAGGCTGGTTCCCTGGTGGAAGGCGCTCGCCTGCGTTTTGACTTCTCGCATTTCGGTGCCATTACACCGGAAGAGCTGAGCGATATTGAACACCGGGTGAATGCGCAGATCTGGCGCGGCCTGGATGTGGTCATTGAGAACAAGCCGATTGACGAAGCCAAAGCTATGGGCGCAATGGCACTCTTCGGCGAAAAATACGGCAACATCGTCCGTGTCGTGCAGGTTGGCGATTACAGCCTTGAGCTGTGCGGCGGTATTCACGTCGGCAACACTTCGCAGATCGGAATCTTCAAGCTGGTCAGCGAGAGCGGCATCGGCTCCGGTGTACGCCGGATCGAAGCTGTGACCGGCCGTTACGCTTACCAGTTCACTGAAGGCCAGCTGGATCTGTTGAAGCAGGCTGCAGGCCTGCTGAAATCGTCGCTGAATGATGTTCCTAAGCGGATCGAAGCGCTGCATGCACAGGTGCGCGAGGTTTCCCGCGAGAACGAATCGCTGCAGTCGAAGCTGAGTGCAACCTTTGCTGCCGAGCTGACCGGAAGCGTGAAGACTGTAGGCAACGGCACACAGCTGCTTGCTGTCGCTGTTCAGGCAGGCAGCATGGACGCGCTGCGCTCCACTGCCGATGAGCTGAAAGCCAAGCTGCCGGATGCTATTCTAGTGCTCGGCGCAGCGATGGACGACAAGGTGAACTTTGTCGTGTCTGTACCGCAGGGACTGGTTAAGCAAGGCTTCCATGCCGGCAAGCTGGTTAAGGAAGTTGCTGCAGTATGCGGCGGCGGCGGCGGCGGACGTCCGGATATGGCTCAGGCCGGAGGGAAGGATGCCTCCAAGCTGTCTGAGGCACTTGCCAAAGCCGAAGAGCTTGTAGCTGCACAGGGTTAAGCATCGAAGCCCGGCTGCCAGCATGGCAGCTATCCTCTCATATAAATATGCCCAGCGGTACTGAGAGCCTCATATCAGTACCGCTGCTTTATTGAGCGGGGAGGCGTGTATTTTAGCGAATATTCGCCCTGAAAGCGGTTATGCAATAGCTTAAAAACCAAAAATATCTATATATTTGTAGACAAAATGCCAAAAAAAGCGCTATCTCAGAGGCAGGATTTCCAAGGCAGGGCATGAATATGTTATGATGAGGTCAGCAAGTGAGCTGTACAGCAGCAACTATGCGAAGCCGCCCTCTGAGGGTGATTTTGCAGAAGGAAGGTGTCACAGATGGACTCCATGGACAAAACGGTTAAATTCAATGTGAAGGGCGACGAAAAGGAAGCTTCTCCCCAGGAAATTCTGCTCGCCGTATACGACGCGCTGGTGGAGAAAGAATATCATCCGATCAACCAGATCGTAGGGTATCTTCTTTCCGGAGATCCGGCTTACATTCCGCGCCACAACAATGCGAGAAGTTTGGTCCGGAGAAAAGAACGTGATGAGCTGATTGAGGAACTGGTCCGTTTCTACCTGGCAAATCATCGGGTGGATCAGCCGAGATGATGAAGAAGCTGGGACTGGATTACGGCGACCGCAGAATCGGTGTCGCCACAAGTGATATTTTCGGGTGGACCGCCCAGGCTCTGGAGACCATTGAACGCCGCGGTAACGGCAATGAGTTTGCGCGCATCCGTGAGCTGGTCAAGGAGCATGAGATTGGTGAAATCGTGGTTGGCCTGCCGAAGAATATGAACGGCTCAGTTGGACCCCGCGGTGAAATCTGTATAGAGTTTGCCGGTCAGCTGCGGGAGGAACTCGAAATACCCGTACACCTTTGGGATGAGCGTCTGACGACGGTATCCGCTGAGCGGATGCTGATTGAAGGGGACGTCAGCCGGAAGAAACGCAAAGGGATTGTGGACAAAATGGCCGCAGCCCTGATTTTGCAAAATTTTTTGGATGCTAACAGTAAAAGGTGAGGGGTGCGCTATTATGACAAACGAACAGATTGGCCAAGAAGAAGAACCGGAAATTATCTATATTCCCGATGAGGAAGGTAATGAAGAGGAATTTGAGGTCATCATGAAGTTTGAAGTCGACGGTTCGGATGCAAAGTATATGATGGTGGTGCCGCTGGATTCCGAGGATGAGGATAGCGACGAGGTATATGCGTTCCGCTATGAGGAAGACGGCGACGATCTTCAGCTCTTCATGATCGAGAATGACGAAGAGTGGGCTATTGTAGAGGAGACCTTCAATACGCTTGTAGACGAGCTTGACGGGGGAGCAGAGAATGACTGATTTTTCCGCTGAACAAGCGGTATGGACATCCAAGCTCAAGGAAGCCTATGGAGAAACAGTAGAACTGGAAGATGAGCAGGGCCGGTCTTCCGTTTACAATATTGTCGCCGAATTTGAGGTCGGTGGCCGCGCATATGCGGTATTGGCCGGTTCCGGTAAAAACGCGGAGAAGGAGATTCTGCGGATCGTGGTTTCACCTGACGGTGTGCCGGAGCTGGAGAGTATCGTTGACGATGAAGAGTGGGAAGATATCTCCGAGTTGTACGACGAGCTGACCTTTCCTGCTGATGTCACGGAATAAATGCTGTTCAAGATATGCAACATCCATGCTGGGCAAGGAAGAGGGCGGAATTTTTCCGCGCTCTTTTTGCTTGGTGGGCCGTAAAAAAATGCTGCCTGACAGTCTCTAAAAAAAATATATGTTGAATTTGAGATAATACAATTCTATACTATATAGTCGGAAAGTGAGGAATTCCATTTGAAATCCGCAATCCGCGCCATATTGATCGTAATCCTTGTGCTGGTCCTTGCAGCAGGAGGAGGCGCTTGGTATATCTGGAATGGAATGCAGCCGGTCGAGCCTGCAGGACCAGCCGTTACGTTCACGGTAGAGAAGGGGATGGGCAGCTCGGAAATTGCTGATCTGCTTCAGGAGAACGGCATTATCCGTAACGCTTTATTTTTCAAGGGTTATCTGAGATGGGTTAAGGAAGGGTCCGGTTTCATGGCCGGTACCTATACTGCAAGCCCAGGCGATACGTATGACAACCTGATTGCCCGGCTGAATGCAGGCGATGTTGTGAAGAAAGAGACGGTTATCTTCACCATTCCGGAAGGATATACCGCGAAGCAGGTGGCGGATAAGCTGGCTGAGGCCTGGGGCCAGAAGCCGGAGGTATTTCTTGAACTTATAGATTCGGGCGCGGGGCTGGCTGCAGCGGACAGGCTGGAGGTTCCTTCCGGTACTGAAGTGCGGCATCGTCTGGAGGGTTACCTGTTCCCTGAAACATATGAACTGCTCAAGGACAGTACCCCGCAGGAGGTTGTTGAGGCGCTGCTGGAGCAGCTGGAGAAGAAGCTGGACAGCATTCCAGACTGGAAGCAGCAGCTGACAGAGCGTAAGATAACATTGCATGAGCTGCTGACCGTGGCATCACTGGTGGAGCGCGAGGTTGTTGTCGACGACGAGCGGCCGCTTGTGGCCGGCGTTATCTATAACAGGCTGAATAAAGGCCAGAACCTGGAGATCGACGCTACCGTCCAATATCTGCTGGATAAACAGAAGGAACGGCTGCTGTACAAGGATCTTGAAGTGGACAGCCCGTTCAATACGTACAGGAATCCTGGTCTGCCGCCGGGGCCCATCGCAAGTCCGGGCTTAGCCTCGATCCAGGCTGCGCTTGCTCCGGAAGCATCGGAATATTACTTCTATGTGACCAAAAAGGACGGCACACAAGGTCATCTGTTCGGCAAAACATACGAGGAACATTTAGCCAATATTAAAAAAAGTGAACAAACTGCGCCGTAACCTATTAAAATAGAGATTACTGCGGTTTGATGTTCCGCAAGGCAGGAGGATGCAACATGATGAACAAACCGGAGCTGCTGGTAACAGCGGCATCCCTGGAAGAAGCGCGCGCATTACTGAATGCGGGAGCGGATGCGCTGTTGATCGGAGACGACCGCTTTGGAATGCGGCTGGCCGGCCATTTTACGCTGGATGAGACAGCTGCAGTAATAGAACTGGCCCATGGCATGGGGCGTAAGGTATATGCAAGCTTGGGGGGACTGATGTCCAACCGGCTGCTGGACGAGCTTCCCGCCTACGTGAAGGCAATCGGGCAGCTTGGCATTGACGGAATTGAATTCGGTGACCCGGCTGTGCTGGCTGCAGTAAAGTCCGAGGCGCCGGAGCTGCGGCTGCACTGGAATGCCGAGATGACCTCGACGAATTACTATACGGCCAACTACTGGGGCCGCAAAGGGGCTTCGCGGGTCGTGCTGGCCCGTGAGCTGAATATGGATGAGATTACCGAAATGGTACCGTTGCTTGAGGTGGAAGCCCAGGTGCAGGTGCACGGGATGACCAATATTTATCATTCCAAGCGCGGGCTGGTAGCCAGCTACATGGCCCATCAGGGACGTCCGGTCCCAGACGGTAATCTAGGCAAGGACCGCGGCCTGTTCCTGATTGAAGCGGAGCGCCAGGAAGAGAAATTCCCGATCTACGAGGATATCAACGGAACGCACATTATGAGCTCTGACGATGTCTGTATTCTTGAGGATCTGCATCTCCTGCTTGCTGCCGGAGTGCATAGCCTCAAGATTGAAGGCCTGCTGAAGCCAATTGCTTATAATGTGGCTGTTGTTAAGACTTTCCGTCGTGCGGTGGACCTGTATGCACAGGACCCGCAGGGCTATGAATTTGATGAGTCGTGGATGGAGGACATCCGTGCGCTGCAGGACCCTGAGCGTGACCTGTCGTTCGGCTTCTTCTACAAAGAGCAGGTCTATTAATCAATCTTTTAGGGCAATAAAATAAGGCAATGATTTGCTGCTTTTATATGAACTTGTAGCTTACCTTAAGGATAATAGTAACGGAGGAAAGGTTTGGAACTGTAGGAGCGAATGCGTCCGCCTGAGAGTTTTCCGAAGGAAAGCTGGCTACGTAAGCATAAGCTATGTTTGGATTTTTACCGCGTGTAGCGGTTTTAATCAGGAAATCCAAACATAACAGTGGCCGGAAGTCCAAACGCTTTTCGCAGTTACGGTCATATCCCGAAGGTTAGATTTCCGGTTTATTTTAATACAGCAAAGATATGGAGGGGAGAACACAATGGGTACCATGACCAAGCCCCAATACAAGGGCAAGCGTTACCGTCTGGACAAACCGGAGCTCCTGGCTCCGGCGGGTAACCTGGAAAAATTGAAATTCGCCGTGCACTATGGTGCGGATGCAGTATATATCGGAGGACAGAAATACGGCCTGCGCTCCGGGGCTGACAACTTCAGCTTCGAAGAGATGCGCGAGGGTGTTGAATTTGCCAAAAAATACGGGGCAAAGGTATTTGTCGCTACCAACATCTATGCCCACAACGAAGATATCGCCGGGATTGAAGAATACCTGCGTAACCTGTATGAGGCGGGAATTGCCGCTATTATCGTAGCCGATCCGGCCATCGTCGATACCGCGCGCCGCCTGGTGCCTGGGCTGGAAGTGCATCTCAGCACCCAGCAGTCTACGCTGAACTGGCAGGCGGTATCCTTCTGGAAGGAAGAAGGGCTGCCGCGTGTCGTACTGGGCCGTGAGACCAGCCTGGAGGAAATCGCCGAAATCAAAAAGCATGTCGATATCGAAATCGAAAGCTTTATTCACGGCGCGATGTGCTCCTCGTATTCCGGACGCTGCGTGCTGTCCAACCATTTTACGGACCGTGACTCAAACCGCGGGGGCTGCTGCCAGTCCTGCCGCTGGAAGTATGACCTGTTCGAGGACGGCCGTCCGGAAGGAACCTGGGTGTCGGAAGAGGATCAGGCTGAAGCTGCTCCGCCGCAGCATCTTTTACCGGGAGTAACCCAGCTGCCGCTGCATCAGCCTGAGGATAACCCGTTCACCATGGGCTCCAAGGACCTGTGCATGCTGGAGAGCATTCCTGACCTGATCGAGGTCGGCATCGACAGCTTCAAGATTGAAGGCCGGATGAAGTCAATCCACTATGTAGCCACAGTTGTGAATGCTTACCGCAAGGCGATTGATTCCTATATGGCGGATCCGGAGAATTACGTGCTGAAGCCGGAGTGGCTGGAAGAGCTGCATAAGGCGGCGAACCGTCCGCTGAACACAGGGTTCTTTTACGATACGCCGGACCATGAAGATCATATTTATGAGCCGGAGGAAAAAGCGGCGCCGTATGATTTCGCCGGACTGGTGCTGGAATATGATGCGCAGAGCGGTATGGCGCTTGTACAGCAGCGTAATCACTTTAAGCCGGGACAGGAAGTTGAATTCTTCGGCCCTGACAATACATTCTTCAAGCAGATCGTCGGCGAGCTGTGGGATGAAGCAGGAAATCCGCTGGATGCCGCCCGTCACCCGCTGCAAAAGGTGCGCATGAAGGTGGATCAGCCGGTTGCCTATTTTGATATGATGCGTAAGAGAAAATAACAGCTTTGGCTTGAACGGAGGGCGCCCTGCTTGCAGGGTGTCCTTTTTTTACATAAATTCAAAATCTTATAAAAAGTGCTCAGGGAATTTCTTGAGAATCCTAAGTATTTTGTCCTAATCAGCCGATATATATGGGGAACGCTTACATACATCTTCTATTCTAACTGGCAGGTGATTGCATGGGGATTCCCGAGCAGGAGAACAGAGAGATAAATCAGAAGGGGAGAAGGGTAAAAGTGAGAGAGAACAATAAAAAAGCAGCCAAAGAGCAGAAAAACAGCCCGGATTCGACAAAGGGGTCAAAACAGCCGGAGAAAGACAAGAGTAAGCTGAAAATGGCGGATTTAAGCTTTAAAGGGCTGCTAAACGGCTCTGTCCGTCAGGTAAAGAGAGTGAACCCGATCCGGTCAGTAGGGGTCAAGCTGTTCCTAATCTTCCTCTCCTCTATCGTGGTTGTAGTCCTTCTTTTGGGACTCTTGTCCTATAACAAGGCTAAGACTACGATTAAAGATAACGTGTCAGAGGCCAACAGGCAGACGATTCTCCAGACCTCGGACAAGCTGGACATCATGCTTAACCAGTATGAAAACCTGGCGCTTCAATTGTATTTTGATACTAAGATGCAAAGCGATTTGACCGCTTTAATGTCAGCAGAGTCCAACTACGACAAATTCGTTGCTACCGATGCAATCAGCAAGAAGCTGTCCAGCCAGACAACTACAGATTCCAACATTGTGGCGATCTCGCTAATTCCGACCAATGCAGAGGAAACTGTAATTTCCAGCGGAAATTCCAGTCTCAAAATGGATGGAATCAGAGACCAGGATTGGTTCAAAACAGTAGTAGAACGGACTACTGAATACACCTCATATTATACGCAAGATGCTGAACCCCAGCAGAACTACTGGTTCTCAACCGCTGTGCAGGGAACAAGCGGCAAAAATGTTGCCATGGTAAGATCCTTGAAAACAATGGGCTCCGGCTCCGGTTTTGTCCTGATGCTGGAGCTGAAGAATTCACTGCTTGAGGATGCCTTTAAAAGTGTCTCACTCGGCGAGGGCTCGCGGATTCAGCTGGTTGATCCGGACGGCATCGTTATCGCCTCCTCCGTTTCTGCTGATGACGGTGTGGCTTCTGCGTTCAGCTTTATCAAGGAGAGTAAAGCAGCGAATAACAGCCGGGAAGCCAAGGATGCTGAAGGCAATGAAGTACTGGCGGTATTCAGCACACTCGGCAAGGCGGACTGGAAGCTTACCGGCATTATTCCGACAGGCGAACTGGTGAAGGCGGCTGAGCCGATTCTGTTCACTACCTATATGGCTGCATTAGTAGCAGCTCTGCTTGCCGTATTGCTGGGCTTCTGGATGGTGCGGATGATCGCCCAGCCGCTGGCCCGCCTGAAAAATCTGATGGTTCAAGGGGCAAAGGGCGACCTGAGTGTTCGCACCGAATTTGCATCCAAGGATGAAATTGGCCAGCTGTCGGCTTCGTTCAATTTAATGATGGAACGGATTACCGATCTGGTGGCACAGACCAACGATACAGCACGCGAGGTACTGGAGACTGCAGGTGAGCTTGGCGGGGCTTCCCGCAAAACCGCTATTTCCGCCAAGGAAATCGCTGCAGCCACTGAAGAGATTGCCGGCGGTGCGGGCAGCCTGGCACTAGAGGCGGAGCGCGGCAATGAGCTGACTGATCTGATCGGCACGCAGATGCAGAGTGTGATCGCCGCCAATGCAGCAATGGATGAAGCGGCGCATACGGTTGGCGAAGCCAGCGGACACGGGGCGAAGCAGCTGGAGGCCCTGCTGGAGAAGACCGGCCTTATCGGCGAGAAGACAGGCGCACTCGTGTCACGGGTCAACAATCTGAAGGATACCGTATATTCTGTCGTTAAAGTACTGGATGTCATGAAGAATATTACACAGCAGACCAATATCCTCTCCTTGAATGCTACTATTGAGGCTGCGAGAGCAGGCGAGGCAGGCCGCGGATTTATGGTGGTCGCAGGGGAAGTCCGGCAGCTGGCAGATCAGTCCAAGCAGTCGATAGCTCTGGTAGCCGGTATTATTGATAATATTGTTACCGAGATGAACGGAACTGTAGAGGAGCTGTCCGAGGTGGCGCCGCTCTTCAAGGAGCAAATGACTTCTGTCAAAAGCACAAGTGATATCTTTGTCTCTGTACAGGCGCAAATGGAGGAT
Organism: Paenibacillus sp. FSL R7-0273; assembly: GCF_000758625.1. Lineage (NCBI taxonomy): Bacteria > Bacillati > Bacillota > Bacilli > Caryophanales > Paenibacillaceae > Paenibacillus > Paenibacillus sp. FSL R7-0273. The sequence continues at coordinate 2,028,149 of NZ_CP009283.1, forward strand.
TTCATAGCCAGCCTGGAGTCCGTTACAAGCGCAATCGGCAGCCTCAGCCATTCACAGGGTGTGCTGTCCGACGCGATGGGCAATGTAAGCGCAGTGGCACAGCAATCGTCAGCTACTTCCGAAGAGGTGGCTTCACTCAGCAGCGAGCAGCAGAATGTGAGCGATCAGCTCGTGTCCCTGTCCGGCAAGCTGGAGGTTGCTTCGAACCAGCTGAAGGACAAGCTGTCGCTGTTTACAATCTAACCTTATCTGTTCTGGTGGGTATGCTGTCAGGCCGGTTCTTCCTTAGCGGAGAACCGGCCTGTTTTGATTTCGGGGCTTTTTCTTGTGTATCGGGGAAACGGCAAGTATAATTATTTTTGTTAGGTAAAAGTTATGATAACAGAACCAACAGCTGGAGGAATACATATGGCCAAAAAAGTTACAATGCAGATCATAGCAGACCATCTCGGAGTATCCAAGTTCGTCGTTTCCAAATCCCTGTCCGGCAAAGAGGGTGTAAATGAAACGACAAGAGAAAGAGTCATTCAGGCAGCCTCACAGCTTGGTTATTTCACGCAAAAAAATGCCTATATGCAAAATACGAAGCGCTCCGCCCAAACAGCCGGCAGCGACCGCAACAAGCAGTCGGTGCTGGTGCTGATGCCTAATATCCGTTCGCAGACACAGGACTCACTGTACTGGGGCAAAATTGTAGACGGCATTGCCCTTGCTCTGGATGAACAGGGGCTGGGGATGGTTATCGTCTCGGAGCACCGGGCCGATAATTTCGTCAATATTCTGAATCCTGGCGGTCTGCTTGGCCTGGTCGGTGTAGGTACGATTTCGACTTCGCTGCTGCTGGAGGTTCACCGGATCGGTCTGCCGATGGTGCTGATTGATCATGAGGACCCGCTGATTCCAAGCGACACTGTATTTGCAAACAACATGGACTCGATGGCGAGGCTGAGCAATCACCTGCTGGGAATCGGCCATACAAGACAGCATTTTATCGGCCCGATCCGTTATTCGCGCAGCTTCAGGGACCGCTGGATCGGCTTCCGCAGTGCGCTTGAAGAAGGCGGGCTGAAGCCTCAAGCCGGCGATGATGAGCTGCTGCTGCAGGAAGGCATGGATTCGATTGTGCTGCAGGAGGAATTCCGGCAGTGGCTGATGAAACAGAAGCAGGCAGGAACGGTGCCGACCGCGCTGCTGTGCGGTAATGATTTTATTGCACTTACGGTATGCAATGCACTGAAGGAGGAAGGCTTGTCTGTTCCGGAGGATATTTCCGTGACCGGCTTTGATAACATTGATGATGCTGTCAGAGGCATACCGCCGCTCACTACGGTCCATGTACCCAAAGAAGCCATGGGCCGGGCTGCTGTCGAGAAGCTCCTCAGCCGGATCAACAGCCCGGCTTCACCGCTGGAGAAGATTCTGATCGCAGCAGATATTGTCCACCGGGATTCCGTGGCTGAGCCGCAGGTGAATTCGGATAGGGGTGAATAGACGGATGAGCTATGATGTGCATATTACCCGGGCGGATCACGGTGTCGGCTGCAGATGATTTTGTAATCGGAAAAATGCTTGAGCTTGCCGCCGGACTAGGCGCCAAAGTGCAGGGGGATGACGGGGAGGATATAAGTAGTACGGATGCAGACTGATCGGCGGAGCATAGAGTGTTCATTCCGCATAACACTCCGGCGGCATATCATACTGTGGACCAAGTATGATATGCCGCCGGGAAGGATGCTGTTTGTTAGTCTAAGCTATAGCTACTCCGGCTGCTCCCACGCAGGGTTCCAGGCAATCTCCCACAAATGCCCGTCAGGGTCCTGAAAATAACCGGCATACCCTCCATAAAAGGTATCGCGGGCAGGTACGGTAATGACCGCGCCTGCTTTTTGCGCTTCGCCCATAAGCTGGTCCACTTCATCCCGGCTGCCTGCATTGTGGGCCAATGAAAACTCAGTCGGACTGGCCGGTGTTTGGGATAGCGTGCTGTCATGAGCCAGATCGCTGCGCTTCCACAGGGCCAGCCTGAGGCCGCCCTGCAGCTCAAAAAAAGCTACGGCCCCGTGTTCAAACTCCGTTCCGATAATCCCCTCTGTCGGCAGCCCCAGCCCGTCCCGGTAGAACGCCACCGACCGCTCCAGATCATCCACTCCCAGGGTGATAACGGTAATCCGCGGTTTCATAAATTGCCCTCCTCGTAATTACTGTATTAGGTGCTGCTTTCATTGTACCCTGTTTAGAAAACAGGAAAACACCGCTGTATTCTTTCTCTTTTTGGTTTTGAGAGCCCGGCTTATACTTTGGGCATTGATTACAATTAAGAGGAGGGATAGGTGTGACAGAAATACCTGTAGCTGAGAAGGCGCTGCGCGTGCTGATTGCCGGGTTTGCGGCTCCCTTTACGTGCACCCAGGCTTTATTGACACTTTGGGATAAGCATGCCAGCAAGCCGTCCGGCAAGAGGGTGGCCACAGCTCAAGGCAGCCTCCATGTACAGGTCGCAGGAGGTGGATGCCCGGCCGTCATTTTAGAGGCCGGCATGGGCGGTACCTCGCTTGACTGGGCCTTGGTTCAGCCGGAAATCGCCAGAATGGCCACGGTAATATCCTATGACCGTGCAGGCATGGGCTGGAGCGGAAGAGCGGACGGACCGGCGACCTGCGGCGGCTATGTCCGGGAGCTGCGGTTGCTTTTGAAAAGCCTGGATGTAAGGCCTCCGTATGTGCTGGCCGGGCATTCGTACGGCGGTATGATTATGAGTTTATTTGCAGCTCTGTATCCGGAGGAGGTGGAGGGCTTGTTACTGGTGGATGCAACACCTGTCAGCTTTTATCTGCCGGAGGGCATGAGCCCTGTACGCAGACAGCAGCGTAAATCTAACAGGCGGCAGGCCAGGCTGGGCTATCTGCTATCTCCGACAGGCTTGCTCCGCTTGCTTCGGAGGCCGCTCGGTGCCCGCAGACTGCCTAAATCCCTCCACAAGCAGGCTGGAGCGATCAGGTACCGCAGCGGGGCCTATAAAACATTGTACAGGGAGCTGCTGCAGTCGGAGCAGAGTGCCAGGGAGCTTCAGAATGCCCCCATGTTGAGTGAAGCTTTACCGGTAATCGTCTTGAGCTCAGGAACGCGTGGCGGGGAATGGAGCAAGGGGCAGAGGTCGCTTGCCGGGCTGACGGCGCGGACACGGCAGATCGTTGCCGAAGACAGCCCGCATTCCATTCAGATACATAGACCAGAGCTGGTAATAGCGGCAATTAAGGAGCTGCTGCTTAACAGTTACAGCTGAAAGCAGGCTGAGATTTGGAATTAGGTGGATTTTTGTCACTTATTTTACTAATTAATAGCGGAAATGATGGATTAGTTGGAAGAAGGTCACTTAATCGCACCGGATTTATGACTTTAGAGACTTTTGAACCGAAATAGGTGGCGAAAATCCAACTAATGAACGCATAAAGGGTATTATGGCTGAATTAGATGTCTAAATTCCAACTAAATTCTGACTGGATCGTCCTGCAGCTGCTATGCCCGCCGTTTCACTGCGTTACTCACACAAAAGGCGGATGCCTGCAGAAGCAATACGTTCTGCAGGCACCCGCCTTCTTAAATCTAGAGCTGATAAGTTACAGCTGCAAATTACGGTCAATCAAAGCTATGCGCTGCTGAACGCAGGCATAGGAGCGCAGCGGATCTTCCGGTGTGTTCAGCACATAGTCAAGCATCTGGTCGACTGTAGTGGTTGCTACATGCACACGGGTGTCGGAGGAGGCATAGTAGATGTAGATTTCCCCGTTATCACGGGCAATTACACCATTGCAGAACACTACGTTAGACACATCGCCGACGCGCTCTTCGCCTTCGGGTGCAATAAAGTGACCTCCTGGAGCATGGGTGACCTTGTTCGGCTCATTCAGGTCGGACAGGAAGACATAAAGCACATAGCGCAGGCCGGCAGCGGTATTGCGTACACCGTGGGCAATATGAAGCCAGCCGCGCGGGGTTTTGATTGGAGCCGGGCCCTGGCCGTTCTTCACTTCCTTGACCGTATGATAATAGCGCTGGTCAATAATCGTCTCGCGCCCGATTACCGCGTTCTCGATGGATTCAGACAGGCCCCAGCCGATGCCGCCGCCGGAGCCGGCGTCGATGAAGCCGTCCTGCGGACGGGTGTAGAAGGCATACATGCCGTCTACGAATTCGGGATGCAGCACGACGTTACGCTGCTGGGCCGAACCGGTTTTGAGATCAGCCAGGCGCTCCCAGCTCTTCAGGTCCCGGGTGCGGGCGATGCCGCACTGTGCCACGGCACTGGACAGGTCGCCGTGCGGGGCAGCCGGGTCCTTGCGCTCGGTGCAGAACAGGCCGTAGATCCAGCCATCTTCATGCTTCGTAAGCCGCATGTCATAGACATTGACGTCCGGCTCTTCTGTCTCAGGCAGCACAACCGGATGATCCCAGAAGCGGAAGCCGTCCACACCGCTGTCACTTTCGGCGACAGCAAAAAACGATTTGCGGTCATTGCCTTCAACCCGGGCAATAATGTAGAACCTGCCGTCCAGCTCGATGGCTCCGGGATTGAACACGCCGTTAACACCGATGCGCTCGGCAAAATAAGGATTAGTCTCAGGGTTGAAATCATAACGCCAGATCAGCGGAGCATGCTCTGCGGTCAGCAGCGGGTAACGATAGCGGTCATAAATCCCGTTGCCGAAAGGTAGCTTCTCATTCGTACGAGCAAGCAGTTCCTCATAACGCTGTGTCAGCTGTGCTTTGCGTTCTTCGAATAAGGCTGTCATTAATGAGTCTCCTTTACAGCAGCCTGCAGCCGTCCGATCATCTCAAAGCAGGCTCTGCCGTTATGATATGGGCATTTCCAGGCGCTGACCTTGGGTGCATGGACGAGCGGCTGCAGATGCTCGTCTACCGCCCAGTACCATTCACCAAGCTCATGGTCAACCATGTAACGGTCGATGAACGTCCATACGGCTGCAGAGGCATCCAGGAAACGGGTGTCCTGTGTCAGCTGATAAGCATTATAGAAGCCTACCATTGCTTCCGCCTGCGGCCACCAGTCCTTCTCTTCGTTCAGCAGGCCGTTCGTGTCAGCCTCGTTCCAGATGCCGCCGTCCTTGTCGATGCCTTCGGCCAGCACGGCTTCAGCCATAGTAACAGCAACCTTGCGCACACGCTCCAGCAGTTCCTCATCCCCAAGTACCTCTGCCGCTTCCACCAGCAGCCAGCTGCCTTCAATATCGTGGCCGTAGGAGGTGATATCTGATTTTACATTCCACTCTTCATCAAGGAATAAGTGGAAATGCTGATCCTGATCATCGATAATATGGACAAGCATCGTATCAATCAGCTCGGCCAGCTTGACCCGCAGCTCCTCGGACTTCCATACCCGGTAGAGACCGGTGTAGCCTTCAAGCACATGCAGATGGGTATTCATCGATTTTTTCTCATTCATATCCTTGTCGCTGAGCGACAGCTCATCCGTAACCTCCCACTCGCGGGACAGGGCTTCGATATATCCTTTATAAACAGAATCATAGCTGTACTTCTCTAAAGCACGGAATACCTCAATCGCTAGATCCAGCGCTTCCGCGTTGCCGGTGGCATGATGGAATTCGGCCAGGGCATAGATGGCAAAAGCCTGTCCATATACCTGCTTCTTGAGCTGGGAAGGGGACCCTGACGCATCGACCATCCAGTACAATCCGCCGTACTCCTTATCCAAAAAGTGCTCAAGCAGGTAACTGTAGGCCCGTTCAGCCATACCCAGGTATTCGGCCGAGCCATAGGTCCGGTAAGCTGTCGCAAAGGTCCAGAGAATCCGCGCATTAAGCACCAGGCTTTTCTCGGCTCCGGGAATAACCTTCATCTGATTATCAATCTCGCCAACGAACCCGCCGTGCTCCTCATCCAGCGTGTGCTTTGTCCAGAAGCTGAGGATATTGCTCTGCAGTTCATTTTCCAGTGCGCCAAGCCATGTTTCAGTTGTTATTGTCATGATGTAACGTTCACTCCTTACTATTTATTTTGGATGTAAAATATTCCTTGATAACCGGTGCAGCCGCCTTGCCGTACATACAGTAATCATCATTGGCTGACGCTTCCTCCAGCGGGTAAAGCTCAGCCGGCCAGTCCCAGAGCATAAAGCCCTGCACCCAGCTGCGGCGCCCGCTTGCGCCGAACATCGCCCGGTAGAACCGGAGCTGCTCCTCCTGATCCGGTGCGCCCGGCAGTGACCAGTCGTTGGGAATCGCTGCGCTTCCGCTGCGGCTCGGGCAGCCGGCTTCCATAAAGAAGAAAGGCTTGCCGTTCGCTTGCACCACCGCTTCAATTCTGTCCAGCTGCTCTTCCCAGTCTGTTTCAGGATAATAACCGCTGGAGGAGATTACATCGAGCGCATCCCACCAGGTCACATTGTCTTCCTGGTACTTATCGCAATTGTAGGTCAGTACACCAGTGTAGACCTTGCGGACTTCAGCGATCAGCGTACGCCATTCTGCTTCACGCCGGTCCGTCTGTACCATTTCACAGCCGATGCAGAACATCTCACAGCCGGTCTCCTCGGCAATCGCGGCATAGTGCAGAATAAAGGCGGTATAAGAACGGAACCAGTCAGACCATTTGGGCTCACAAGGAACATCCTTGTCAAAAAAATTGATATGTGCCCGCCATGTACCGTCAGCGCAGTTCACAATCGGTTTCAGACAGACCCTTAAGCCCAGTGACTTGGCCTTGCGGATTGCCCACAGCACTTCATCATCTGTAACCGTCGGCGGCTCCTGGTAAGGAATGGCTGTAGACTGGGCAGTAGCCTGAAAAGCGCTGAAGGCAATTGCCGTCCAATTGGCTCCCGTAACCGATTTCATAAGTTCCATTGAGGTCCCGGCGGCCTCAGTTGCCCACGTTCCGCGTTTGCCCATGAAGCCCCAGGTAACGCCTCCGATGTATTCATTTAGCCGTGACATTTTGCAACACCCGCTTTGCTAATTTTATAATCAGGCAATGATAACTTTATTTATTTTGTTATTAAATGTTAGTGTAAATATAATAACAAAATGATGATTTGATAATATAATTTAGTTATAACCCTTTTCGTAGGCGATTTCAAGAGGGGAAAAGGATGAAGTAGGGTGGAGATTCCAATCTTTTAAGGGAAACTTCGGCACTAATCGCCTGATAGAACAAAATCACAGCAACTGTAAGCTTAATCGTTTATGATTAAATGCGGTTATGTGCAAAAAGATCATGAAATTTGGCGGTGATTATTGTGGGCAATTCAAGAGCAGGCAGCAAAGGCTTATCCCGGCTGCTTCCATCCAGATCATTAGGGACGAGGTTATTCCTGGTGTTTTTTATCACTACCATGGGAATCGTTCTGTCACTCGGCTACACCTCGTATTCTGTAGCCAAACATACGATTGAAACGAACGCTCTGGCAGCCAACGAACAGACCGTACAGCAGACAGCAGAGAAGCTGGATGTTATTCTGCTGCGTTTCGAGGACCGGCTGGGCGAGCTATTTTACAACAAGACGATAGTGCAGGCCGCTCAGTCCGCAGCGGTGTCTGCTTCAAGCGGCAGTGATACCGGCAGGGCAGCGGCTGCACGGATTCAGGCTGAGCTGGATGAATGGCTGACTGCTGCCGGTAATATGCAGGCTGTGTACCTTGTCCCGCTGGATGAGCGCCTTCCGGTTGTGGCTTCAGGGACGGCGGACAGCGCTTTTATTGAAGGAATACGGGGCAATGACTGGTTCAGCCAGCTGCGCGGGCAGCCTCAGAGCCTATGGATTACCCAGGCTGTAAAAGAGGGGGAGAATACAGGGGTTTTCCATTTTGCCAAGTCGGTTGGCGGTAACGCCGGGGGCACAGGCTATATAGCTATCTGTGATATCCAGACCGCTGAAATCGAGAGCCAGCTGAGCAAGGTCAGCCTGGGCATGGATTCCTATATCCAGCTGCTGACAAGCAAGGACGAGCTGATTGCTACCTCACAGCAGCAGGAGACGGATTCCTATCTTCGCCTGGGCGGAACGCTCTTTAACGGCTTGAGCCAGGCTTCAGGCTCACTGCCGACCAAGGATGAACAGGGCAAATCGATTCTGGCCGTGTACGGCACTCTGGCAAGCTCGGGCTGGAGGGTGCTCGGTGTAGTGCCTTCCGAGAATCTGATTAAGGATGCGGGCCGTATCCTGAATACTACATACATAGCTGTAGCGGCCGCTGCTGTTATCGCGGTTCTGATCGGCTTCTGGATGGTCCGGATGGTTTCGGGTCCGCTGAACCGGCTGAAAATGCTGATGTTTCACGGGGCTGAGGGTGATCTCCGGGTACGGACCAAGGTAACGTCACAGGATGAGATCGGCCAGCTCTCCGGTTCCTTCAACATGATGATGGAGCGGATTAACGAGCTTGTAATCCACACAAATGAGACCGCCCGGGAAGTGCTTGAAACAGCAGATGCGCTGGGGAGTGCCTCACGCAAGACGGCAATGGCAGCGAGGGATATTGCTTCGGCAACCGAGGAGATTGCCGGGGGTGCCGGAAGCCTGGCGCTGGAGGCGGACCGGGGCAATGAAATGACGGAGAGAATCTCAGGACAGACCTCCCAAGTTATAGGGGCTGCCCGGGAAATGAGCAGCACGGCGCATAGTGTCGGGCAATCCAGCCAGGAGGGAGTGGCGAAGCTGCAGGAGCTGCTGGTCAGAACCGGCAGCACGGGCACTATGACCGGTACTCTCGTGCAGAAGGTAAACGAGCTGCAGGAGACGGCATCTTCAGTCATTAAGGTGCTGGATGTGATGCAGAACATTACACAGCAGACCAACATCCTGTCGCTGAATGCTACAATCGAGGCAGCCCGGGCAGGTGAGGCGGGCAGCGGCTTCATGGTGGTGGCTGATGAGATCCGCCAGCTTGCCGACCAGTCCAAGCGCTCGATTGCCGTGGTCGCGGAAACTACCGATACGATCATTAAAGATATAAATGAGACTGTGAGCACCTTGTCTCAAGTGGCTCCGCTTTTCACGGAGCAGATGGCGGCGGTCCGGGATACAAGTGAAATTTTCGTATCTGTACAGGAGCGGATGAACCAGTTCATAACGAGACTGGATTCCGTCTCGGAATCCATTGCCGGGCTAAGCCAGTCCCAAAGAGGATTATCCGAGACGATCGGGAACGTCAGTTCATTTGCTGAGGAATCCTCAGCAGCTTCCGAGGAGGTTGCTTCACTGAGCGGTGAGCAGCAGAATGTGAGTGATTATCTGGTTGAGCTGTCCGGCAGGCTGGAGCGTGCTTCGCTAAGGCTTAAGGAACGGTTGTCCAGGTTCAGTGTATGATTTACTTCAGCCGTGCTGTCCTTTGGGACAGTACGGTTTTTTTAATATGCTGCTTACACGCTTCTGTAGAATTTATGGTATAAATCGGCAAGTTGGGCATAATAGGAGCCAGAAGGCCTGACCGTTCAATGTACAGGTATCAGCAGGAGGAGTACTATTGCATAGGCATTTGAATAAACGTATCGTCTGGAGCCTGCTAATACTGTCGGCTCTTATTGGAGTTCTGATATTTAGGCTGGCCTGGGTGCAGGTTGTCCTGAAGAACCGGAACGTGCCGGGCGCTTCATATACAATGGCACAAATGGCCGAAATTCAAAGCGAGAGGGAGACAGTGCTCGACAGCGGGAGGGGGCGGCTCTATGACCGTGACGGCAAGCCGCTTGCCGGCGAGACGGTATGGACGGCGGCTTTTTTTCCGCAGGAGGAGAAGGCAGGAACTGCAGATGAACCGAAGCTGGAGCAGCTTGCAACTGTGCTTGGCGTGACGTATGGAGAGCTGGACAGCCGGATCCGCGGCCTGAAGGAGCCGCTGCTCTGGCCGGCGGCAGACGGCCGGGACCCGCTGGCACTGACCCCGGACCAGGCGGAGCGGGTGGAGAAGCTTGAGATTAGCGGCGTGCGTGCGCTGCCGTATGTCCGCAGGTATGACGAAGCGGCAACGGGACGTCAGTGGCTGGGCTACTTGTCGGAGCTGTCACCGGCAGCCGCCAGACAGTCCCCTACCGGACTGCGGGTCCCGCTGTCCGGAACGGACGGGCTTGAGAAGACGCTGGAGCCGCTGCTGCAGGGCGTTGGGCATACTGAGGTGTATGCCCAGGTCGATGCGCGCGGCAACCGGCTCCCTGGCAGCCGGCTGAAAGTCAGAGCACCGGGGAATCCGTATTATCCGCTCTCTGTTTATACTACGATTGACAAAGAGCTGCAGGAAGCGATAGAAAAGCTTGCTGTGAAGGCCGGGGTGAAGGAAGGTGCCGTGGTTGTTCTCGATTCCAGATCAGGTGACATTGAGGCGATGGTGTCACTGCCTTTATATGATCCTAACCATATTTCGCCCGAAGGGGGCGAGTGGAATAACCGGGCGCTGCAGGCCGCGGTTCCAGGCTCTGTATTTAAAATTGTAACGGCCGCCGCAGCGCTGGAGGCCGGCCTGACCTCGCCGGAGGAACGCTTCTTCTGCTCCGGCGAATTCGGCAGGTATCACCTGTCCTGCCCTCACGGCAAAAAACACGGCTCCCTCACGCTGGCGCAAGGGTTCGCCGTGTCCTGCAATACCGTATTCGCTTCGCTGGCCGAGCGGCTCAGCGGCGCTCAGCTCCAGGCCGCAGCGCTTGCGCTCGGCCTGGGCAGAGACATCGGCTGGCAGGCCGCGGACACGCTCGGCCAGCCGGTGCTCCGGCCGCTGGCTGGCGAGCAGCCGGGCCGGATCTTCAGCACCCTGGTACCGGACGACGCCGGGGCCAGGGTGCAGACCGCCATTGGCCAGCGGGATGTAACCATGACGCCGCTGCAGGCGGCGAATCTGGTAGTGACGCTGCTGCATGGCGGGGAAGTGCGGGCGCCGCGCATTCTGCAGCGCGTCGCCTTCCGGAACGGGCAGACGCTGCAGGAGCTGCCCGCCCATCTGGCGCCGGCTGCTGCAGGCGCCGTCTCCCGTGAGACCTCGCAGGCGCTGCTGTCATGGATGCGGCTGGTCGTAACCGAGGGAACCGGAAAGCGGCTGCGCAGCACGCAGTGGCCGGTTGCCGGCAAATCCGGAACAGCCCAGACGCTGGTGAAGGGGATGCCCCGCAACAACCAGTGGTTTATCGGCTACGGGCCGGCTGACCATCCACGGTATGCCGTGTCCGTAGCCGTGGAGAATGTGGCTCCGGACAGTGAGCATGCCGCTACCCGGCTGTTTGGTCAGATTTTTGACTTGCTGTCGGCCTCATCCGAAGGGACCTGAGGCTCTTCAGCAGGCTCGCCGGACACGGTGCCGCCGGCAGTTGACGGTCCAGAAGCTGCGAACGGTGATACAATGAACTCCTCCTGCGGGAGGTAGATCCAGCGCTGCAGATAGCCCTGCTGGATCAGCTCCTTAATAAGAATGAGCAGAATCGGCGACAGGATCAGTCCGGCGACACCGAAGGCTGACATCGAGAAGATGACGAATGAGAGCATCAGGAAAGCGGAGGATACTCCGATTGAGTTACCTGTGATTTTGGGCTCGAGCAGCTGCCGTACAATCAGCACCACAGCGAGCAGGACGATCAGGCCGATGGCCAGGGAAGTATTGCCGATGATGAACAGGTAAATGATCCATGGGATCAGAATAGTCGATACGCCAAGCAGCGGCAGCACATCAAAGACGGCACAGACCAGCGCCAGTGTCAATACATTGCCGGTACCAAGAATAAGCAGGCCGGCCAGGACGATAACAAAGGTGATGCTGATCAGGATCAGCTGTGCCTTGAGGTAAGAGCCGATAGCCTTGAACACGTTCCCCTGTACAAAAGCGTAAGCCGTCTTGAACGTCTTTGGCATTTTATCATGGGCAATTTTGCGCCAGTCCTTGATCTCCATGCTGAGGAAGAAGGCGAGAATAATTGCAATTCCGAAATTTCCCATAAAGGAAGAGAAGGAGCCAAGCGCTCCGATCATATATTTAAAGAAAACAACCAGCCAGCCCGACAGGACGTTGGTGGCATCGGTAAAATAGCCGTTGATTTTGTCGGTCAGATCGGCCGGCAGCGCATCAATCTGCAGCTGGAGATATGTAGTGGCTTCCGTAAAATGCTGCTGGACAATCGCCGTATATTTCGGCAGGCTTTCCTGGAACTGCAGCGCTTGAGTAGCGATCAGCAGACCGGCGCCAAACAGAATGCCGAGCAGAATGACCAGGAACAGAATGACAGAGATGGCTGAGGCGAAGGGCTTGCCCAGGCCTTTGCGGTTGAGGAAGCGGGCCAGCGGCTCAATCAGCAGGAACACAAAAAAAGACAGGAATACAGGTGCGGCGAGCTGGTACAGCTTGCTGAACGCGAGCATAACAAGATACACCGTCAGCACGACCAGTCCGATGTCAAAGAACGTTCGCCAATATTTTTTGTACAGCGGCAGCATAGATTAACACGACTCCTTTTTCATAAGACCGTTTTAGCTGAATTTACGTTGCTCCGGAAAAATGGTTTCTTTTTAGAGTAAATGACAAATTTAACATGCATTCATTGTACACGATTTTAATAAAAATGCGTCTTTTTCTTTAGCACCTGTGTTAAAATAGGGGGTAACGTTCTTTTTGCGGATTTTTCCGACAACTGTCACCCTACTTGGCCGTACCCGTAAAACGAGCCAAAGTCAACTCTGGAAAAGCGGGGAATATACATGCAGACTTTGCTGCTCTGGTTATTTTACATTTCTACCTTCTATGCTTTCATTCCCGGAATGATCAGCAGAATTTTCGGCTACCGCGTCTTCCGCAAGGGAATCGGGCGCAGTGAATTTGCCCTTACCTTTGATGACGGGCCGGACCCGCACTATACACCGCTGCTGCTGGATCTTCTAAAGCGGTATGATGCCAAGGCGACCTTCTTTGTCGTAGGCTCACACGCCGAGCAGAATCCGGAGATTATAAAGCGTATCCATGATGAGGGTCATCTCATCGGAATTCATAATTATGTGCACAAAACCAACTGGCTGATGCGGCCTGCAACCGTAAAGCAGCAGATTAAGCGTACAGATGACATTATTTACAGTATTACCGGTGTGCGCAGCACGTATTACCGTCCGCCGTGGGGGATTGTTAACCTGTTCGACTTCTCCAAGCGCCGTCAGGTGCAGATTGTTCTGTGGTCAGCGATGTTTGGGGACTGGAAGGAAAAGCTGGGTGCGGAGCGCCTGACCGGCAAGCTGCTTAACAAGCTGGGCCCCGGTGAGGTAATGCTTCTGCATGACTGCGGTACGACACTGGGCGCTGATCCCAAAGCACCGGAGCATATGCTGACCGCCCTGGAGCGCATGCTGCAGGAGGCGGACCGCCGCGGGCTGCGGAGCATCCGGATTGACGAGATGATCAGGCAGGTACAGACCTCCCCGATCTCGCGGCTCTCCTTCGGCAAACGCCTGGTCGTCGGCTTATGGCTGATCTGGGAGCAGTGCTTCCAGTTCCTGTTCCGGATTAAGACGATTGCCCCGGCTGACCCCTTTCTGCATTACCGGCTGCGCAAGTATCAGGGCGAGCCTGTGCTGATGGATAACGGTGAACGCCTGGCCAAAGGCGACCCGATTATTGAGCTGCATATTGACAACAGGCAGCTGTTCGAGCTCGGCGTGCATTCCCGGTCCTCTGCACAGCTGGCCATCCGGATGATCCGGCGTATGGAAAAGGATCTGCCGGTGCTGGCGGAACGGATTGCCGCAGACATGGATCTGGCCGAAGCCAAGGCGCTGTACGGGGTAAGCATGCTTAACCGCGGACCCGAGAAATTCGGCTTCATGGTGCTTGATCTTCCGGACGGCTGGTTTGCCCGTTCGACCAAATTTTATCTGAGCATCCTGCTCAGTGTCATTCATCCGGCAGGCGGGGCACGGCTCAAGGAGCGCAGTGAGGTGCTGGTGCCGAAGATGATGCTCATGCCGGTCTCGGAGCTGCTTGACAAGATGAACCAGCAGCGGCCGCAGAAGCAGGTTAAGACGCGTGAGCGGGCAAGGGAAGAGGAGCTGGCCCTGGAAGCTGAGCTTCCGGGCGCGACGGCTGTCCATTAACATAATTAGCTGACTGAATCGTTAATTTGACTAGGCAATTATTATTGTTATAACTTGAGCAGGACAGGATAGGACAGGGGCTTTTGAGCTCCTGTCTTTTTTGTTATCTGATATACAGCCTGCTGGCCATCCTCTTATTTTTCGTCTAATACTGAATTTAGTTTAGCGGATTATCCGCCGGCTGAATAGCTTAGCTGCAATTTATGCGGCCGGATAGTTGCATAGAATACAGCTATATTTGCAATCCCGGGTAAAACAGGCCTTTTAATTGTACAAAATGCAGTTATTCGTCTGGCAGAGGCTATACCTGTAAACGCCGGCATTAGTCTTTCACTTCATCCAAAAGAGCCCCGGACGCGTATACAGCAAAGGTCCGCACATAAAAAAAGTCCCGGACGCATTAAACGTCCGGGACCTGCACACAACGATTATTAAATCTTCAGCACGCCGCCTTTGCTGGCGTTGGTAACGAGTGCGGAATAACGGGCCAGATAGCCTTTTTTGACCTTAGGCTCAAAGCCCTTCCAGCCTGTGCGGCGGGTAGCCAGTGTTTCTTCATCAACCAGCAGCTCGATCTTGCGGTTGATCAGATCCAGCTCGATGATGTCTCCGTCTTCAACGAACGCGATCGGTCCGCCTTCAGCAGCTTCCGGCGAGATATGGCCGATGCTGATTCCGCGGGATGCGCCGGAGAAGCGTCCGTCAGTGATCAGACCGACTTTGGCGCCAAGGCCCATACCGACGATCTGGGAGGTAGGGGCAAGCATTTCCGGCATGCCCGGTCCGCCCTTCGGACCTTCGTAACGGATAACTACGACATGGCCTTCCTTAACCTTGCCGTTAGCGATGCCTTCCAGCGCAGTTTCCTGCGAGTCGAAGCAGATCGCAGGTCCTTTGTGGTAGCCGCCGACGGAAGCATCAACCGCACCGACCTTGATGATCGAGCCTTCTGGAGCGAGGTTGCCGTACAGTACAGCGAGGCCGCCCACTTCGGAGTACGGGTTGTCCAGCTTATGAATGACGCTGGTATCCAGGATTTCGTGGCCGCGGACATTCTCGGCAATGGTTTTGCCGGTGACGGTCATGCAGTCGCCGAAGATGGCGCCCGGCTTCTTAAGCAGCTCGTTCAGCACGGCGCTTACGCCGCCTGCCCGGTCAACGTCCTCGATGAAGATGTCGGAGGCTGGTGCCAGCTTGGCCAGATAAGGTACGCGGTTCGCCACTTCGTTGATGCGTTCCAGCGGATAATCGATTTCAGCCTCCTGGGCCAAAGCCAATGTGTGAAGCACTGTATTCGTAGAGCCGCCCATTGCCATATCCAGTGCGAAGGCGTTATCCAGTGACTCCTTGGTTACGATATCACGCGGCTTCAGGTCCAGCTTGATCAGCTCCATCAGCTGGGTTGCTGATTTGCGGACAAAATCTCTGCGCTCTTCAGCCACTGCCAGGATTGTTCCGTTACCCGGAAGGGCAAGTCCCATGGCTTCAGCCAGACAGTTCATGGAGTTCGCTGTGAACATACCTGAGCAGGAGCCGCAGGTAGGACAGCCGAATTGTTCAAGCTCCAGCAGCTCAGCATCGTTGATTTTGCCGACCTGATGCGCGCCTACGCCTTCGAATACGGAAGTAAGGGAGAGCTTGTTGCCTTTGCTGTCAACGCCGGCCTTCATGGGTCCGCCGCTGACAAAGATTGTCGGGATGTTGACGCGCAGGGCGCCCATCATCATGCCCGGGGTGATTTTATCACAGTTGGGAATGCAGACCATGCCGTCGAACCAGTGCGCGGAAACAACGGTTTCCAGTGCATCTGCGATGATCTCGCGGCTTGGCAGTGAATAGCGCATGCCGATATGGCCCATGGCAATCCCGTCATCTACGCCGATTGTATTGAATTCAAAAGGAACGCCGCCGGCTTCGCGGATCGCTTCCTTGACGATTTTGCCGAACTCCTGAAGATGTACATGTCCAGGTACGATGTCGATGTAAGAGTTACAGACCGCAATGAACGGTTTGCCGAAATCCTCTTCCTTTACGCCTGCGGCACGCAGGAGACTGCGGTGCGGTGCACGGTCGAAGCCTTTTTTAATCATGTCTGAACGCATTTTCTTGGCTGCCATAATAACATTCCCTCCCGAAATTTGTTGAACGGATATAGTGTCGCATTAACGCATTGCAATCCCGAAAGATGCGTATCTGCGGATTATAGAAAGAACGGGGTCCAGCTTCATTCAGAAGGAGGGCGGAGCCGTTTCTATAAAAAACAATGCCGTATTTAACAAGGTCTGACAAGCCTCCCGAAGCAGGCAGCCAGCAATTGTTATTAGTGAGTCTATCATAAAAGGCCTGTTTTTTCTACCGGACAATGTGAAGTTTGTCGGCTTATGGGGATCAGGCTGCGGACCTGATGCGGCGTAAGCGGTTATCTTGCGTCCCTCCGGTGATTCCCGCGGGTAACCAGCCTGCTTTTGAATGATGGGAGTAAAATAATGGGTGCTTCGTATTGTTACAATAAACATGTAATAAATAATACATTGCGGACACGGTTGAGCATCAGATCTGAGGCGTAGTCATAGTGCCCAAAAGATAAATTGTAAGCGTTGACACCAAGAAAGGCCGGCATTATAATCTGAATTGTTTTAACGGATATTATTCTTAGTCTGTATTGTAATTAATTATTTATTCTAATTAATCTGTAATAATTAAATGAAATGACAGGAGTGAAGCTCATTTTGATGAATGAAGCAGGCCATACCCCAGTCCCCCGTCCGGAGTACCCGAGACCCCAGTTTGTGCGCAAGGCTTGGCAGAGCCTTAACGGGGAGTGGGATTTCAGCTTTGATGATGAGCGCACCGGTGAAGCAGAGCGCTGGTTTACGGGGGAGACGGGAGCATTTTCTGACCGGACCATACAGGTGCCGTTTGCTTTTCAGAGCAGGCTTAGCGGAATCGCTGACCCTTCTTTTCATGATGTAGTATGGTACCGGAGAACGTTTGAGCTTCCCGCAGACTGGAACGGCAAGAGAATTGTATTGCACTTCGGGGCGGTAGATTATCTGGCAAAGGTCTGGATTAACGGACAGCTTGCCGCCGTGCATGAAGGTGGACATACCCCTTTTCAGGCAGAGATTACGGCATCCCTGGTTCATGGTAGTAATACGGTGGTCGTGAGGGCGGAGGATTTCAGCCGCGATGTTACTCTTCCCCGGGGCAAGCAGTATTGGCTGGAGAAGTCTGCTTCTATATTTTATACCCGGACCACCGGAATTTGGCAGAGTGTGTGGCTGGAGCCGCTGTCGGACGTTTATTTGGCCAAAACGCTGATTACCCCGGATATTGACCGCAATGAGGTCGGGATACAGACTTTTCTGAATGGCTATGAACACACGCCGGGTCAGTTGAAGCTCCGCGTCAGAATCAGCTTTGATAAGGAAGGGATTGCCGAAGATGAGTATGCGGTTGGCGGTGCGGAGCAGCAGCGGACGATCGGCCTTGGCGATTTCACCGATCACGGGCTTGGCCGGCTATGGAGCCCGGAGCACCCGAATCTGTATGATGTACAGTTTCAGCTTGTCTGCGGGGAGACGGTGATTGATGAAGCCGCTGCTTATTTTGGAATGCGCAAAATATCAGTGGAAAACGGGAAGCTCTGCCTGAACAACCGCCCGTATTATCAGCGTCTCGTGCTGGATCAGGGTTATTTTCCAGACGGAATCCTGACAGCACCCTCGGATGGTGATTTGAGGCGTGATGCCGAGCTGGCCAAGGAGATGGGCTTCAACGGTGTCCGCAAGCACCAGAAGACAGAGGATCCGCGCTTCCTCTACTGGTGCGACAAGCTCGGCCTGCTGGTATGGAGTGAGGCGGCTAATGCGTATGAATTCTCAGAGCGTTATATCCGCCGCTTTACACGGGAGTGGCTGGAGATTATGGAGCGTGATTACAATCATCCCTGCATAGTAGCCTGGGTTCCGATTAATGAGAGCTGGGGGATTCCCAATGTTCAGATTGATGTACGCCAGCAGCAGCATGGACTCGCCATGTATCATTTAACGAAATCCCTCGATGGGACGAGACCTGTGGTTTATAATGACGGCTGGGAGCATATGACAACAGACCTGGTTACCATTCATGATTATGAGAGCCGCCGGGAGGTGCTGGAGCAGAGATATGCCTCGGCTGAATCGGCCGTTAACGCCATGCCTGCGAACCGCAGGATTTTTGTAGGAGGGGCTTCGTACCAGGGGCAGCCGCTGCTTGTTTCGGAGTTTGGAGGCATTGCCTTCAAAAAAAGCGAGTGGGAGGGCTGGGGCTACTCCGGAGCGGAGAGCGGCGAGGACTTTGTGAGCCGGCTGAGAGCGGTGGTCGGACCCATGTTCACATCACCGGTGATTCAGGGCTACTGCTACACCCAGCTGACCGATGTCGAGCAGGAGATTAACGGGCTGCTGACTTATGACAGAAAGCCTAAGGTGCCGCTGACGGTGATCCGCTCAATAATGATGAATGAGCCGGTATAGCCGGGCTCCTAATCCACCGGATGCCGGGTTGCGGCGCGGATTTAAAGCTATTTTGTATGAAGGAGGATACGCCAGTGCAGGAGCTTAGCATTGAAGACCCGGACCGGCTGATCGCGGTGGCCCATGCCCTGTCCACGCGGCCGAGAGTCGATATTCTGCGGCTATTGAATGCGGGGAGTCTTAATATTATTGAAATTGCCGGCAGACTGGAGCTTCCGGTATCAACGGTCGCCAGCAATGTAAAAGTGCTGGAGGCCGCCGGACTGATCCGGACTGCCTCAGCTCCCGCTTCCCGCGGCTCGATGAAGGTGTGCACCAGCACCTCCGGCAATATTCTGATTAGCCTTGGCGGGCCAAAGGCCGGTTCCGGCGGTCAGACCTGTGTCTATGAGGTAGACATGCCGGTCGGCCATTACAGTGACTGTGAGACAGCGCCTACCTGCGGTATGGCCAGCGCCGAGGGGCTGATTATCAGGGAGGATGAACCGGCGGGCTTCTATCATCCCAAACGCATCAGTGCCCAGATAATCTGGCTGAGCCGGGGGTATGTGGAGTATCTGCTGCCGGTAGACCTTCCTGCGGGAGCAGAGCTTGAAGCGCTTGAGCTGTCCATGGAGCTGTGTTCTGAAGCGCCGAATTATGACCAGAGCTGGACGTCGGATATTTCTGTAAGGGTGAACGGTGTGGAGATCGGCATGTGGAGCTGTCCCGGTGATTTCGGTGACCGGCGCGGCAGACTGAATCCGCAGTGGTGGCCTGACGGCTCGACACAATACGGAATGCTGACAGTCTGGCGTGTGGAGCCTGGAATGACGACCCTTAATCAGCAAAAGATATCCGATATCAGCCTCAGCATGCTGCAGGTCAAGGAAAGTCCCAAGGTACGGCTGCGGATCGGTGTCAATCCGGAGGCGGTTAATCAGGGAGGGCTGAATCTGTTCGGCCGTGAGTTCGGTGATTATGCGCAGAATATTATAATGAAGATAAGCTATACCCTGCCGGCAGAATGACGCGCATAAACGCCCGGCTCCTGATAAGCGGATAACCGCTCATGGAGCCGGGCGTTTGTAGTTGCAGGGGATATGCCGCCCGTGAACTTAGGGTGTTCGCCGGAGTGCGGCGCGCTGCAGGGTAATCATCCAGTCCACCGGCGGTTCAACCAGCGGGTGAAGCCAGCGTTTTACGCCCGGTAGGGCCAGCAATATAGTGCAGAGCACGGCTGCTAGCACGAGCAGGGCAGCTCCCGCAGCATTGCCGATATAGCTGTAGATTCCCGAGACTGCGGCCAGCCGGACCACGAAGCCGTGGAGCAGGAACACATACAGCGTGCGGCGGCCCCAGTCGGTCATCCGGCTGACACCATAAGGCACGAGTCCGAGAAAAGCGAGCGAAGCGGCAATCTGGACTGCGTACAGCGCAAGCCGGTATACGCCTGCATACCATGCAGCTGCGCCCAGCTGCATGTAAGTCATATTGCCGTACAGCCAGCCGAGGTGAAGCTCGGGAATCGCCAGGGCCAGAACGGCCAGGAACAGCAGGGAGGCTGCAGCAGCGGCGGCTTTAATATATTTGCGGTACAGCCTGGTAAAGGCTTCAAAAGAGAAATGATAGCCGATTACGAAGTAAGGCAGATAAACAAAGGTACGGCTGATGCTGAACCAGACCCCGTCAACCTGCAGGTAGCCTACAGCCACACCGGCTGTTACAGCGAAGGCGATCTGTGCGGGTGCAGACCACTTACCCATTCCCAGCATCAGAAGACGCCAGCAGGCATGGCTCGCCAGAAACCACAGGAGCAGATAAGGTGCGAATACGGAATGATGAATGCCGTCTACATGGAAAAGGGAAGCATCAAGTGCAGAATACAGGGACTGAAAGATCAGATATTGCATGCCGATCTGAAGGAGTACCTTGCGCCCTGCGCCGCCGGTAAGGCTTTTCTTCGCGAAATACCCTGTTACCAGCACGAACAGCGGCATATGGAAGCTGAAAATCCACATATAAAGCCCGTGCACGCCGCCCATCCGGCTGATCAGAGGCTCGATCGCATTGCCGGCAAATACAGTGACGATAAGCATGAAGCGCAGGTTGAGAAAAAAGGTCTCTCCGCGCGTCTCCAGCAAGTTCTCCCTTGCCATTGCCTAACCCCCAAAGTTGTACTGTTTAAATTACGTTCTGCATGCATAAGTTTTTAATTTAATTTTAAAATACATGTTTTTAAGCAGGTTTATTGTGAATTCAATCACAATAGAAAGCGCTATCAGCGGGTTTATTTGTGGCGATATGTTGAAGGTTGTTTGATTTCTGTGATTCCTCTATAATTTTTGTATGCAGTACTCGGGAGTGAACCTAATTGAAGAAAACGATAAACCGGCGCAGAATCCTCTTATCGCTTGCCGTGTTCCTGATTATTGCCGGTCTGCTGCTGTGGAGATATTTGACACCGTATGCGCCGGCCCACAATGCTGAAACGGCACTGCTCTCAGCCGGAGGAGTCACTGTGGAGCAGACTGACGGCTGGATTTCCTTTGAGCCTTCAGTCATAAGCGGCACAGCCGTTATTTTTTATCCCGGCGCGCTTGTAGCGGCGGAGGCATATGCGCCTCTGGCCAAAAGAATGGCCACTGCAGGACATCCGTTCTACATAGCCAAAATGCCGTTTAATCTGGCAGTTATCAAAGGAAATGCGGCGGCAGATATTATCAGTGCACACCCTGACTGGTCCTTTGTACTTGGAGGCCACTCGCTCGGCGGAGTTATGGCGTCACGTTATGCGGCAGAGCATGAGGATCAGCTGGAGGGTGTCTTTTTTCTTGCCTCCTATCCTGATGAAAAGGGCAATTTAAAGAACACGACGCTGTCTGTTTTATCCGTACTCGGCACAGCCGATACAGTAGTTAACAGGGACAGCTATAATGAAGGCCGCAGCTATCTGCCTGGTAATACCGTCTATTTCTCCATCGACGGCGGCAACCACGCCCAGTTTGGCAGCTACGGCCCGCAGAAGGGTGACGGCGAACCGGCGATAACCGAAGAGAAGCAGCAGACCCAGACTGCGAAAGCCATGCTGGATTGGCTTGGCAACCTGCGATAGATTCTATAGAAGCTGAGAGGAGTCGGATGATGCCGCTGCTGCATGTTAACAATCTGACCGTACCGTGCCAGAGCATACTGTTTGATAAGGACGGCACCTTGCTGGACCTGCTCGCCACCTGGGGCATCTGGGCAGAGCTGGTGCTGGAAGGGCTTGATAATCAGCTGGCGCTCATCGGTGACAGACGCCTGCCTGACATGTCCCGGGTGCTGGGGACCCGGCACAGTGCTGACGGCCGGCTTACCGGCTATGACCCGGCCGGGCCGCTGGCTATGGCAACTGCTGAAGAGACAACGGGCATATTGGCCTGGCATCTGTATGGGGCAGGGGTACCCTGGAATGAAGCGGTGTCCCGCGTTAATTCTATTGCCAAAGGGGCGATGGAGGAGCTGCGGGCGCGCCGTGCCGCAATTCCTCTGCCGGGCCTGCTGCCGTTCCTGCAGCAGTGTTCGGCCTTGAAGCTGAAGCTGGGCGTTGTGACCTCTGACGGCTCAAAGACAACCGGTGAGCAGCTGGAATGGATGGGCATCACCGGATATTTTGGGACGGTTGTCACAAGAGACCGTGTGCGGTTAGGCAAGCCTGCTCCGGAAATGGCTGAAACGGCCTGCCGCGAGCTTGGGGTGCTGCCGGAGAATACCATAATAATCGGTGACAGTAACGCCGATATGCAGCTGGGCAAAGGTGCAGGCCTGCGGCTGTCCGTCGGGATTTCACCTGAAGGAAGCTCCGGTCATCTGCTGGATGCCGATACGGTAATCACCGGCTACCATCAGCTTGTCGTTACAAATGGATTAATCTGCTGAAGGAAAGGATGCGTGTGAAGGCTATGGATCAAGTGCAGACACTGGTTTCCTGGATTAAGAACAGCGGTAATATCGTATTTTTTGGAGGAGCGGGAACCTCGACCGAAAGCGGGATTCCCGATTTTCGTTCCGCAGCGGGTCTCTATCAGACCGAGCATAATTCCCCGTACCCGCCTGAGGTCATGCTCAGCCGGCGTTTTTTCATGTCCTCTCCGGACATTTTTTTTGATTTCTACCGCAGCAAAATGCTGCATCCGGAAGCTGCTCCGAACGGCGCGCATCTGCTGCTTGCCGAGCTTGAGGGCCAGGGAAAGCTGAAGGCGGTAATCACCCAGAATATTGACGGGCTGCACCAGCAGGCTGGCAGCCGTGCCGTCTTTGAGCTGCACGGCTCGGTTCACCGCAATCACTGTATGGGCTGCGGCCGCTTTTACAGTCTGGAGGCCGTTACAGGTGCTGCTGACCGTGTTCCGTGCTGCGGGGATTGCGGCAGCATCATCAAACCGGACGTAGTGCTTTATGAAGAAGAGCTTGATCATGATGTGCTTGTGGGCTCTGTCGCGGCGATTGCCGCTGCCGATCTGCTGATTATCGGCGGTACCTCGCTGACTGTACAGCCTGCCGCGAGCCTCGTTACCTATTTTAACGGGCGCCATACCGTCCTGCTGAACGGGGAGCCGACTCCTTATGATCACAGGGCTGACCTGATTATTACGGACCGGATCGGAGAGGTCATGAACAGGGTGCTTGAGCAGCTGTAAAGCGTAATTCTGTTAAGCGGCAAGATTATAACGGCAGCGCCAGGTTTAAATTAGGGTAGTGAAGCAATTGAGGCTAGCGAGAGGCAGGGATCGGCAATGGTATATGTGGCTAGTGATGAACGGTATGAAGTGATGCAGTATAACCGCTCTGGCAGGTCCGGCCTAAAGCTTCCGGCAATTTCGCTGGGACTGTGGCATAACTTCGGCGGAATCAACACTTACGAGAACGGCCGGGAAATGATTACGCGCTCCTTTGATCTCGGTATTACCCATTTTGACCTGGCGAATAACTACGGCCCGCCTGCGGGCTCCGCTGAGGAGCTGTTCGGCAAGGTGCTGAGCCGTGAGCTTTCCGCGTACCGCGATGAGATGGTGATATCCACCAAGGCGGGATATTATATGTGGCCGGGGCCGTACGGTGACTGGGGTTCGCGGAAATATATGCTGTCGAGCCTGGATCAGAGCCTGAAGCGGCTCGGGCTTGAGTACGTGGATATTTTCTATTCCCACCGCCCGGACCCGGAGACGCCGCTCGAAGAGACAATGGGTGCGCTTGACCATGCCGTCCGCTCAGGCAAAGCGCTGTACGTCGGATTGTCCAACTATACGGCGGAGCAGACGGTGGAGGCGATCCGGATTCTGAACAAGCTGGGCACGCCGCTCCTGATTCATCAGCCGCGGTATTCGATGCTGGACCGCTGGATCGAAGGCGGGCTGCAGCAGGTGCTTGAGGAGAACGGGGTCGGCAGTATTGCCTTTACACCGCTGGCCCAGGGCTTGCTGAGCAGTAAATACCTCAACGGCATCCCTGAGGATTCGCGGGCAGCCGGCCCGTCTGCGGCGCTGGATGAGAACGGGATAACGCCTGAGGTGCAGCGCAAAATCCGTGCCCTCAACCAGCTGGCTGTCACACGCGGCCAAAGTCTGGCGCAGCTGGCGCTGCAGTGGACTTTGCGGGACGGCAAGGTGACCTCCGCCTTGATCGGTGCCAGCCGGATCAGCCAGATTGAGGAGAACATCGCCTGCCTGTCCCACCCGGAGTTCTCGCAGGAGGAGCTGGACCGGATCGAAACGATCCTGAAGACCGAGAGCGAGAGCTGATGTCTGATGTCTGATGTCTGATGCCTGATGTCTGAGGTTTGAGGCTTGACTGATGGCAGATGTCTGATGCCTGATGCCTGATACTGATGTATCATGCCTGCTGCCTGATGCTCGTTTGATTCTGGTGAGAAGCGGGTGTCCGGGGCATTAGATGGATTTTAGACACTTAATTTCGATGTTTTGGAGCTTTTCAGGTAATTAGGTGTAAAAGAGCATCTTAATTTTGGCCTATTAACACCTTATAAGGGTAAAACGCATAATTAAGTGGCTTTTTTCCAACTAAACTCTAAAACCTAAGAGTGTTATAAGAATTAGTTGTCTTTTTTCAACTTAATCTCCTCGTCCATTTGTTTCAGGCAAAGCAATACAACATGGACAGGACCCTAAAGCGCCATATGTGGTTTAGATATAGCAGCATAACCTGAACAGCCCGTTCCGCATGATGGAAACGGGCTATTGTTTTACATAAAGGTCTGGCTCTCAGACAAGTATAAGAAATAGTGCCACCTGCAGAGCCGGAACTTGTCAGGAGCAGGTAAGCGCAGGAGTCCGGCACACGGGCACGGCTGGCTATTTCTCCCCGGGTCTGGCTGTCGCCAGGCGGTAGGCGGTCGGGGACTGGGCACAGAAGCGCTTGAACTGGCGCGAGAAGTACAGCGCATCAGTCAGCCCAACCGAAGCAGCCACCTGCTCGACAGACAGCTCAGGGCGCTCGCGCAGCAGCTGGCGTGATTTCTCGATGCGCAGCTTAAGCAGGTAGGTAACCGGAGAGAGCCCTGTCTCCTGCTTGAAAATCCGTGACAGATAAGCGCGGTTGTAGCCAAGGCTGGCGCACATCTGCTCGATGGATACCGGATGGGCATATTGGGAAGCCATATAATGAATCATCTGCTTCACAGTACGCTTGACCTGGGATTCTGCCCCCGGCAGGCGGGAAGCGGAAAGATGGCGTTCTGTTGCTTCACCGATCACAAGATACAGGTAGCCGAGTGAGGTAAGATGGGCGCTGTCCTTGTTGGCATAAAAAGCCTGCATCATCCCTTCCAGGGCGGCAGGGATTACCGACCCCTCTGCCGTGGACAGCACCGGCTGCTGCGGCGCGAAGCCTGCCTGGAGCACGAGGCTGTCGGTGTCGGCTCCTGTGAAGGCAGCCCAGCGGTAACGCCAGGGCTGCTGTCGGTCTGAGACATAGCTGACAAGCTGCCCCGGATGGATCAGGAAGCAGTCGCCCGGCCCCAGCTCATATTTACGGTGCTCGGTTGTAAAGAGCCCGCAGCCGGATTCAATGAAGTGAAGCAGGTAGTAATCGTAGATTTTGGGGCCGGCCTGATGGACCGGCAGGGTCTGGCTTTCGCCGGCAAACAGCACATGCAGATTCTGCTTTTCGAAGTATACGGGATTTGATCCTACGGAATAAGTATGTTCCAAGCTGACAGATCCTTTCCTTGGCTTAACGCTGTCAATGCTCTGCACGCAGGGAGGCGGGTGCAGAAGCTGGGGTCCTGCCTGAACAAAGTATAACGCGTAAAGTCACATTTATCCATACATTACACACATGATTGCATTATCAGGGCAAGTCTGATTTTATTATAATGTAACCATAAAGAACGCAAGCAAGCTTCCAAAGACGCAGTGATACAACGAAAGGATGGAGTGGCATTTATGAGCATACAGGAACTTAACAGCAAATTTATCGAGAAGTACGGGGAGAGCACGGAGGAGGCGCGGGTATTCTACGCTCCGGGCCGTGTCAATCTGATCGGCGAGCATCTGGACTATAACGGCGGTTATGTATTCCCGGCAGCACTGGATTTCGGAACAACCCTGATCGTGCGTCCGCGCAGCGACAGCAAGGTGCAGTTCGCCTCCACGAATTTCCCGTATGAAGCTTCCATCGATAGCAGTGAAATCGGTAAAGCTAAAACCGGCGAATGGGTTGACTACCCTGTCGGCGTTCTGGTTGAGCTGGCGAAAAAGGATCTTCCGCTCTCCGGCGGCTATGACCTGCTGTTCCACGGTGAAATCCCGAACGGCTCCGGCCTTTCATCCTCCGCTTCCATTGAAGTAGTTACAGGCTATGCCTTCCTGTCCCTGCTGGGCGGAGATACCGATACGGTTGAAATTGCCCTCCTGTCCCAGCGTGCCGAGAACCAGTACGTCGGTGTAAACTCCGGGATTATGGACCAGTTCGCAGTAGCTAACGGCAAGCAGGATCATGCGATTCTCCTGATGTGTGACACGCTGGAATACAGCCTGGTTCCCTTTGCAACCGGAGCCTACAAGCTGGTAATCAGTAATACGAACAAAAAGAGAGGTCTTGTAGACTCCAAATATAACGAGCGCCGCAGCCAATGTGATGAAGCGCTGGCTATCCTGAAGAAGGAAGTGCCTTCCCTGTCGTATCTGGCAGAGATGAAGCCGGAGCAGTTCGAGCTTCACCAGGACAAAATCGCAGACGAAACCGTACGCCGCCGGGCCCGCCACGTTGTGGAAGAAAACCAGCGTGTGCTTGACTCTGTAGAAGTGCTGAAGAATAACGATCTGAAGCAGTTCGGACTGTTCATGAACGACTCCCACGTGTCACTGCGCGACCTGTACGAAGTAAGCTGCGAAGAGCTGGATGTGATGGTAGAGGAAGCGCAGCGCATTCCTGGTACACTCGGCTCCCGGATGACTGGTGCAGGCTTTGGCGGATGCACAGTATCTCTGGTTCACGAAGATGACGTGGAACGCTTCATCCGTGAAGTAGGCGAGGCTTACACTGCAAGAACCGGCCTGACCGGCGAATTCTATGTATGCGGCATCGGCAACGGTGTAGAAGAACTCAAAGGAGTGAACTAATATGGCAATCCTGGTAACAGGCGGAGCAGGTTATATCGGGTCCCACACGGTAGCAGAGCTGCTGGAACGCGGCGAGGAAGTTGTAGTCATTGACAATCTGCTGACAGGGCACCGCGAGGCGCTGCTGGGCGGCAAGCTGTATGAAGGCGATCTGCGTGACAAAGAGCTGCTGGCAAAGCTTTTCTCCGAGAACAAGATTGAAGCGGTTATCCACTTTGCTGCCAGCTCCCTCGTCGGCGAGAGCATGAAGGACCCTGTGAAATACTACGACAATAACGTGTATGGTACACAGTGCCTGCTGGAAGCCATGCAGCATGCAGGTGTGGACAAAATCGTCTTCTCCTCAACAGCTGCCACCTACGGCGAACCTGAGAAGGTGCCGATTGAGGAAAGCGACCGCACTGAGCCGGCGAATGTCTACGGTGAAACGAAGCTGACCATGGAGCGCATGATGGCCTGGTTTGACAAAGTGCTGGGCATCAAGTATGTAGCCCTCCGCTACTTCAATGCTGCAGGCGCACATGCCAGCGGTAAAATCGGTGAAGACCACCGTCCCGAGAGCCATCTCGTTCCGCTGGTGCTGCAGACCGCGCTTGGACAGCGCGAGAGCATCGCAGTCTTCGGAGATGACTACCCGACTGAGGACGGAACTTGCGTACGCGACTATATCCATGTCAGCGATCTGGCCGATGCCCACATCCGTGCAGTAACCTACCTGCGCAGCGGCAGTGCCAGCAATGTGTTCAACCTCGGAAACGGACTGGGCTTCTCGGTGAAGCAGGTTATTGAATCGGCCCGCAAGGTAACCGGCCGGGATATTCCGGTGGTTGTCCAGGAACGCCGCGCCGGTGACCCGGCAGTTCTGGTAGCTTCCTCAGCCAAAGCGCGCTCGGTGCTGGGCTGGAATCCGCAGAAGGCAGATATTGAAGAAATCATCCAGAGCGCCTGGAACTGGCATTCGGCCAATCCGCAGGGCTACGGAGAATAATACAGACCGGGCTTTTGCCGGAACCAGGAGAATGGAGAGTTAATATGTCTAATGATACTACTGCCGCTCCCGCTGCAGAGCAGGCGCTGTATGCCATCGAACAGCTGGTCCTGTTTGCCCAGCATCAGCAGCTGATCCAGCCGGCGGATGTGGATTACAGCCGAAATGAACTGCTGGACCAATTTGGCTTCAGTGAGCCCTATGCGGCGGAGTTCAGCGAAGCTCCGCTTGAAAGCCCGCAGTCTCCGCTTGATGTATTGATTGATTACGGCTTCACTATCGGCCTCATCCCTGAGAACACCGATACTTACCGTGACCTGCTGGATGCCAAGATCATGGGCCTGCTGATGGCACGTCCGTCAGAGGTCAATGCCGAATTCAACAGTATTGTAGAGAAGCAGGGGATTGCAGCTGCAACAGACCGCTTTTATAAGCTCAGCATTGATTCCAACTACATCCGGATGGACCGTGTCGCCAAGAATGTTTACTGGCTGCAGGATTCGCCGTACGGCGATATTGAAATGACGATCAACCTGTCCAAGCCGGAGAAAAGTCCGAAGGAAATCGCGATGGCCCGGCTGCTGCCGCCGCCGGTCTATCCGAAATGCCAGCTCTGCCGTGAGAATGTCGGCTATGCCGGCCGGGTCAACCACCCGCCGCGCCAGAACCTGCGCATTATTCCGCTTGAGCTGAACAAAGAGAAGTGGTTCTTCCAGTACTCGCCTTACGTGTACTATAACGAGCACTGCATTGTGTTCCATCACGATCATGTGCCGATGAAGCTGACGAAGGATACGCTGAAGCGGCTGCTCTCTTTTGTTGAATCGTTCCCGCATTATTTCATCGGCTCTAATGCCGATCTGCCGATTGTCGGCGGGTCCATTCTGACCCACGACCATTTCCAGGGCGGGCGCCATACGTTCCCGATCCAGAAAGCGCCTAAGGAGGACAGCTACAATCATCCTGCTTATCCAGGCGTTAGCCTGAGCATCGTGAAGTGGCCGATGTCCGTGCTGCGCCTCAGCGGGAATGACCCGGCCGTGCTGCTGGAATGCGGAAATGCGCTGTACGAGGCCTGGAAGGGCTACAGCGATCCTGAAGCTGATGTCCTGGCATTCAGCGACGTTGAAGGCGTGCAGACACCGCATAACACCGTTA